>NZ_BQXH01000003.1 GCF_022836475.1 Ligilactobacillus pabuli | reverse complement strand
ATAAATTTTACTAGCGAAATTGACTTCGCAAATGTTTTTTTGCACTGATCATAAGATCAGTGACCTCACACATTTGATTTGTCGAAACTTTGTTCAGTTTTCAAAGATCTACTCGATTGAATCAAGCTTCTTAAAAGCTCAATCACAACCTCAATAATTATATCAGCTTCTCAATTGCTTGTCACGTACTTTTTTCATAGTTAACAAATTTATTTTTGATTGATCCGATCAAGAATCAATCACCAGTAATTTGTCAACTCATAAAGTTTATCATCAATTTAATTAAATGTCAACAAATATTTTAAAATTTGTTTATTCATTTATTTTTATCTGTCGCAAGCGACAAGAAATATAATACCAGCATTTACCACCAAAGGTCAAGTATTTTTTTACTTTTCTGCCGAAATATTTTCTAAGGCCTCTTCAACCCACTGGTCTAACCGTTGGCTGATAGGCTTAAAGCCGGTTGAAACGCTGCAATCAGTCCAATACTTTTTATGCTGGAACCTAGCTCGTTTACGCGGTTGCGAAAAATCAAACGGTTTTTCTAGACAACGAATAGATAAAGAGATCTTGCCCGTATATAAATCGATATCGATCACCATCACTGTGACCTCTTCACCTACTTTTAAAAACTTATTAACGTCATCAACGAAACCATGGTGGCATTCAGAAATATGAATCAACCCTTGTGTCTGCTCATCCAGTGCAACAAAAGCTCCATATGGCTGAATGCCAGTTACCTGGCCGGTGATAACCTGCCCAATTCGATAATCTGACATACAATCCTCCATTTATGAAAAACTACATAATCCGTTATTTAATAACAACACTATTGATCTTAATTTCTTCAACTGGTTTATCTTGCATTCCAGTTTTAGCAGTTGCAATTTGATCAACAACGTCTAAACCTTCAATAACCTGACCAAAAACGGTATGACGATGATCTAACCATGGAGTCCCACCATTTTGATACATTTCAACGACTTCATTTGGATAGCCTGCTGCTTGCATCTGTTGGATCATGTCAGCGGGAACTTTGGTGCTTTGAACCACGAAAAATTGGCTGCCGTTAGTATTAGGACCAGCATTAGCCATCGACAATGCGCCCCGTAAGTTAAAGACTTCAGCAGAAAATTCGTCTTCAAATGGTGTACCAAAACTACTTTGTCCACCCATCCCTGTTCCGGTTGGATCGCCGCCTTGAATCATAAATTCTGGAATCACACGGTGAAAGATCGTGCCATCGTAATAGTGGTCTTCTGCCAAACTTACAAAGTTTTGGACAGTTTTTGGTGCCTGGTCTGGAAACAATTGAATTAAGATCTGTCCCTTAGTAGTATCGATCAAAGCTTTAGGGCCAGTAACTTGGCTTAGATCAGCTTGTGGATAATTCATCAAAAAACTCCTCTTCATGTTAAATAGTCAAACAAATAGCAGCTAACACCATTAATACACTGTCTCATTTAGCCAAAAATCACTAGCCAACAGCAAAGTCAGTCTGCTATTTGTTTGCTTCATCCAATAGTTACGATTATACTATAAAACTTCCAAAAATTCACTTAGAAACAAATCAACCATACTTAAGTTTAACTCAACAGACCCCCCGCCATAATTTTCTAATTTATTTTAGGGGCTATTAATGCTAGGCTAGAAAACGAGTGCTTTAACATTGAGCCATCTTTTGAATCATTTTTCCAAATAGATTCCTAACTGGCTTAAAAGAGAAAGGGGTTTATGATCAGCATGGCTGACACAGACAATTATTATGACCTAACCATCATTGGCGGCGGACCAGTGGGCATGTTTGCCGCAACTTACGCACGCATGCATATGGCAAAAACACAAATTATTGAGAGTTTAGATACTTTAGGGGGCCAAGTTTCCGCCCTATTTCCCGCAAAAACTCTCTACGATATCCCAGCTTATTACCAAACAACTGGTAAAGAACTAATTGAAAATTTAACCGAGCAAACCACCGCTTTTAAACCCGATGTTTTTTTGGGAGAAACGGTGACTTCTTTTAGCCAGACTGAACTCGGCTTTGAAATCAAGACAACTAAGCGGACTACTTATAGTAAGGCAATCATCCTTGCTTGCGGGATCGGCTCATTTGAACCACGTAAATTACGTGTTGCCAGTGCAGCACAGTTTGAAGGAACGAAGCTGCACTACTTCATTACTGACCCTAGCATCTTTGCCGGACACGACATCGCTGTGGCTGGCGGTGGAGACTCAGCCATCGATTGGGCCCTAGAACTGGCTCCCATCGCAAAGTCTGTCACGGTCATTCACCGGCGGGATAAATTCCGTGCCCTTGAGAGCAGTATGACGAAGCTCGAGCAACAAGATAACGTTAGTTTGCTAACACCTTATACGATCAAGGACTTTGCCCAAACGTCGACTGACAAATTAGCCGTTACCCTGCAAAAATCACGTGAAACGACTCAAGAGGTCTGCGACTTCGACGACCTGATCGTCAATTATGGTTTCACCTCCAGCAATAATTTGATCGAATCCTGGGGGCTAGAGATGGAACGGCATGAAATTAAAGTCAGTGAAAAACAAGCAACTTCAATGCCTGGAGTCTATGCCATTGGCGATACTGCCTATAAAGAAGGCCGACCAGCCCTGATTGCTTCTGGAATGGGCGAAGCACCAACTGCGGTCAACAACGCCCTCTTATATGTTTATCCTGACCGACGTCAACCTGCTCATAGTACGGAATTGATGCTCAAATATAAGCAATAAGTTTTACTTAAAAAAGCGGTGTAAACTGTTTTTGCACTATTTAAATCGTTATAATAATTAAATCAAACGCATAAGGAGAAAAATACAAATTGGCAACTTTGATCGATTTTGTGTTACACATTGACGACCACTTGGTGACCATCGTTAATAGTTTTGGCAACTGGTCGTACTTGATCTTATTTTTGATCATTTTTATCGAAACTGGGGCAGTGATCTTGCCCTTCTTACCAGGTGACTCGCTGCTCTTTGCTGCAGCGGCATTAGCGGCCAATCCCGACTATGGTTTAAACATCTGGATCTTTATCGCACTATTCTTATTAGCACCCATCGCTGGTGATAGTACTAACTTTATGATCGGCCATTATCTCGGGCACACGCTCAAACAAGCCCATTGGTTTCAAAAGGTCGTTAAACCAGAGTATTTTGACCAGACCGAGGAATTTTTTGAAAAGCATGGTGCGATGTCGATCACTTTGGCTCGTTTCATGCCGATCATCCGGACCTTTGCCCCCTTCATTGCGGCAGGCAGCGGGTTGAAGTACAGCAACTTCATTAAGCACAACTTAATTGGGGCACTAGCCTGGGTCCTTTTATGCTGTGGCGCTGGTTACTTCTTTGGAAACATGCCTTTTGTCAAAGAACACTTTTCCGTGATCATTATCGGGATCATCGTGATCTCTTTGATCCCAGCGATCATTGGCCTAGTCAAAGGCGGCTCTGCCAAACAAGAGGATCCAAAAAAATAGTTAACAAAAAACCGTCAGTAAATTTGGCGGTTTTTTTGTTAACTATTTTTTAATGCTTGCTTGTTTTTAAACTGCGTTTGCCGCAAATGATCAATACCATCATACTTAACAAGAATAAGACAAAGAATAAGGCAAAGCAGGCCAGAAAAAACTCATCTGGTAAGGCATCAATGATTGGATCTGTTGCAGGATCAAAAATCCAGTCATTATTACGAAATAAAACCTCATGAAATAAAATAAAAAAGCGGTCAAAGGCCAATGCCAACATGACTGAGAGGAAAATTCCCGCAGTCATCATCACCTGGCCGACTGTAATCAGCTGCCAAAGCATCCCTTGTTGCCGTAATTTTTTGAGATACCAGTAACTGCATGGTGTCCCACAGATCAAGACCACATAGTCAAGTAAAAACAACCGTTTGACATCCGCAAAATGAGTCAAGGCGTTGGCCGAACTAGGCAAACTGATCCCTAAACTATGGACCCAGGGAAAATTCAGATAATTTAACAAGTGCTGATAGTCATGCTGCAGCTGATTGTTAGTTAAGCCCACTAATTGCCCCAGGTTTTCTTGTTTGACAAATAAATAGTACAAGGGCTGAAAGTTAATGACGATTGCAATACACCACGCAATAATTGTCAGGCATAAAATGACCTTCCAATACCACCGATTGCGAAAAGCTGGCACCATCTTAAACCTCCCACTCGTCCAATGAATCAATTTGATAGGTCGGCTGACGCTCTTGTTGGGCCACGAAGTCCTTAGTTGCGACACCAGTGTAAACTAAAATCGTATCCATGCCAAAATTGAGTCCGGCCTGAATATCTGTCAGATAGTTGTCGCCGACCATCGCTACTTCACTCTTAGGCAAGCCCAACTGTGCCAGGGCTTTTTCCATAATAATCGTTTCTGGTTTCCCAATGTAAGTCGCTTTTTGCTGGGTCGCCCGTTCCACAAGTGCGATCAAGGAACCCGCACCCGGCACTAAGCCCCGTTCGTTTGGCAAGTTAGTATCGGCGTTCGTCCCAATGAACTGTGCTCCCCGCTTAATAGCCAAGGTCGCTAGTTCAAACTTATGGTAGGTCACATCATAATCGAGGCCCACGACCACGTAATCTGGCTGTTCTTCATCTACGACAAAATCCCGACCGCTGAGTGCCTGCTTTAAGCCAATTTCTCCAATCGGATAAACTGTCCGTTTAGTGGGGTCGAGGTCTGCCAGATAATCCGCTGTGGCGAGTGCTGACGTAAAAATATTTGCCGTAGTCACATGAATATCAAAGTTATCTGCTAAATTTTGGACAACTTTATCTGGGGTCTGCGTACTATTGTTAGTCACAAATAAAAAAGGGATCTCTGCCGCTTGCAAACGGTCGATCAACCGCTTGGCTGCCGGAATCTTTTCTTTTCCCCGGTACATCGTACCATCTAGATCAATCAAATATGCCTGATATTTTTTCATCGACTTTCTCTCTTTCTAGTTCGTTTTTCTCAACACTGCCAGCTTATTTTTGCCGAATTACAAAATGATGTTGGTTAGCGTGTTTATTCTGCCGTGTTTGCTTGGCAGGAGCCTTTTTCTTCCGGCGAGGATGAACAGAATATGTTTTTTCAGCAGTAAATGCCTGATTCTTTTCCTTACGTCGGCGAGGACGGCGTTTTTTACCCTTGTTTTGGTTCCGCCCCCGGTGGTTATTTGGATGCTCATTGCCATATAGTTCTTTATCCAAAGCAGCACTGGGCTTTTGCGTCTGAACATCTAGATTATGCAAGACAAAATAAGCACAGCCAAAATTACAGTATTCAAACAAGTAATCCTGCAGCCGGTCAATATTTTGTGAAGGCAGGCCCTTCTTGCTGTTGCTTTGATAAAAGCCATGCAGCCGTAACTGCTCAAAGCCCATATCACCAACAATGTAATCATATTTTGTTAAAATCTCACTAAAACGTTCTTCTAATTTTTGTACATCAAACCCGTCATGAAAATTGACGAGTAATTCATAGGGGCGCCCATCGATCGTTAACTGCTTGTCATCAGTCATCACGACTTTGCTAGCATAAGCCTGAATTGCTTCGGCTTTTTTGGCTAGCTGCGCTTCCCGTCGTTCTTTCTTTTCACTATTCACTAAAACTTCCTCCAAAAATAAAACCAGTTTTCATTATACTATACTGGAAATTTATGCGCAAAATAGTCCCCTAAAGCATCCCGCAAAAAGCGGTCACCTATATAAGAAACTTCACCTGCAATTTCCAAAGTCGGGAAAAATGGTCCATAAATAAAATTATCGACAGTCCCGATCGTATAAATTTTCTCCTGATTTAAGGGGTGACCATGCCAGAAAACTTGTTTTTCACTGGCATCATACTCAATTCCAGCGTAAACTAGATCGCCAAAAATCGTGCCCCGAAATCCATTGCCTCGAACCACCGACCGGCGCAAATGACGCCGATTTTTCTCCATTTCTCGAATCAGCCGCCATAAGTTATAACCAGTCAATCTGATCTTAACCATCCGCATCGGGTGGGGCAATAACTGATGGAGCTCATTTTTAGTCAAAACTCCCGCATTTAGGTCCCCTAAAAATAAGCCGGCGTTTAAAATAGCTGCCGAAGTATCCGTGGCTTCTTCTACTGCAGCCAAGCCCTCTTGCATCAGTTGCGAGTCTTGGACGACAGAGCCTGCGTAAGCACGCGGCAAAATAGCGACTGCTTGTTGATTCAAGATTTCTTGTCCGCGTCGCGTATAACTTGCAATTTCAGTTTGGTCGCCCGCCGCTTCCGGCAAGTCTTCAGTCGCAATTGTTTTGGCTGACTTGCTAGTCAGTTGTTGGCGGTCAGTGGAAAATTCTAACGAGACTTGTCCAGTATATCTGCCCCACTTACCAGCAGCACAGACCAAGGTTTTCCCATCGACTTCCCCGTTTTCTAACAAATGATGCGTATGGCTGCCTAAAATTACGTCAAATTCGGGGTACTTTTCAGCAATATAGCGGTCCATATCGATCCCCAAATGTGACATTAAGACTAAGACATCCACCCGTGGCCGTAACATTTTAATAACTTCCGGCAAAACTTGGTCAACATCTAATGCTTTCCAATCATTCATTTCATAGGTAGGACCAAATGGTGCAGTACAAGCCAGCAACCCGACTTTAGTATTATTTTTAGTCTTAATGATCTTAGATAGCTTGACCCACGATGGCCGCTTGTTAGTCCGTTTGTCGATTAAATTATCTAAGATCACTGGGGCTGCACTTTTTGCGTATAGATCAGCCAGTTGTTCATGGGAATTTCCGATCCCCTCATTATTACCAATCGTCACCGCATCATAGGCGACAGTATTTAACAACTCAACGTTAAATTTTCCGTCAGTTGCCTCAGTTAACGGGTGGACCCGGTCCATCGCATCACCCAAGTCGACCGTGATCACTGTTTGGCCCTGGCTTTCCAGTTCTTTTTTCGTGTGTTGCAGGTATCTTCTGACCTTTGGCCAATTTTCAAAGTGAGAATGAAAGTCATTCGTATGCAAAATTGTAATTTTATCATTCATTGTCTATTAACCTTATTTCCTTTTCTGAAAATCTATCTTCTTATTAGTGACCATTTCCATAATTTCTGCTTGTGAGAACGGTTGGCCAAATGGTCGATTTTTCACAGTTAGATAGGCATCTTCTGGGGTATCGACTCCCACATTTATGTTGGTTTGACTATTGACCGCATAATGGTGAATGTGCCCGTGTAAATTCACACTATTGACTGAGATTCCGAGCATCAACGGATAATGCGTCAAGAAAAACTGATGGTGGTCAAATTTTAAAATCAGCCCCACATCATGAAAGACAAATTTGGGCTTTTCAGTAGTTAAGGGTGTTTGGTGACGGTCCAAATATTTAAACAATGCCCGCGGATCATGATTGCCCTTGATCAAAACTAACTGTCCATTTAAACGTTCCAAGATCTCTAAGACCTGTTGGTGTCCCACGTGGTTAGAAGCAGTCTGTGCAATGTCGCCTAAATGGTAAACCACATCCTTGTCAGTTACGACCCGGTTCCAATTTTCGACGATAGTTTCGTTCATTTCTCTGGTCGTTAAAAAATCTCGGTTCGCAAAATGCAGGTCATGGGTCAAATGTTCATCAAAAAAATGCGTGTCTGCAGTAAAATAAATCATGTCTTTCGCCCCTTGCCTATCTTCTAGTATTGATTTTACACTGAATCGGTTAAGATAACAAAGCGGTTAGTTTCTGAGCGGCTCATCATCTGCATTACCGCCTGGTTCTTGCAGTTAGCAAAAAAGCTAAGTCACAGAATTGTTCTGTTGGCTTAGCTTATCCTAACTTATTTTTTTAATCCAAGTTTTTCAGCGGCGATCCACTGTTCAATTTGCGTTAAGAAACCGCCAAATTCAGCTTGGTCCTTAAAGGATGGAAAATCTCCCAGTAAGACTTGTTGCACCTGTTGTGCATTAGAGTCTTTTTTTTGCAATAACAAAATTGATTTTTGCGATTGCTTTGATGCAAATAATTCTTCTGGCAAGTTCAGCAGTCCCTGTAAGTAGCCCACTGCTTGAATCTGCTTGATCAACGACTGAGCTTCTGCACTCTCAAATAGTCCTCGTGGAATAACGAATAAACCGAACCCTCCTGGACGTAAAGCATTTAAAGCCTGTTCGATCAACAGATGGTGAACATACGAATGTCCCTCTTTGGCATGGGTCGCAAAATCTTGAACTCGTTCATCTAACGGATAATAACCAACTGGCAGGTCACTCACGACCACATCTACATTAGCCACTGGCAAGTCATCAATTGCGTCTTGGTGATATAAATCAAGATTTTGGTCTTCAAACTGGGCAGCTAAACTAGCAATTGCCAACAAGGTATCATCGTTATCAACACCAACTCCATGCAAAGACTTCCAGCCGTTCGCTTCTAAACGATTCATCACAGTCGCTAACAGGTTGCCTGTACCAACAGTAATATCTAAAAATTCCAATTTTTGGTCAGGCTGCGTTATTTTCTCCACCAAATACTCCAACAAGACCCCAATTGAATCGGGCGTCATCTGGTGGTTAGCCTGAATTTTTTCTTGACGGTATGATTTTAATAAGACTAGCTGCACGACTTGGCGGACTTCTTCTTTAGCAAATTGCCGTAAATCAATTTTTTGGTACAGTTCTGTCAGCTGTTCGACGGTCTCAGCAGTTAAATCATCCGCTTGATAAACTTCGCCGTCGCTTAACAAATCATCCGCTAAACGCACAAAAGCATCTAGGTAAGACAAATCTGTATCAGCTAAAATTAACTGGATCCCCTGTTCTAGTAATTCATAAGTTGCTTTAATTTCTTCTAACTTCAACTCGTTCACCTCAATTATCTTCTAATAATTCAGTGTACCTATCGTCCGCTAGAATTTCAAGTCTAACTCTCTTGGTTGGGCCTTAAAACAAGCCAATTTTTATTCTGGGTCAACCGGAAAAGTATATTTTTTCTGGTTGTTTAAAGTAACTATCCACTTTTCTCCAGTGCGTTTAACAACCCCCAAATTAAACTGTAAACTCTTTTTTTCAGGTAAGTGAGCCGCTAACGCCAAATTTTTCATCGTCTGTGCTTCATTTTGTTGAATGATATCCTGATAGGTCAACGCTGACAGCCGATAATTGGTCAACTGTCCTGCCACTAAAACTCCCAAGACTAATAAAAAGGCCAGTCCAGAAAAAAGCAGGTTACCTGCCACTTTTTTGTGCATCTTGTTCCTCCTGTTTGATCGGACTAAGAGTGATTTTTTCCCGATAAGTGACTCCATGCAACGTTAACACCAATTTTAAATTCGGCGGTTTAAAACTTAGCTCCCCTGCTTTAACATCATACAGTATCGGCATAAAGCCTTGACTTTGTCCCCGCATGACTAACCGTTCCCCATTTAAAGCCAATGAATAATTTAATTTTTTGGTTGGACTATAAAATAACAACCGCGAGCCTTGCTTAGGAATGTAATGAAGGTCTAATTCACTAGACTGCAGTGTGGCAACGGCGGAGCGGACTTGAAAACGGTCTGCCCGGCGAACTGTCCGCAATTCCATTTGACGGTTAGACAAAAAATTAGTTAGTAAAATTAATGACAATACACTGATCACTAGTCCGGCCATGACCTCCACCAGTGTGAAGCCATCTGCTTTACCGTTTAATTTCGACCGTAATTTTTTCTGTTCCATCATGCACCTCGATTTTTGCTGGCGGCTGCTGATCAGGGTGACTTAGCACTGCTTGGCTTCGACTTAACAACTGACTGGCAAGTTCCGCCCTCTTGGCTAAATGCTGTTCCTGGCGGCTGGCCCGAATATCGATCGCGCAGTACGTCAAACTCAGTAAAGCAACCAGCCATAAGGTCACCACTGCCTCCGCTAAAATAAAGCCTGGACTACCTGGCCGTTTTTTCAATGCGATACTGCCCCCCATAGCCTAACTGAAAGATCACTGCATAATTTTGATGGTCTAAATCCGAATAGAACGTAATTCTTTGCGGCTGCGTCCCCCCGTTTTGATAAAGATTTTCGTCCAGCTTTCCACCAGTTAGATGCAAAGTTTTAGGAACCGCCAAAGCCTGTTTTTTCTGCGCATTACTCGCTGAACAAAAGTACAACGAGTCCCCCAAAAACTGCACTAAACCAGCATCGTGCCGCACGCGAGTTTCAATCACCAAACTGGTCCAGTTTTGCCGAAAGTTCCGCCAAAATAGCACCTCTGCCAGTTTCTGTCGTGAAAATGCTGCCGGAAACAGCTGCAAACCGCATAGTGCCACTACCAGCGCTAAAACTACGATCACTTCAACCAATGAAAAGCCGGCCGTGTGGGCTTTTTTCTTAATCATCACCCTTACCAATCTCTAAGCCTTCTTTTTCAATTTGCTTGAGTTGACCTTGGTTTAAATAGCCTTCACTTTTCAATTCATCCAGTGTGACCTTCGTGGAATTATCCAGGTTATGTTCGTTACGATACAATTCGACCTGCGAATTTAATTCCGTCTGTAAGGCCTGATCATTGATGGTGATCGCCCGTCCCCTTTGTTTACTGACATTTGGGACCACGATCAAAATCAACAAACTAATAATAAACAGTACGATCGCCATTTCAACTAAGGTAAATCCAGCTGCTTTTTTCTTTTTCATTTTAATAGATCCCTTCAATGCTTGAATAAATTGGTAACAAAATCGCCAAGTAGGTGCCAATGATCACCCCTGCGATCACTAAAAATAACACCGGCTGGATCCACGTTAAGAGCCGTTCTGATTCTCGCACTAAGTTCTGGTAGGAATGGTGGGCAAATAAGGCCAACTCCTGACTCAGTTCCGTTTTTGTATCTCCGCTGGTTAAAAAGAATAATAACTCTTGGGGGATAAACGGGTACTGGCGCACAAATCCGCTTAGCTCATGACCTTGGTCCAAGGACTGCGCTAACTGGCAGCCTAATTGATAATACAAGGACTGCGGCTTAAATTCTTGCAGATAACAACACACTTGGTGAACATCTAATCCGCAGCGCAATAACAACGACAAATTAAACGAGATCAAATAGGCACTATACAGCCGATATAGCCGGCCAACTAGAGGTAATTGTGCATACCAAATATGCCGGTTCAAGGTCTTTTGCCGGTACCACCAGTATCCAACCTTCAGCGCATAAATTAAGCAAGCTGCTAATAACAATTTCCAGCCCCATGACACGACTTGGCTCCAATCCACGGCCACTTTTTGCTGGTCATTTTCAGCCAAGCCTTGCGAAAATTCAGTCAGTTTAGGAAGCAGCCAAATCTTGATCGACCCGCATAAGCCACCCAGTAAAACAAACAACATTGCAGGATACAACAACAACCCCCGTAACTTCTGCAGCTGCTCATCTACCCCAAATAAAAAATGCCCTAATTCTTGAATACAGTCTTCCACGCTGCCATGCTGCTCCGCAATTTTTAACTGAAAAAAAGTAGTTTGTGACAGCCAAGGTTGAAGCGTCTGGCTGAGCGTATGCCCCTGTTCGAGTTGGAGTAGGATCTGTTGGCTTTTGACCGCACTTAACTGGTGATTTGCCTGCAAGTTTATCAAACTTTTTTTCAAAGAAAAACCCGCCTGCATCATTTCGGCTAAGGATGAAAAAAAGACCGCTTGTTGTTTTAAGCTGAGTTTTTCTTTACCCCAGTGCATATTTAGCTTGGGTCGCGGCCGTGATCTGCCCTTGCTGAAAACAAATTGCCAAGTTTTTTGCCCACTCATCTGTCATTTTCCCCCGCTTTTTTTGCTTGATCTGTGCCCAAGAAGTCTCGTCCAATGATAATAAATCAAACAGGACCTTTTGTTGGTCTGTCGTCGTTTCTATCAGCCGCTGGTAAGATACCAGTTGAACTGTTTGGTCCAAATCAGCAGGAGACACCCCCAAATTTAACAACCGTAAAAATACCCCATAAACATTTTGGGCATGGACAGTACTCAAGACCAAATGGCCGCTTAAAGCTGCTTTGACTGCAATTGCTGCCGTTTGTTCATTTCTGATCTCGCCAATGACAAAAACGTCCGGATGCAACCGCAAAGCAGCGGTCAACAGACTTTCATAAGACATCTGTGCTTGATCATTAACCTGTAACTGTAAAAAATGGGGTTCATAAATCTCGACTGGATCTTCAATTGTCATTACGAGCTTGTCCCCCAGCTGCTTGGCAAAATGATACATAGCCGTCGTCTTCCCTGACCCCATCGGCCCTGCAAATAAAACCAAGCCCCGCTTGTAACACGCTGCCAGGATCTGCTGAAACTGTTCCTGAAAAAAATAACCATTATTGGTAGCATTTTGCTGGTAGATCAGCCGAATCACCACTGATTCTTGGTCAAGGAACGTTCCCACTGAGGCCAGGCGACAAAAAACAGTTGTTGCTTCAGTTTGATAGGTCCACGCCCCTAACTGTGGCCGGCGCCGTTCACTGAGACTCATATCAGCCTTAAATTTGAAAAAATTGACCATTTGTCGAGCCTTAGCTTGCGATAACTTTTGATAACTATGAAACTCACCGGCATAACTCAGACTAATTTCATAGTCATCCTGGCGTGGCAGCAAGTAAATGTCGCTGGCGTGCCTTTTAATTGCAGCTGCAAAAAGCTGCGTAATTTCTTCATTCATATTTGACCTCCTCACTAATAGATACGCAAAAAATCGTGATTTTGGTTTTCAAATTGCAAAAAAGTTTAAAAAATCACAGAGCGGAGTGAAGCGTTTAAGAGACGAGCATGATCGTGACCCAACCTTGAATGCGTTTTTGGTATTGGAGGTTGAGGCAGGATAAGCGGAATCTCTTGCTTCACGGAGCTCGACTAAAATCACAGAGCGGAGTGAAACGATTAGAAAGCGAGCACGATCGGAACCTAGGAGCTAATGCGGTTTCGGCATTGGTTCCTGGGTTTAGATCGGCGGAACTTTCTGTTTCACGGAGCTCGACTAATATCACAGAGCGGAGTGAAGCGATTAGAAAGCGAGCCCGATTGGAACCTAGGAGCTAATGCGGTTTCGGCATTTGTTCCTGGGTTTAGATCGGCGGAACTTTCTGTTTCACGGAGCTCGACTAAATCACAGAGCGGAGTGAAGCGTTTAAGAGACGAGCATGATCGTGACCCAACCTTTAATGCGTTTTTGGCATTGAAGGTTGAGGCAAGATAAGCGGAATCTCTTGCTTCACGGAGCTCGACTAAATTACAGAACGCATCGAACAGCAAAGTTGTGCTGCGCTCTTTAAAAAATGTCGAGCACGCAAAAAAAGCCGCAACCTTCACGGCTACGACTTTTATCTTATTATTCGTCCTAGAATTCAGCTGAAGTATAAACTTCAGAAACGTCTTCTTCGTCTTCCAAATGATCGATCAAGCGTTGAACTTTTTCAACCTTGTCTTCTGGAACTTCAACTGTTGTCTTAGGAACCATCGTTAGTTCTGCACTAGCGAGTTCATATTTTTGTTGCAAAGCATCCCGCACTTCTGGGAATGATTTTGGATCTGTGTAAATTTCAAAGACTTCATCTTCAGTCTGCAGGTCATCGCCACCAGCTTCGATGACGTCTTCAAACATTTGATCTTCGTCTACGTCTAGGTCTTCACGCAAGATCGCAATATAACCCTTACGATCGAACATGAAACTAACTGAACCAGTTTCTCCCAAACTTCCACCATTATGACTGAAATCAGCACGCACTGCAGAAGCAGTCCGGTTACGGTTATCAGTTAAAGTATGCACCAAAACAGCGACCCCTGCTGGTCCATAACCTTCATAAGTGATTTCTTCATAATCGGCACCATTAGCGCCACTAGCTTTATCAATTGCACGTTTAACATTGTCTTTTGGCATGTTAGCACTGCGGGCTTTATCCATCATCAGGCGCAATTGTGGGTTAGAGTCTGGGTCAGGACCGCCACTCTTTGCAGCCATATATAGTTCTCGTGATATTTTTTGGAAAATTTTCCCACGCTTTGCATCTTGGGCGTTCTTACGTCCTTGGATGTTATGCCATTTTGAATGTCCTGACATTTCATATACCTCTTTCCGAAAATTTATTTCTGTACGGCGTTTGCCATAATAAATACTACCAAATCATGGGGGTTAACGCAAATTTTTTTGTTAAACAGCAAAAAAGCGCCACCCTGAGGTGAACGCTTTTAACTAGATTATTTAGTTGAACCACGCTTGATGAAACCATATGGTAATTCAATCGTCTTTTGTGGTGATTCTTCTTTATTCATCATCTTCGTCAAGAACCGCATAGAAACCGCACCAATATCATACAAAGGTTGCGTGATCGATGAAAGTTTTGGCCGAACGATCTCAGTTAACTTAGAGTTGTTGCTTGTAACAACTTCAAAGTCTTCTGGAACCTTAGCACCAGCATCGCGGGCGCCGTTCAAAACACCAGCAGCTAATTCATCATCTACTACAAAAGCAGCAGTAGCATGAGCTGAGGCTAAAGCTGGCCACAAAACTTCACCTGAACGGTAACGGTAGTCAGTTTCAAAGACTAAGTTTGGATCATAGTCAATGTTGTTTTTAGCCAAGATATTCTTGTAACCTTGCAAACGATATTCGCCGTTAATTGGGTCAGACAATGGCCCAGAAACAAAGGCGATCCGCTTATTACCATGGTTAATTAAGTTGCTGACAGCCCCTTCTACGGCTTCAACATAGTTGATATGCACACTTTCAACTTCATTTTTTTGGTCAACAGAACCGGCCAACACGATTGGTGTCTTTGCCCGTTTGAATTGTGCCCGTAATTCATCAGTCAAGTTATGACCCATGAAAATAATTCCATCAACTTGTTTAGCTAACAAAGTATTCAAAACTTGAATTTCTTTTTGATGGTTACCATCGGAGTTCGCTAAAATAATGTTGTACTTATACATGCTTGCGACGTCGTCGATCCCGCGGGCTAAGGATGAAAAGTAAACATTAGTTACATCAGGAGTGATGACCCCAACAGTTGTTGTTTTCTTGCTTGCTAACCCTTGTGCCACAGCGTTTGGACGATAATCTAACCGGTCAATAACTTCTAAGACCTTTTTCCGTGTGGTTGGTTTAACATTGGGATTGCCATTCACTACACGAGAAACTGTTGCCATTGAAACGCCGGCTTCTTTAGCAACTGTGGAAATCGTAACTGTTTTCTCTTCTCTAGAATCCATAAGATAATTACCCTTTCTGACTTTTAAATTTAATTAGTTTTCATTTAGCTTTCAAATAACAACATCTAATTTAACAGACTTTCAGTAAAAATGCAAGCGTTTTAAGAAAAAACAGTCGTTAATTTTCATTAAGTTTTCAAAGCCATTTTCTAAATCTTAAAAGTCGATTGTGTTATAATATCAATGTTAATCTAAAAAAAGGAGCGATTCTATGTCTCATATCAATTCTGTTCAAAAATGGCTGGCAGACAATAACTATGATATTGCCTATGTCAGTGATTTCATGGACATCCAATATTTCACTGGTTTTTCAAGTGATCCGATCGAACGTGTTTTAGCGCTCTTTATCTTCCCTGATAAAGATCCCTTTATTTTTGCTCCAGCTTTAGAAGTTGAAGCTGTCAAAGAAACTGGCTGGAAATACCCAGTTTTCGGTTACCTTGACCATGAAGATCCATTTGCTCTAATTCACGACCACATCGTTGAATTAGCGGGTACCCCACAAAAATGGGCAATTGAAAAAACTAACTTGACGGTTGAAAAATACGCAAGTTTGCAAAAACAATTCCCAGCAGCTGAATTTACTGGCAACTTAACACCATTTGTTGAACAATTAAAATTGATCAAAACACCAGAAGAAATCAAGACTTTGGAAATCGCTGGTGATTGGGCAGATAAAGCTTTTGAAATTGGCTTTAACGCTCTTTCAAAAGGCAGAACTGAACAAGAAGTCGTCGCTGAGATCGAATACCAGCTTAAATTAGCTGGCATCATGCAAATGAGTTTCGAAACAATGGTCCAAACTGGTGCCAATGCTGCCGAAGCCCATGGCGGTCCTCGCAAAGAGCTGATCGAACCTAACAAGCTTTGTCTCTTTGACCTTGGTGTCATTTACAACGGCTACATTTCTGATGCAACTAGAACTGTAGCGTTTGGTGAAGTTAGCCAACACGCTAAAGATGTTTACAATGTTTGTCTGGAAGCCAACTTAACGGCACAAGCTGCTGCTAAACCTGGGATCACAGCTGCTGAACTCGACAAAATCGCCCGTGACATCATCGATAAAGCTGGCTATGGTGAATACTTCACCCATCGCTTAGGCCACGGGATGGGCCAAAGTGAACACGAATTTCCATCAATCATGGCTGGTAACGACTTAGTCTTACAACCAGGCATGTGCTTCTCCATTGAACCTGGGATCTACATTCCTGGTGATGTTGGTGTTCGGATCGAAGACTGTGTCCACATTACAGAAGACGGTTGTCTACCATTTACCCATACATCTAAAGAATTAACAGTTATTCCAGTTAAATAATCTCACTTGGTGTTGCCAGAAAATTTGGCAGCACCTTTTTTGTCTCCAGCTAAACTCCTGAATATACAAAAAAGCCACCCATGACAGGTGACTTTTTTAGCAACAAAGGCCGCTAAACCGAAGTCTAACAGCCTTTTAAGAAATCTAGGTTTAACTAATTATTGTGTGGATAAAATTTTTCTGTTGGTCGAACATCTTCTTGTTCAGCCGTTTGTTTAGCCTTACTAAAAGCAGAACGGTGGTCGATCACAATGTCACCATCCATGACATCCGCATCATCTTCAATACTTTCCCGGGCTGAATCTAAGTGCCCTTTCAGCTTAGAAGTTGAATCTTTTAAGGAAGCTAATGCATTTTGTGCGTTCAAAGCAGCTTTGCTTTCTAACATAGTTGCTTTATCGCGACCACTGGCTAAGGTATCGTCTAACTTAACCGCCAATTGGTCTTGTTGTGAAGCACTCAAACGTTGCCAATAAACGTAGCCCGCTGCGATGGCAGACAGACCAACGCCGAATCCAATCAGAAAACTTTTTTTCATAATTAGATTTCCTCCTTATTTTTCTTAGCCTTTCTACCTTTAACCATATCAAACATCTTCTTACCAACTGCAGCGATTGATGACAGCTTTGAGAAATTACCAACTGTCTTAGTAGATGATGCTACTTTTTGGGCTGCACCCTTGCCTGCTGCATTTAAGTCAGAAACACTTTCACTTAAATCAGCAACAGCTGTAAATAATGGGTCAATTGTTTTGACCTTACCATTCACATCTTCCATTAAGTCATTTACTTTATCAAGCAAATCGTTAACTTGGTTCAATGAATCATTGGCATCTTGTGTTAAGGTGTTCACTGTCTGGTTAACTTCAGTCAGTGTCTTTACCAAAGTCACCAAAACGCGACATAAGTAAATCACCAAAATCAAAAATGCGATTGCAGCGACCATCCCTGCAATTTGTCCAAAAGTAATATCCATAATCATTTCCTCCTAAATAAAATCAATAAAAAAATAGCAGGCGTGTGTTCAACTGGTGCTAAAACATCAATGTTCGCAAAAGTTAATTGACACCTCATACTACTTTTTAAAGAATTCTTATTGTTTCAAGAATATCATTAGAACCGCCAAACTGCAAGCAAACTCACTTTTTTTAACCGAAAAAAGTCTCTGGTTTTTCCTTCAGCCAATTAGCTCTATTGTGTCCTTTTGTCAGAATTTAACTGAAAATTTACTGTAAATTCTCGCAATACCACCGTCTTTTTTGCTAGAATAAAAGGTAAAGTTAAGTAAGGAAGTGACTAATTTGGATTTTGCTCAGATTTTTTTAGCTGCGGCAGTCAAAAAACAACCCAACTTAAATCCTAACATCTTCAAACGTTACGTAGAAAATTTTGACTGGGATCAAACAATTAGTTCCCTGTTGGAAAAAGTAGGTTCCTTTCTACTGATCAGTGTGCTCTTTTTGATCGTCCACTCTGTCGGAAAAAAGCTGATTCGCCAGGCATTTGAAAGACAAGTCAAGCATCAAAATACCCACCTTTCCAAAAATCGAAAGGCCACGATTTATACCTTATCGCTAAACATTTTCCACTATGCGGTCCTGTTCTTTTACATTTATGCCGTTTTATCACTGCTAGGGATTCCAGTCGGGACCCTGATCGCTGGCGCTGGTATTTTCAGTATCGCTTTAGGACTAGGTGCCCAAGGCTTTGTTACTGACATCGTGACTGGCTTTTTCATCTTATTAGAAGAACAATTTTCTGTGGGTGAGTACGTTAAGCTTGGTGAAGTGCAAGGTACGATCCATGCGATCGGATTGCGGACGACTCAAATCCTAGGTGACGATGGGACCCTGCATTTTATCCCGAACCGCAGTATTACCGTCGTCAGCAACTTTTCTCGGAACGATATGCGCGCTTTGATCGACGTTAGGATCGACCCTAATAAAGATCTGCATGAGATGCAAAAAATCATTGCCCATGTTAACCAGGAGTTAGCTCCACAGTATGACGAGATTACTATCCCGCCCAAAATCTTGGGCGCAGTCGATCCTGGCAATGGGACTCTAGTCTTGCGGGTCACAATTTATACCAAAAACGGTGCCCAGTCACCGATCCAGCGTGATTTCTTAGCTGCTTACTTAGAGGCACTAACCCAGGCTGGTTTCGATATCCCAACTATACCAATTAATTTGAACTAAAATACTAGTTAATTTAGCGGGGATTTTATCTGAAATTACGTCCCTTTTTTCTGACGTTTTCATAATTAAACTTGCAAAATAGCCGTAACCAGGTTTTCACTGGTTACGGCTATTTGTTAGTTACTTTATTTATTTTCTGCCTGTGCGGCCGCTAGCGGTTCGATTTCATAGAAATCACCAATTTCATGGGCCATGTGGTTCACACTTTTCAGCAGTTCACGACGCGTGATGATCCCCGTAAAAACACCCTCTTCATCGGTCACGACGACAAAGTTTTCATCCACCAAAATGTGTAAAATATCCTCTAACTTAAAGGGTGGCTGAACCGTCTTCACGTCCGTTTCCATCACGTCGGCTACGGTTGCTCGTGATAACTTGCTGGGGTCGATGCCGTTTAAGCCTAACATTGTTTCTGTAATCATTGATAGAGATAATAAGCCCTTAAAATGCTGCTTACTATCTAAGACTGGGATCTTGGCATACCGAATTTTGGTTAAAACCAAAAAGGCATGCTCCAAGTTATTGTTCTCCAGGACATTAGCAACTAACTCAGCCGGGATCATAAATTTATCTTTCCGCTGTTCCATTAGTTGTTCAACAGCTTTCGCTATCATTCAAATTACCTCCTTGAATTACGACCACTAATTATATTTTATTAGATTCTTCCCAAAGTACAAGCGATAACCATCAAACTTGAGAGAAACGCAAAAACTTTGGCCCAAAAAAAAGCTCCAGTCTTGTAAACACAAAACCGGAGCATTCTCTTAACTAAAATTAAAGCCGAGCATTTAATTCTTTAGTTAATTCTTCATAACCAGGGCGTCCAAGTAAGGCAAACATGTTCTTCTTGTATGCTTCAACACCTGGTTGGTTGAACGGGTTGATACCATTCAAGTAGCCAGAAATACCAACAGCAATTTCGAAGAAGTAAATCATGTAGCCTAAGGTGAATTCTGTTTGGTCAGGGATATCAACGATCATGTTAGGAACATTACCATCGGTATGTGCCAAAACTACGCCTTGTAAAGCTTTACCGTTAACAAAATTCATATCCTTGCCGCTCAAGTATTCAAGACCGTCAAGATTTTCTTTGTCTGCAGGGATCGTCGTATTACCTTGTGGTTTAGCCACGCGAATGACTGTTTCCATCAAGTTCCGGCGACCTTCTTGGATATATTGACCCAAGGAATGCAAATCAGTTGAGAAGTTAGCTGAAGAAGGATAGATACCCTTTTCGTTCTTACCTTCTGATTCACCCATCAATTGCTTCCACCATTCGGAGAAGTATTGTAATGATGGTTCATAGTTTTCCAAGATTTCAGTTGTGTAGCCTTTACGGTATAAAATGTTCCGCAAAGCAGCGTATTGATAAGCTTGGTTTTCTTTCAAATCAGCATTATTAAAGTCCTTGCGGGCAGCTGCGGCACCAGCCATCAATTGATCGATGTCAGCACCAGAAGCAGCGATCGGCAATAAACCAACAGGAGTCAAAACTGAGAAACGTCCACCGACGCTGTCTGGGATTACAAATGTTTCATAACCAGCTGCGTCTGCTTCTGTCTTCAAAGCACCACGGGCACGGTCTGTTGTAGCGTAGATCCGTTCATTTGCACCTTGAACACCATATTTTTTGACCAGTTTTTCTTTAAAGACCCGGAAAGCAATTGAAGGTTCTGTTGTTGTTCCAGATTTAGAAATAACATTTACAGAAAAGTCACGGTCGCCGATGAGATCAACTAATTGTTGCAAGTATGAACCTGAAATTGAGTTACCAGCGAAAAAGATCTGTGGTGCATTTCTTTGTTCTGCAGGTAATAAGTTGAAAAATGAGTTATGCAAGAATTCAATCGCGGCACGAGCACCTAAATATGAACCGCCAATTCCGATCACAACTAACACTTCAGAGTCTGACTGAATTTTCTTTGCGGCGTCTTTGATCCGTGCAAATTCATCCTTGTCGAAGTCTTCTGGTAAATCAACGAAACCGGTAAAGTCATTTCCTGCACCAGTACCTTCGCGAAGTTCTGTATCAGCAGCAGTTACTAAAGCCTGCATTTCTCCTAATTCGTTAGCGTGCACGAACTTTTCTAAATTAGAGCTGTCAAATGAAATATGTGTCATTTTGAAATCTCCTTACTTTTGTTATTATTTACCCTTTTATTATACAACATTGCCATAATTTTTAAAGTCTAAAAACCGACAAAATCAGATTTTTCCTTGAAACCACTTAAACCCGAAGATTTTTACTTATTCTGCGGCTTTAACTTCACTCACCGCCGTGGACTGACTACTTGAATCGCTGCCTTCTTTGGCCTTTTTGTCTAACTTCTCCTTGATCTTTGCTTTTACACTAGAAACGTTAGCCGCATCGTCATCACTTTCGGTCAGTTCTGGAGCGTCAGAATGATAGTCAGTGATGGTTGACTTATCATGATTTTTCGACCATAAACTAGTTGAATTGTTCTTCAACTTCTTTTCCTGCTGCAACAAGTTATAAAAATCATTTTGATAATCATACTTCTTAGGATCGACTGGTACAAAACCGTCTGGCACGTAAAAACGCAATAAGTTCTTATTATTTAATGCATCCGAGAGTCCCAGCGACTGCGTGACCCGTTGCGAGCTTTCGTCAATTTCTTGTTTCACTTTTTTAGACGGATGTGTCACCACATTGCCAGTGCCATTTTCATAAATCGTATTCCCAATTACGGTATAATTTGGCGTCACAAAATTATCATTTCTAAAGGCAACCGTTTGATCATGCTGCGGTGAAAATAGATCTGTACCAAACTGCACGTATTTGCGCGTATCGATGCCCATTAAATGCAGCAATGTTGGTAAGACATCAATTTCCCCACCATATTGTTGCTGGATCCCACCATCGTGCTTACCCGGAACGTGTACCATAAACGGCACGCGTTGCAGCTGGGCGTTATCGTAATCACTCCAGGTGGAAGATGATTTTCCTAACAACTTAGCTAACTTCAAGTTCCGGGTATCTGAGATCCCGTAATGATCTCCATACAAGACAATTACTGAGTTATCATACAAGCCCGATTTCTTCAAATAATCAAAGAACTCGCGCACCGCTTGATCTAGATAATGGGCGGTCACAAAGTAGTTATTAATCGAATTATCCGAGGTATCGGCTGGGGTAAAATCAGTATTCTTTTTATCTAGATTATAAGGGAAATGGTTCGAAACCGTAATGAACTTAGTATAAAACGGCTGTTGCATTCGTTCTAGGTATTTAATGGAGTCATGAAAGAGCAGCTTATCTTTTAAGCCATACTCACTTAGGTTACTTGAGTTTTGATTAAAGTAACTCAGGTCAAAAAAGTTCTGATAACCCATGTTAGGATAAACGCTATTTCGGTTCCAAAATGAGCCATTATTGCCATGAAAGACTGCGGAAGAATAACCGCCATTCTGGTTTAAAATGGCTGGCGCCGCTTCGAAGGTATTATCGGTACCAAGCGCCGAGAATAGTGAGCCCTGCGGCAGCCCAAAGATGCTAGTTTCCAACATGTTTTCCGCATCAGAAGTTTTACCCTGTCCCACTTGGTTAAAGAAGTTTTCAAAACTATACATCTCTTTACTATTGTAGAGACTATTTAAAAATGGCGTCACTTCTTGGTCGTCCAACTTATAGTTCAGTAAAAATTGCTGGAAACTTTCCAAGTGGATCACAATCAGGTTTTTACCCTTCCCTGCCCCAAACATCTGTGGATTCGGCTCAGCGTAGTGGTCACTGGTGTACTGCAAGATCTTATTTAAGTCTGCACCATCTGCCCGGTTACGAGCCTGGTTATTTTTCGCAGTTTTCAAACCATCGTAAACTGTAAAAGCATCGATCCCCAAATATTTAACTAAATAGTTGCGGTCAAACGTCCGCGTCAGCAACTGTGGCCGGTCGATCTCACCCAAGGTTAAATTAAACATTAATGAAAAAATTGCAAATGAGGTAATTGCACTCGCCGTTTTCTTTTTGAGCGGCTGCGGGTCCAGTTTGATCACCCGTGTCACAAGCGCTAATAAGACTAGCACAACATCGACGACCATCACTAGGTCTTGCGGCTTCAATAACGCAAACGAACTGCCGCTGAGTCCCTGTGAGACCGCTGAGTAACCGAAGATGACGTTCATCGTCATAAAATCAGTAAACTCCCGGTAATAGATCACACTAAAAAACAATAGGGCCGTATTCGCGACATAAATTAAAAACATCATCAAATACGACGGTAAAGTTCGCTTAATGTATAACCCAATACTAAATAACAATAACGTTGTCGCAAATGGGTTCACCAGCATGACAAAATACTGATATCCACCTTTAACACCTAGATGAAAGTCGATCAGATACACTAAGATCGTTTTGAGCCAGAATAAAGCTACCAGTAAACTCAAAAAGCCGATCCGGGTATTGAGAAACTCCCGTAATTTTTTAATCTTCACTTTTGATCAAAATCCTTTCAGACACACTTCACATGTATCCTATCAGTCTATACTATTTTTCAAGCAGCCGTCAATTTACCTGCGCTAAATTAGCAAAGATTTAACCTGCTGTGCGTAACTTGCCGGTCTTTCTTAAAAATTGGCACTAAAAAAGAGCTCCGAAAACCTCGAAGCCCTCATTAATGGAGATGGCGGGGATCGAACCCGCGTCCAAGCATATCGCCGCCTAGATATCTACGTTCATATTCATACTATTTATAATCTCGTTTCTAATCACGCCGTATGTCAGGGCGAAAGACTAAAAACCAGCCTGATGATCTCTTTCTTACATTACAGGTGGAAACATAAGACGTAGCCTACAATTATAGGACCCGGAAATCGGCACATAGGCGATGCCGGCCGGATCTACGTTAAAGCTGACTAGGCAGCTAAAGCGTAAGAGTTATTATTATTTTTTGCAGTTATAATTTAACTGAGCGTTTTATGGTAGCCGCAACCTACCAAACGCAATCTAGACTCGACCTATACCTGTCGAATCCAAAACATCCCCATAACTGTTTACAGTATAACACATCCAACCAAAAACGTAAAATCTGCCGACCGCAGCAAGTCGGACAAAAAGCCGCCTCTCCTACCACTTACCTGGATTCCAAACGCGGCCGTCCAGTTCGCCTTCCGTTTGTTCCAAGCGACGATCTTGTTCCATAACAGCTGCCTTTAATTGTTGAAAAAACGCGCGGTCCTCATATTTAGCTGAGTCTTGGATCAGACCGTCACACTGCTCGATCAGCCACTTGCTTTCATCTGTCATAGTTCGTCGCCTTCTTCCACTTGTTTGATCAGTGCCAGTTCATCTTTTAAATCATCTAAGCGATCACTGCGGGTTCCAAATTGATCTGCAAGCAACGCTAAGATCTGCTGCTTTTTGGGATCCGTAGTTTGAGCGGCACGCTGCTCGAGCTGCTCGATCCACCATTTTTCCTGGTCCGCAAATGAATACCCCGCCGGCAATTGCAAATATTGTTGGTAATCCACCAATAACTGCTGGTGTTGCTGGTCAGTTTGATAAGCAAACTGAGCAATCACCAGTGGCGGCAATAACTGGAGGCCTAAATCAATTGCCAGTGCAGCCAATGGACGTAATAATTCACTAAGCGAATAACCTTGACGTTGACCTAACCCAAATTCATGGCTTGGCCGGCCCGTCGAGACAACGAGCCCTAATTCTTTGCCTGCAAGCTTTTCTTTATATGGGCTTAATAAGCAGTCTTCAAACCACTGGTGTAAAACTGCCGGAGCACTGTACCAGTACAGCGGAAACTGTAAAACCAAGCGGTCGACTGCTAAAACGTCCTGCATTTCTTGTTGGGCGTTAAAATGCCCGCCTGCTGGTAAAGTCAGGACTCGACGGTTAATTTCACTGCTGTTTGCGGATTCAAGCGCCTGTGCCAAAAAAGCCTGCGTTCCTGAATCCTGTTCAGTTGGATGTGCTACTAAGATCAGTGTTTTCAATCTCTTTGCCTCCTTACATTTGGTCCATCGTTTCATTTAATAGTTGGTCAACTAAGACGTTCCCCGCATTTTTCGCATGACCTTTTGTCCAGTTCAAAGTTAAATGTGGAAAAAGCGGCAAAAGTGTCTCAATTTCTTGCCAGAGCTCCTGGTTTACAACCGGCGTCCCTCCGGCGGTTTTCCAGCCGCGTTTCTTCCACCCAGCTAGCCAATGCTTGTTAATTGCGTCTAACACATACTTAGAGTCGAGAGTCGCGGAAATCTCTTCTGCCTGCCAACCCTGACGTCCAATAAATTTCAAGGCTTTCACTAATGCCATCACTTCCATCCGGTTATTAGTACTGCCAAATTCACCCGCACTAGCCGTATATTTTTTACCATCTTTGATCACACAAAAGGCCCAGGCAGCTGGATCACTGCTTAAGACATGTTGTCCCCTTTTATTGCCGTGGTTTCTAGTCCCGCCATCGGTCCACATTTGAATCGTTGCCGAACTAGCAGCTTGTGGTTGTGGCTGTTTTTTTGTTGGAGTTGTTTTATTATTTAGCCATTCATTGGCCTCAGTCTGTGTTTTAAAACTTTTAAATTCGGCACCGGGATATCCGCTAACCTGCCGTTGACATTCCGGCCAACTATTAAAAATCCCGGTCTTTTTTCCTCGTCTTACTGCATAATACTTACTTGTCATTTTCTCTGTTCCCCTAGCCTAAGATTTAACTAGTCAATTTTAAACTATTTGTTCTGCAAATGAAAGAAAAGACCATCCATTTTGCTAGGTTCAGCAATAATGAATGGTCTGATTATTTCTAGTCACTTATTGATCCCCCACTTCGACCCGTAAATCATGAACAACGTCTTCTAAGTGTGTTAACGGATCAGACAAGGTTAAATAATACAAACTTTGTAACCCGTTCTTACGAAAAGCTACTAAACCTGCTTCACGTAAAATCTTCAAGTGATGAGAAACTGCTGGTTGTGTAATCGTCATTTGCTCCGTAATTTCTGTGACAGTTAAGCCCTCAGAAAGGTGATTACACAATAAGACAATAATCTTTTGCCGGTTACGATCTGCCAAGGCATTGATCACTTCAAAATCATCAACAAAATTTTCAATTGCATTACTCTGCGCTGCAGTTAATTGAACTGTTGGCATTGTTTTCACGCTCCTTCCATCACGAACGATAACATCGTATATAGAATAGCATGAATAAGCACTCTTAGCAAGCGTTTACATTCAGAGTAACGCAATCAATACGCTAAATATAATAATAAATAGAAAGAAACATCAATAATGTCCCTAACATGACTGCTAAATGCCACCAGACATGGGTATACTTTAAACCTTTAATGCTGTACACTAACGCTCCTAAAGTAAAGGCCACGCCGCCGAAAAACAGTAAAGACATTCCCGACCAGCCTAAGCCATCCAATAGTTGTTTTAAGCCTAACAAACAGGTCCAGCCCATCACAATATAGGCTAAAGTTTCAATTTTTTGTTGACGATTTTTTGCTAGGATATGGTAGAGTGTCCCACCGAGCGCGGTCACCCAGATCACTGCTAGAATGCCCCAGCCAAATTTCCCATCAATGACTAACAAACAATAAGGAGTATAGGTTCCAGCGATTAATAAGTAGATCCCACAATGGTCAAAGATTTGAAAAACACGACTGGCTTTAGTAAAGTACAAACAATGAAATAAGGTGGAAAACAAGTACAAACTAAATAGTGAGATCCCATAGACTAGATAGGCTCCAAAAGCTAAGCCGCTCCCAGAATGGACTCCCTTTAAAATTAACGCAACTAAAGCTGCAATACTCAAGATAATCCCCACACCATGGGTGATCGCACTCCACACTTCATTAATAACTTGACTTCTTTTATCCACGCCTAAGACTCCCTTCAATATTTACTAGTATAGCACAAATGAATACAATATCAATAACATCTAGACTTCAAATCTACATAAATGATAGTAGAGTATGGTATCATAGAGTTAAGAGCAAGATTCTCAGACAAATCAGCGGTCGGTTCCGCACAGCAAACGAGGAGTAGTACAAATGACAGAAATAACGACAGCAAAATTACCAAATTGGGATGACTTTCCTGACCTCGAGATCTATATGGATCAGCTAGTTAATTTAGGCAATCGTTACTTAGCAGACTTAACCACTAATCTGATCACCCCGGCGATGGTCAATTCCTACGTCAAAAAGGGTTTGATCTCACGACCGGTCAAGAAAAAATATCAGCAACAACACCTAGCCGAACTGCTAATGATCTCCTTATTTAAAACGGTGTACTCATTAGACGTGGTTAATCAATTACTGCTGCTGATTTTCGACGAAAATAACGCTCAAGCTGCCTATGAGCAATTTGCCGCTCTCTTTAACGCTGAATTAGCATTGATCATTACCAGGCAAAGTTCAGACAAAATTTTGCCCGCTGAAAATAAACTCACTAAAGTTGAACGTTTTTCCATCCGTGCGGTGATCTATCAACTGTTAGGTCAGCAAGAAATTCAAAAACAAGTTGAAACACATTAATTTGAACGCAAAAAAAGCATCTCTGCTTGAACGGCAGTGATGCTTTTTATTTATGCTTAATTATTATTTGATAGCAGGTGTGCCCATCCAGTCAATAATTTCTTCAACTGTTGCTGTAATAGCATCTGTACCAGGCTTGAGAAGTTTACGTGGGTCAAAGCCCTTACCTTCTTGATCCTTACCTGCTTCGATGTATTTACGTGTAGCAGCAGCGAAAGCTAATTGACATTCAGTGTTGATGTTCAACTTAGCAACACCCATCTTGATAGCTTTAACAACTTGTTCTTGAGGGATACCAGAACCACCATGCAATACAAGTGGTGTCTTGATAACGTCAGCTAATTCTTGCAAACGGTCAAAGTGCAAACCTTTCCAGTTGTCTGGGTATTGGCCATGAATATTACCGATCCCACATGCAAGGTAATCTACGCCTAAATCAGCAATCTTCTTAGCTTCTTCAACATCAGCTAATTCACCTTCGCCAACGATTCCGTCTTCTTCGCCACCAATTGAACCAACTTCTGCTTCAACAGAAATGTTCTTTGAATGTGCTAATTCAACGATTTCTTTAGTCTTAGCATAGTTTTCTTCGAAAGGTAAGTCATGTCCATCGAACATAACTGAAGTATAGCCAGCAGCAATAGCTTCCTTGGCAGCTTCATAGTTACCGTGGTCCAAGTGCATAATAACAGGAACTGTAATGCCCATTACACGCATTTCTTGTTCAACTAAATTTCTAACTAATTCGTAGTCGCCCATGTATTTAGCAGCGCCCATTGATGATTGGATCAAAACAGGAACGTTCTTGTTTTGTGCACCTTGTAAAATAGCACGAGTCCATTCCATATTGTTAGTGTTGAAAGCACCAACTGCATAGTGTCCCTTACGAGCATCTGCAAAGATTTGATTACCATTAACGAATGACATAAAAATAGCCTCCTATAAAGTTTACCCTTAAAATTACTCTTCTTGAGTACAAAATAATTCTACCACATTTTTGCTAAAAAGCGAACTTATTTTGTAGTATTTTTCACGTTATTTGCATAACTTTTTGGAAACTAGACCAATTCCTTCCAATTTTTGAGGTAAAAAGAGGCATTTAATCTTCCTGGGACCCCAATTCTGTGATCCTCCCCCGGGTAGTGTAGACGATCCACTCTGCGATGTTTGTCACATAGTCCCCAATTCTTTCAAGGTGATTACTCAGTTTCATATAATCTAGGCCTTCAATTGCAAAATCAGGAGCGGCTTTAATTTTAGTTAACAACAGTTGATTGAGTTGTTTAGCATACTCATCTGTTAGTTGGTCTTTTTCAGAAACTTTCACTGCCAAATCTTCATCTAAGTCAGCATAAGCTTGCAAAATTTCAGTTAACATCTCTTGGTTATTGGCTGCCATTTGTAATAGTAATTGATTTAATTCCGGATCACTAGGTCCTAAAGGCGCTCTGGTCGCCTTTCGCGCAATATGCACGGTATGGTCTGCCAACCGTTCTAAATCAGAACTAGCCTTTAAAATGGCGACAATTTTGCGCAAGTCTCCAGCAACTGGTTGTTGCAGCGCAATAATTTGGGCTGAACTCCCTTCCAAATGTGTTTCTTGTTCATTAATTTTTTCATCGCCTTGCAGAACTGTTCGAGCTAAAGCTGCGTCACTATTTTTCCAGGCTTCTACCGCATTTTGATAAGCTGTCGCGACGTTTAACCCCATCGTGATAAAATCAGCTTTTAACTCCTTGATTTGTTGTTCTAGTAGTTTACTCATCTTTCCACCTCATCTATCTAACCAAATCGGCCGCTTAAATAATCATCTGTCTCCTGCTTTTTTGGTTCCACAAAAATTTCTTTAGTCGGTCCACTCTCGATCAAACTTCCATTCAAGAAAAAGGAAGTTGTTTCGGAAATACGGGAAGCCTGCTGCAAATTATGCGTCACAATAATACAGGAATAATCTTCACGCAAAGTCAGCAACATCTCTTCAATCAAATTACTAGAGACTGGATCTAATGCACTAGTTGGTTCGTCTAGTAAGATCACTGACGGTTGGACCGCCAAGACCCGCGCGATACAAACCCGCTGCTGTTGTCCGCCGGATAAAGATAAGGCACTATCTCCCAGTTGATCTTTAACCTCCTCCCAGACTGCCGCCTGCTTTAAACTTTGCTCAACTCTTTCATCTAAAAATTCTTTAGATTGTCGTCCACTTAATTTTAAGCCATAGGCAACATTTTCATAAATTGAAAATGGAAATGGATTGGGTTGCTGAAATACCATGCCCACTTGACGTCTCAATTCGACCGTATCAGTTTTAGGCTGGTAAATATCCACCCCATCAAGTTCAATTTCACCCGTAATTTTAACTGAAGGGATTAAATCATTCATCCGGTTTAAGCAGCGAAGATAAGTGGACTTACCACACCCAGATGGTCCGATCAAAGCATGGATCCCAGTTTGTGGAAAAGCAAGGTTGATCCCCTTGAGCGCTTCTTTTTGCCCATAAAATAAATGGACGTCTTTTGTTGTCAGATATTCGTTCACCATCTGACCTCCTTTTCTTAGCCAAAATTACCAGAAACATAATCATCAGTCGCACGCTTTTGTGGAAAAGTAAAAATATTTTTAGTCTGCGCATATTCGATCACATGACCTAAATGAAAAAAGGCCGTGTAATCACTAACGCGAGAAGCTTGCTGCATATTATGCGTCACAATAATGATCGTGTAGTTCTTTTTTAACTCCATCATTGTTTCTTCAACCTTTAGTGTTGAGATAGGGTCAAGCGCACTCGCTGGTTCATCCATCAATAAGATATCCGGCTGCATGGCGATCGCCCGGGCAATGCACAGCCGCTGTTGTTGTCCGCCTGATAAAGATAAAGCACTTTTGTTTAAATCGTCTTTAACTTCATCCCATAAGGCAGCTTGCTTTAAACTGGTTTCAACGATCTCATCAAGCTTTTTTTGCTCCTTGATCCCATTTTCGCGAACTGCAAATGTAATATTATCACGAATTGATTTGGAAAAAGGATTCGGTCGTTGAAAGACCATCCCGATTTGCTTGCGCATTTGATAGACGTTGATCTGAGGTGAATTAACATCCAAGCCGCGATACCAGATCTGGCCAGTGACTCGTGCTACCCCATCATTCATCCGATTCAACGACCGTAAAAACGTTGATTTGCCAGAACCGGAAGCTCCAATTAAGGATGTGATCTTATAGCGTTCGAATTGTAAAGACCCGTCATAAAAAGCGTGATTTTTACCATAATAAACCTGCAGATCTTTTGTAGTCAAAGCTAACTCAGTTTGTTGCGGATCAAATTGTAAAATCTCTGTATCATTCAAATCGTATTTGCCAACATCCATCGTCTCGCCTCCATTGCTTTTTGATTAAATTATTTGTCCGCGGAAGTCAACTTGCGGTGCAGTCGATTCCCCAGATAACGTGCGGATAAGTTAAACAGTAACACGACAATAATTAGCACTGCCGAAGTTCCTGCCGAAACTGCCGCTGCATCCGGCATGATCCCTTCGGAGTTTATTTTCCAAATATGCACTGCCAAGGTTTCTGCTGGTCGTGACCAGTTTAGCGGACTTGCTGCATCAAATGGGTTCCAGTTAGTAAAGTCGATCACTGAAGCACTCTGTCCAGCGGTATAGATCAATGCAGCTGCTTCGCCAAAGACCCGCCCCGCGCCTAAAACTACCCCAGTCACGATCCCGGGAACTGCTTCTGGAATAATGACTTTTAAAACCGTCGTCCATTTGGATAAGCCCAATGCTAAGCCGGCTTCTCGTTGCAAATTAGACACACTCTTTAATGACTCTTCCACATTGCGAGTTAACAGCGGCAAGTTAAAGAACGTTAAGGCGATCGCCCCTGCAATCAAGGAGAAGCCTAGTTTAAACTGAACTACAAATAACAAAAAGCCAAACAAGCCAACTACCACTGAGGGTAATGAACTTAAAATTTCAATTGCCATTCGAATCACTTCTGTCAGCCAGTTTTTGGGCGCATATTCCGCTAAAAAGATTCCCGCTCCCAACGAGATCGGCAACGAAAGCAGCAGAGTCAAAACTAAGAGGTAAAAGGAATTAAAGAGTTGGTAAGCAATTCCTCCGCCGGCCACGAATTCTTGGGAAGCAGTCGTTAAAAACCGCCACGAAATATGTGGGACTCCTTGCAGTAAAATCCTGCCTAATAAAAAGGCTAGGATCACAACCACTAGTCCTGTGATGACTTTGATCGTAGTCAGGGCCAGTTTATTCATCGTTTTCGGATTCATTATATCCGCCCCTTTCGACCGATCCACTTCACAACTAAGTTAAACAGTAATGACATTAACAATAAGACCAATGCTAGTGACCACAAGGCATTATTTCCGACTGTCCCCATGACTGTATTACCAATACCCATCGTTAACACACTGGTTAGAGTTGACGACGCTGTCAGCAGCCCATGCGGCATCAAAGTCGCATTTCCGATCACCATTTGAACAGCTAAGGCCTCACCAAAGGCTCGTGCCATCCCAAAAACGATGGCGGTCAAAATTCCTGGTAAAGCTGCCCGTAAAGTTACTTTATACATTGTTTGCCATTCTGTCGCTCCTAACGCTAACGAGGCAGCTTGATAATGGCTAGGCACTGCGCGTAAGCTGTCCACTGTGAGTGAGGTGATTGTTGGCAAGACCATAACAAACAACACGAAAGCTCCCGATAAGATTCCATAACCAGAACCGCCGAAATGTTCTCTAACAAAAGGAACTACGACATTTAAACCAATAAAGCCATAAACGACCGACGGAATCCCGACCAGCAACTCAGTCACACTTTGGAGAAGTTTTTGACCGTGTTTTCCCGCCAGTTGTGTCATGTATAAAGCTGTTCCCAGCGCAAATGGTGTCGCAAAGATCACGGCTAAAACCGTTACTCCAAAGGAACCAGCAATCATTGGCAAAGCTCCCACTAAGGGACGACCATCTTTGCCCATCGTGGTTGGTGACCAATCTGTGGTAAACAAGAAATCACGTAAACTAGCGTGGTCTTTCGTAAAAGTTGCTAGGCCTTTAGAGGCAACAAACATAAAAATTGAACAAACAACCGCAACGATCAGGATAATTGCTGCATAGCTCAACAATTGTCCCCAAATTTCTTGGCGTGTTTCTTTAGATCTGGTTTGAATCTTTGTTTTAATCGGATCCATCATTAACCACCTCGCTTGACTTAGTTGTGACCTGCCCGTTTTCATCCTTCACAACTTGCATTTTTTGAATCGGAATATAGTGTAACCGTGGTAGTAATTTAGTTTGCACTGCAGCAGAATTTTGCATGAAATATAGCAGCGCACGAACTTCCGGGCTAGTTTTTTGCTTAGTATACATATGTTCATAACCCCATAGCGGCCAACGGTTAGTTGTCACGTTATTCACGGTTGGTGTAACCCCTGCAATTTTTAAAGTAGTAAATGTTTTTTTCAAATAAGGGAAAGAAACATAAGAAATTGCACCTGGTGTATCAGCAACCATGCGTTGAACTGAGCCATTCGAGTCTTGTTCTTGGGCCTTCATCTTTTTAGCATCTTGGATAACTGCTTCATCAAATATTGCACGCGTCCCGCTGCCATGCGCCCTGTCAATTACCACGATCGGGATATTTTTCCCACCTAGCTGTTGCCAGTTTTGATACTGTCCAGTAAAAATTCCACGGAGTTGGGTCAGAGTCAAATCAGTCACCCCGACTCCATGATTAACGATCGGAGCGACACCAATCACAGCGATACGATGATCAACTAATTTTTCAGCCTGAATACCTGACTGGTTTTCTGCGAAAATATCAGAGTTTCCAATTTCAACTGCTCCGCTTTGAACTTGACTTAAGCCAGTCCCCGACCCTCCGCCTTGAACCGTAACTTTTTGTGCCGGATTTTTTTTCAGATACTCATGTGCACCCATTTCAACCACGGGCTGCATGGCACTTGAGCCAACGATTTGAATCGGTTTAACCTTTTTTTGTGCGGGCTGTGAACAGGCAGTCAATACTAAAAGCAACCCCAGCACAGTCCAAAATAACTGTTTATTTTTCATGGCTTTCCTTCCCTTTCACCTATTATTCTACTGATTTGATGTAAAGGGTCTTCTTGTTTTATGTAAAGAACGTGTAAAGATTTATACACAGAGCGGAGTGAGACGGTTAAGAGACGAGCATGATTGGACTAGGGCAGAATATCGCGAATTTCAGCGATGGGCTGTCCTAGTTGAATCAGCGGAATCTCTTGTCTCACGGAGCTCGACTACATACACAGAGCGGAAAAACTCGCTTAGAAGACGAGCACTAAAGAGAAAAAAGCTTTAATGCGTTCTTAGCATTGAAGTTTTTTTCTGATTAGGCGGAATCTTCTGAGTTTTGGAGCTCGACTACAAATACAGAGCAGAATGAGACGACTAAGAGATGAGCAGATCAGAGACTAACCTTCTATATTTTTTTAGCATTAACTAATCAAAAAAGCCAGCCGACTTTTTAGCCGAACTGACTTTCTAGATTAACTTAGCTGCTTGTGCTTAAGCAACATGATTTTCACGCAAAATTGCTTCAACTACTGCCTCAATTTCTGGTGGTCTGGTCCATTCTTCAAAATGATCCATCTCTTCAGTTGGCATAGTGAAGTTCTCATTCACAAATTTTTCATACTTGATCACGCTAGATGAACGTGGAATGTTGAGCTGCAGGATGCGGACCTCTTTAATAAAGCCCCTAACAGCAGCTAATTCTGCCCGCCCATTTTGAACCATGTTAGAGATTTCATAGTAACTAGACCCGTCATTGCGGGTAATTTCTTCGATTAAAGTTAAGACTTCATTACTCACTATTAACACCCTTTCCCAGTAAATTATAGCTGGCTCTACCCCTCACGTCAAAAAACCACCGACAGGAGAAACTGTCGGTGGCGGCATAAGAGAGAAAGAGAATTGATTAGAAGGTAAATTACTAAATACCTTACTTAACAAGTATAGCTTAACTTGAAAGCGGTGTCAATGAAAATAAAAAAATATTTTGATGTACATCAAGCCCTATCATTACAACGAAAATTTCAGTAAAACTGATTACTTAACAAGTCCAATTCATCCTTGCAATTCCAGACCAAACTGGCGTTTTTTTTGAACTTTGCCTACCTTTTATCATATAATAACACTAAGGTTCATTAAATATTTTGACTAGGAGGAACATTCAAATGATCAACAAAAAACAATTTGTTTTTAGCCAAAAGATTGCTTTAATCATCATCTGCGGACAGCTCATTTTAAAACTCTTCCACTTTGCCAAACTGACAGCCAGTATCGCGACGATCTTCGCCATTTTTCATATCTGGGCACTCTTGCTCATCGCCGCTGGAATGTTATTTTACTACTTATTCTTAGCCAGCATTTTTTACTTAGGCTGTCGCATTTTAAATTATACCTTCAACTTAATTTACCATTAAAAAAAATCTAGGGCAGCAGCTAATTAACTGTCCTAGATTTTTTATTTTGTCGAACTATTCCAGCGAGTTTTTTCGCCATGTGTTCGAATCGAGCTACTCAAAGCAACTCCTTACTCCTTGCGCCTATCCCTGCTTAAACCGCATTAAAGGTCAATCTCAGATATGCTCAGGAGTTAACCGCTTTGTTCCGCTCTCTGTTTTATTCTACGCCGACTTCTTCTTTGACTACCGCAACGATTTCCATCACATAGTCATGCACTAATTCTGGTGTGGCTGCTTCTGCCATGACCCGTAGTAAGTTTTCTGTCCCACTTGGGCGAACTAAGACGCGACCTTCACCAGCCATCTTGCCTTCAACTTCAGCAATCTTCGCCTGAATCTTTTCGTTATTTAAAGCAGCCTTCTTATCTTGAACACGCACGTTCACTAATTCTTGTGGATAAGTTTGCACTTCGGCTGCTAATTCTGATAATTTCTTACCAGTTTGTTTCATCACGTTTAATAGCTGCAAGGCAGTTAACATCCCGTCACCAGTGGTATTAAAGTCTAAGAAGACCACGTGACCAGATTGTTCGCCGCCGACGTTATAACCGTTTTTCAGCATTTCTTCGACAACATAACGGTCACCAACTTGAGTTTTAACTGAAACTAAGTCGTTTTTCTCCATCGCTTTGTACAAGCCGAGGTTACTCATAACTGTTGTAACGATCGTATCTTTCTTTAGACGACCGCGGCCATCCATGTACTTCCCACAGATGTACATGATTTTGTCACCATCAACGATTGCACCAGTTTCATCGACTGCAATGCACCGATCTCCATCGCCGTCAAAGGCAACACCAACCTGGGCACCCTGTTCAACTACAAATTTACTTAAAGCTTCTGGATGAGTTGAGCCCACATGGTCATTAATGTTTAAACCATCAGGATTAGTTGCCATTGTTTCAAAATCTGCACCTAGATCTGCAAACAAGTTTGAGACAATCGCACTTGTAGCACCATTAGCGCCATCAATCGCAACATGCATGCCGTCTAAATCATCAGGAATAGTTTGTTCCAAGAACTGAACGTATTTCAAGGCACCTTCATGATATTCGCTGATCATGCCTAAACCTTCAGCTGATGGCCGTGGCAAAGTATCAGTGTCCATTTCTAATAATTCTTCGATTTCTTCTTCCTTAGCATCTGACAACTTGTAGCCGTCACCACCAAAGAACTTGATTCCGTTATCTTGGACTGGATTATGCGAAGCGGAGATCATGACCCCGGCATCAGCATCTTGCAAACGTACCAGATAAGCCACTCCAGGGGTAGTGATCACACCTAATGGAAAGACTTCGATCCCGACAGACAATAGTCCTGCAATCAATGCCTCCTGTAACATTTCGCCAGAGATCCGAGTATCACGTGCAACCAAAACTCGTGCCGGCTGGTCTGGATTTTTCTTATGTTTCGTTAAAATGTAGCCCCCACAACGACCAAGTTTAAATGCAAGTTCGGGACTTAAAGTTTCATTTGCGATCCCTCTAACACCATCTGTACCAAAATATTTCATTACTTTATTTGCTCCTTACCGTTTTAATTATCTTAATTTTTTCTACAGTCTCTATTTATTCAGCTCCTGCTTCAACATTAGCTGAGCTAGAACTGGAACTTTCAGTCGAAGAACTTGATGATTCACTAGATTGCGACTCATCTTCAGATTGATTTTTATTCGGTATTTCTTCTTCAGTTGTTTCTTTGTTACCAGTTGTTGGACTAGTATTAGTTGATCCTTGCGAACTATTGTCAGCCGCACTCTTTTCATCTGTCACATTAATTGTGACTTGAATGGAGCTCGGTGAAACTGCAGTAATGCCAGACCGGTCTGAATCGAGTGAAATCGTCCGTGTTTCATTGTCATTCACCCCAACTAAAGATACTGGAACTTCTAGGCTATCAATCTTTTTTAACGCATCTTTAGTTCCTGTCAAAGTCACGTATTTGGTGTCTGTTGAAAAGCTATATTTCTTCCCAGCTACTCCCTGACCACCAGAAACCAAATGAACGGGCACCTTTTTATCTGATGAAGCTAAATAAATCGGAATATTGACCCGAGTGGCCTCTGGTGAAATTGTGACAGATAGTTCCTTACCTGCTGAGTCGATTGCACGTAATAAAACATTCCGTGACGTGCTTTTTTTACTGTTTTCTGGCAAATTAACGTCAGCGACGACACTCTCGATTTTTTTAATATCACTAGCGGCACCAGTCACCTTAACTGACTGTCGACTCGCGCTGGCAACACCAGTGGCATAGCCTTTAGCGATTCGGGTCGAATCATAACGAACCTGGACTGGAAAGGATGCATGACCTTTTTTGCTGATTTTAACTTTAATTTCAGTTGGCGTTGGTCTGGCACTAATTTCAGAACTTAAACCAGAAACCTTTAATTTCACTGTATGCACCCCGGGCTTTAAACCATGCAAGTCAGCGTTTAACTGAAAGTTGCCAGTATTTTGGGCTGCTTTCACTAGTCCGCTTGGCCCGATCAACGAAATTTTTGCCGTTTGCTGTGCACCATCAACATAATACTTGTCACTATCATAACTATAGTTAATTTCTTTTTTAACACTAGCACGCGTATTTTTCATGAGTGAGGTACTAATTTGTGATTGATTATCACCCGATGAATGTTCTGAGTTAACATAGACGAACAAAAAAACTGTAAACAATAGTGCTAATAAACTATAAGCAACTTTTGAATTTAAAGCTTGAGCTATTTTCACCGTTTAGCTCCCCCCTTAAAAATTCCTTCGAAAAATTGCGTGATCAGATTACCTTTCTTGCTATCTTCCGCTGGGATCAATTCATTACTTAAGAGTTTCAAATAATCATCTCGCGATAAATCGCGAATCAACTCGCTATTTTTAGTGATCGTCACGCCCCCAGTTTCTTCAGAAACCACGATTGTCAACGCATCGGTCACTTCACTGATTCCCACTGCTGCCCGGTGTCTGGTCCCTAATTCTTTCGGGATCAAATTACTTTCTGACAACGGTAAATAGGCTGCGGCAACCGCAATTTTATTATCGCGAATAATGACCGCACCATCATGCAACGGCGTATTAGGAATGAAAATATTGATCAATAATGCTCCAGTTACTTCTGCATCCAAGTCGATCCCTGTTTCAATATAATCTTCCAATCCTGTATTCATTTGGATGGAGATCAAAGCACCGATCCGACGCTTTGACATATACTGAATCGCTTGATCTAAGGCTTGAACTAGTTTCTTTTCCTTCTCATTTTCTCGCTTATTAGCAGCGAACAACGAACTGCGTCCCAAATGTTCCAAACCGCGGCGAATTTCTGGTTGGAACACCACAATAATTCCAATCACACCCCAGTTAATGATCTGATCCATGATCCATGACACAGTGTGCAACCCTAACCAAGCACTTAAAACCTTGATCAAAACAATGATCACAACACCCTTAAAGAGCTGGATTGCTTTGGTGCCCCGAACCAACATCATCAACTTGTAGAAAACATACCACACGACCAGAATATCTAACAAATCTGTTAGATTCCGCCATGTTACCAAATTACCCCAGTCAAAGGACACTTTAAATTCCCTCCTTTGAAAAAATTTTACTTTTTCATTATACCACAGCGGCCTGTTTCTATCGAGTAAACCGCCACAAAACCGCTAACTGTCACTAAAATCCAGACCTTAAAAATCTATAAAGTTCTTCACTTTTTTTCTTAAAATCAGGTGAATTTAGTAACTCTTTGTGCCTAGACCTGCTAAAATATAATGAATGACTTTTCGAAATTAAGGGGGCGGCTCATGACACAAAAAATTAAATGGCTGATCAGGCTCTCTTATTGGGCATACATGTTTTACATCTATCTGACTGTTTTTCGTCAGGGTGGAACCTTTAGCTTTTTACTGCTAAATACCTTTCTGGGCTATCTCCCCATCGAAATTGCCCTCCACATCAACCATCGCCAGTCAGGCCTGATTTTTTACTTGCTGATCATCTTGTGGCTCCTGTTTTATCCCAACGCACCCTATCTCTTAACTGACTTTTTCCATTTGGCGCGCTTGAACCCCTTTGATCCGCAAACTGGCTTAATGAACTTTGACTTGCATATTTGGCTGACCTTGACCAATATTTTAGTTAGTGCACTATCCTGTACAATTCTTGGGACCTGGAGTTTAGAATATATCGCTGAACAAATTTTGTTAAAACTCCATGTCACTTCCAAGTGGCTGCGTAATGGTTTAATTACCTTTTTCATTCTCGCCTCTTCTGTCGGAATCTACGTCGGACGTTTTTTGCGGTTGCATACCGCCTATCTCTTCTTGAGTCCGCAGTTAGTCGTCAATGATTTAATGCAAATGTGGAATCCGCGAATGTTGATTTTCGTATTATTCATGTCAATTATTCAAATGGTCGTTTGGGTATGCTTACACTGTTACCTCAAAATCAATTCTCCGACCAGCCTAAAAGATCAAGCATCTTAACCCATAGAATTTTTCAAATATTACCCTTGCATGTTTCTTTTCACAGGAACATGCTTTTTTGTGTTTAGCTGCCTGCAAAAGCAACTAATTCTGTGCGATCAATCTTTAAAAGCTCATACAAAAAGAGCTCCCTCCCAGCGAAGGAACTCCTTTTTTAGTTAAGCTTGTTCTTGTCCTAAAATCCGGACTTCAGTTTCTAGGTCCACGCCAAATTGCTCTTTGATCACTGCTTGAACGTGATGGATCACATTCATATAATCAGTTGCAGTTGCGCCGCCCTTGTTAACGATAAACCCAGCATGCTTGGTTGAGATCTGTGCACCGCCAATTTGGTAGCCCTGTAACCCAGCATCATGAATCAACTTGCCGGTAAAGTAGCCTTGTGGGCGTTTAAAAACACTCCCGCAAGATGGATATTCTAAGGGTTGCTTAGATGCTCGCAAGAAATTCAACTGGTCCATTTGGTCACGAATTTGGCATTGTGGTTTTTCCGTTAAAGTAAAGGTTGCCTGCACCACGATCGATTGTTCTTCTTGAATGCGACTATGACGGTAGCTCAGGTCTAATTCTTCATTTGTATACTTCTTTAAATTACCAGCATAGTCAACTACTAACACTTCGCTGACCGCGTCTTTAATTTCACCACCATAGGCACCAGCATTCATAAATATCGCACCACCGACACTACCAGGGATCCCAGCGGCAAATTCCAAGCCGGATAACCCGGCGGCACATGCCACCTGAGTCGTTTTGATCATAGCAGCTCCAGCTTGGGCTGTCACTTGTTTACCATTAACTGTCACCGCATTCATACTGGTCAAAATGATAACTAAGCCTTTTATACCGCCGTCTTTGACGATCAGATTACTGGCGTTGCCTAAAATGGTCAACGGTAAGTCCTTTTGTTGGGCCCACTGGCATAAAACTTTTAACTCCGAGATATCTTTGGGAAATGCCAGGTAGTCTGCCGGTCCCCCGGTACAGGTGTTGGTATAATGAGCTAACGGTTCATCGGTTAAAATTTCAATCTTCGCTAAATTTTCTGTTGTAATTTTCTGAATTCCAGTCATTTGTCTTTCCTCGCTTACTGAATTGTACTACAGTTGATTTTACCATTTTTCCAGAAAAAAACACTTTTTTCCTTTGGTAAACACTGTCTGAAACACATCAATTGTAACTCACAATAACCCTAAAAACACGCATCGCCAACTTTAATTTTTTTCCAATTTAGTCTGACTGAAGTTTACAAGCCACTGATTTTTGGCTATATTAACATAGTAAGAATTTATTTAATTCCAGCAAATGATTGATTTATTCACCATCTTCTGGCAGAAAGGAGGTCCACGATGGATTTTATCGCCCTAGATTTTGAAACCGCTAGTCCTAAAAGACATAGCGCCTGCTCTCTAGCATTGACCGTTGTCCGGCAAAACCAAGTCGTTGACGAAATGTACTCATTGATCAAACCACCGACTGAGTTTGCCCCTGGCAACGTCCGCATTCATGGAATTACGGCGAGAGATGTTGCTAATTCACCGACTTTTCCGGAACTTTGGCCGCATATCACCAACTTTTTTGGACCCAATAAACTAATTGTTGCTCACAACGCAGCTTTTGACGTCAGTGTTTTACGTAAAACACTTGGTTTTTATCAATTAGATATTCCTAATTTTCTCGTATTGGATACTTTAAAAACAAGTCGCCAATTATTAAAAGGTTTGCCAAACTACAAACTAAACACGGTCTGTGATTATCTGTCAGTTTCATTAAAGCACCATCATAATGCCTTAGCCGACAGTCAGGCCTGTGCCCAAATTTTGTTATCCGAAGCTCAACAATTTGGCACCGATGTTTTAAAACCGCTTGTTAAAGCATATTAATACTCAGAGCGGAACAAGCCGGTTAAGACTCGAGCACTATCAGAGCTCGATCTTTAATGCGTATTTGACATTGAAGTTCATTTCTTATTAGGCGGAATCTTCTGAGTTTTGGAATTCGGCTAAGAAAACAGAGCCAAACATCTTACATTAGCAAATTTAGTTCACCTAAAAACAGCAGTTGAATTGCCAGCCTGCACCACTTCCAATTAGAGAAGCGGTGCAGGCAGCATTCAACTGCTGTTTGTTTGCTATTATTTTAATGTCGCCAATAAATCAAGATAGCGTGAACCATGGGCCGTCAAGCTGAGCGTCCGTTCATCATCATGCTCCGCACTTTTCTGAAAGGAAATTGCGAGAAATTCCGTGGGCAGATCTTCAGCTGCAAATTGCGGCCATTCTACGACACAGACTCCATCACCGTCAAAATACTCTTCCAAGCCTAAATCAGCGGTCCCACTTTCTTCCAGACGATACACATCCATATGATAAAGCGGTAAACGCCCCTCAGTATACTCTCGGATCAACGTATAAGTCGGGCTTTTCACATTGCGAGTGATCCCCAACCCCAAAGCTAAACCTTTGGTGAAAGTTGTTTTCCCCGCACCAAGCTCTCCTTGCAGCAGTATCACATCACCCGCCTGTAAGTGTTGTGCCAGACGTGAGGCAATCGCTTGCGTTTCCTCAACAGTATGTGCAATCAAGTCCATCTTCATTCATCTTCCTATTTCTAAAATTAGCCCATGACAGCTTGAGCAGCAGTCAAAACGGCCACGTTATATACATCTTGTTCGTTACATCCACGTGACAAGTCAGAAACAGGTTCGTTTAAGCCCTGCAAGATCGGTCCAATGGCTTCAAAGCCGCCAAAGCGTTGGGCAATCTTGTAGCCAATGTTACCAGCTTCCAATTCAGGGAACACGAAGACGTTGGCATGGCCAGCAACTTCTGAGTTCGGTGCTTTTTGAGCAGCAACAGTTGGGACAAAGGAAGCATCAAATTGTAATTCACCATCGAGGGCCAATGAAGGAGCCATCTTGTGGGCCAATTCTGTTGCTTCAACCATCTTATCAACCTGTTCGCCTTTAGCTGAACCTTTAGTTGAGAAGCTCAACATTGCCACTTTAGGGTCAATGTCAAACAAACGGGCAGTGTCAGCACTAGTTACGGCGATTTCTGCCAAATCTGCAGCGGTTGGATCAATATTGATCGCGCAGTCAGAGAAGACATAAGTTTCTGCACCTTCATCACGAGTCATGATAAAAGCACCACTAGTCCGTTTCAAACCTGGTTTAGTTTTAATGATCTGCAAAGCAGGACGAACTGTGTCGCCTGTTGGATGAGAAGCACCTGAAACTAAGCCGTCAGCCTTGTGCATGTAGACTAACATCGTACCAAAATAGTTGACATCTTTCAACCATTCACGTGCTTGTTCTGGAGTGTTCTTACCCTTACGGCGTTCAACGAATTGGTTAACCATTTCGTCAAACTCAGCCTGTGGATATTGTTCAATATCAATGACCGTCACGTTAGCTGGAATATCCTTGCCCAGTTCATGTGCGATTTCCTTAACTTTATCTTCGTTACCTAAAACAATGGGATTGATCAAACCATCTTGAGCTAAACGTAAAGCAGCACCTAACACACGTTGATCTTCGCCTTCTGGAAAGACTAATGATTTATCTTGTCCTTTGATTTTACCTTTTAGTTTTGTGAATAGATCCATGATTAATTCCTCCTAAGTATTAGTTGTCGCACTCATCGCGACAATGAGCTAGTTTCAGCACTGTTTGGCTGAGTTGATTTAAATTGCTTGAAGCATCCTAGAGCCAGCTACATTTTAGTCTTGCTCATTCGCCCTAGTGACCGTCGTTGGCAACTGCCAATCGATCGGCTGCTCTCCCATGGCAGTCAACGCCGCATTTGTTTTAGAAAATGGACGTGAACCGAAAAAGCCACGGTAAGCCGACAAAGGACTCGGATGTGGTGCTTGAATGATCACATTGTTATTTTGATTGATCAACTTGCTTTTAGCTTGTGCTGATTTCCCCCATAAAATAAAAATTACAGGCTGCGCACGTTCGGACAACCGTTCAATTGCCACGTCAGTTAATTGTTCCCACCCATGATCCCGGTGAGAATTAGCTTGTCCATCCCGAACGGTCAAAACAGAGTTCAGTAACAAAACCCCCTGCTTGGCCCATTTTTCCAAGTAACCATGGTTGACTGGTTGAATTCCTAGGTCACTTTCCAGTTCAGTATAGATATTGCGTAACGACGGTGGGATCGGGACACCTGGCAAAACAGAAAAACTGCAGCCATGTGCCTGATGAGCGCCATGATAAGGATCTTGGCCTAAGATCACGACTTTTACATCTGAAAAAGCTGTCCATTCAAACGCCTGAAAAATGTGGAACATATCCGGATGAATCGTATAATTCTGGTACTCTTCCTTCAAAAAATTATGTAATTCACGGTAATAATCCTTTTCAAACTCTGGTTCTAAAACTTTTTGCCAATCATTGTGTAACAACGTTTTCATAAAAACACCTCGCTCTAATGATACCATAAATAAAGCGCTTTATTCGAAAGAAAAGCAAAAAATTTTCATTATTGTGAATTTTTAACAAATAAATTAAGCTAATTAGAAACATTTGCTTGTTTTTTTGAATTCTTCTAATCTAAATCTATCGAACTTCACTAATCTTCATGATAAAATGGATGGGAGAAAAGAAAAGTGAGGTCACGAGAAGATGTTACAATTAATTGCTTCAGATATGGACGGAACGATGCTTAACGACCAAATGATTATTTCAGATTACAATGTCGCCGCAATTAAACACGCCCAAGCAAAAGGCGTCAACTTTATTGTTTCGACTGGACGTGCCTATAAAGAAGTTAAACCCCTCTTGGATCAAGCAGGTGTTTCCTGTCCGTTGATCACTTTAAACGGTGCACTAGTTCTTGATGAAAATGGTAAAACATTAAGTTCTGCCCCGCTTGCCGATACGATGGCGCAAAAATTAATGGTTTTGTTAAAAAAAGCTGGACTTTATTTTGAAGTGATCACTTCGATCGGTGTTTGTTCAGATAACCGTGCAGCTCGAATTGAAAATTTTGCTGAATTATTATCTAGTATTGATTCCTCAACGCCTTTCAAACTAGCGGTCAGCTTAGCGTCAGCTCGGCTGGAATTAATGGACATTAATTACGTTGATAACTACTATGATCTCGTTTCTGACCCACACATTCAGATTTTTAAAATTGTTGCTTTTAGTCCGGAAGGTCAAGCCGGTTTAGCCCAAGTTCGGAGTCAAATTGCCAAGCATAAATCTCTGGTGATCACTTCATCAGGCTCTGGTAATATCGAAATTAACCATATTAATGCTCAAAAAGGGCTCGCCTTGCAAGCTTATGCGGACCGACTCAACGTTCCATTAGATAATGTCATGTCCTTAGGCGACAACAATAACGACTTATCGATGATCAAAGCGGCAGGGATCAGTTATGCGATGGAAAATGCCACCGACGAAATTAAATTAGCAGCCAACCACCTCACCACCCGCAACACTGAAAATGGTGCTGGTAAAGCAATTGAAGAACAGTTAGCCCTATTACCATAAAAGCAGCGGCAACAGCCACTTGACGGTCAGAGATAGGAAGTGAACGAGTCATGCGGTCCTTATATGCACAACGGATCGGTTTTTCAAAAAAAGGCGTCACGACCATTAAAGATCATGACGATCACATTATTTATTTTATCACTGGTCGCTGGGGACTAGTTCACGACACCATAGAAGTCCATACCGTTTCAGGGGAACTTTTAGCGGAGATCAAACAATCTTCTCTTGGTTTTTTTCCTCGGTTTGACCTATATGTCTCTGGTCGAAAAGTTGGCTCATTTCGCCGGTACTACGGGGTCAGTTCTGAAATGTTGTTCGTTAAGGGACTCAACTGGTTTTTAATTGGCAACTTGACGAACTTTCGCTATCGCGTCTACGCTGGTCGTGACAATGTCATGCAAACTGGTGATATCGAAAAACACGGTCAGCCCTACATTAAGTTTCAGGTTCAACACCAGGCTGATGAACCCTTATGTTTATGTATTGCGGCAGTCTTGGATTATTGGGCGACTACTGGTAAACATGTCCATGAACCTCAACGTCATGTCCACCACGCCCGCCCCACTTTTGACTAACATTACCGTACCAATCAAACAGAACTCTATCTGATCAGGTAGGGTTCTGTTTTTCTCGTTTAAAACTAAGCTGCACCAAAAAAGGCTTTAGTACACTCCTCTAGGAGTATACTAAAGCCTGCTTTTTTGTGTTTTAATGTCCACGTTAACTTTACTGAACATGTTTTTGACTAGAAATTAATAATTCTTGAGTGTCCGTTGAATCTCACGTTCTTGATCACGACGCTTGATCGACTCACGCTTATCGTAATCACGTTTACCTTGGGCAACCCCAATTAAAACTTTCGCAAAACCATGTTTAATGTAAACCTTGAGTGGTACAAGTGTGATCCCTTTTTTAGAGGTTTCCTGCTCAAGTTTGAGAATTTCTTTTTTATGCAAAAGAAGTTTTCGATTCCGCAAAGGATCATGATTAAACTGATTTCCCTGATCATAGGGTGAAATATGGACATTCATCAACCATGCTTCACCATTTCTGATTTGGGCAAAACCATCTTTCAAATTGATCCGGGCAGCACGAACTGATTTGATCTCAGTTCCGGTTAAAGAAACCCCTGCCTCGATCGTGCTTAAAATATAGTAATCATGACTCGCCTTCCGGTTTTGAGCCAAGGGACGTGAATGCTGTTTTTTCTGAACCATTTCGCTCATCCTCCACTGAATGCCAAGCAGAAATCAACTAGTAGTTTTTTACCTGTTAATGACCACTTCGCAAATTTAATGTAGAGCTCATCTATTATCGATTGCGATTAGATGACTGATTACTCTTGTAGTTCGACCGTGAACCGCCTTGACGTTGTGGCCGACTTGAATGTCCGCCATTATTGCTACGACGATTTCGGTTATTATTGCCATTCGGACGTTTGTGATTTGAACCGCCCTGACGATGGAAATTGTTGCGGTGGCCGCGATGGTCATTATTCCGCTTTGGTCGACGATCAGGTAATTCTACCCCGTCTAACAAATCAGACTTAGGTGCTTGACCTGGCTCAGCTAAAGTAAAGTCAACTTCTTTTTGTTCAACGTTGACATTAATTAGCTTGACCTTGACTGGCTGACCGATTCGGTATGTCTGTTTGGTCCGTCGTCCAACTAGAGCCATTTGTTTTTCCAAATATTCGTAATAATCGTCTTGGATCTGACTAATGTGGATCAAACCTTCAACTGTATTTGGTAAAGCAATGAACATCCCAAATTTAGTGACTGAACTAACCACCGCATCAAATTCTTCGCCAACATGGTCAGACATAAATTCTGCCTTCTTCATGGCGTCTGTATCACGTTCAGCAGAAATTCCCCGACGTTCAGCTTCTGAAGTATGAGTTGTTAATGAATCTAACTGATCAGCATACTTGTCTTGTTGTTCTTGACCTAAACCTTGTTCTAGGTATAAATGGATCAAGCGATGCACCATCAGATCCGGATAACGACGGATCGGTGAAGTAAAGTGCGTATAGTCATCCGCAGCGATCCCAAAATGTCCTAAAGGCTGTGGTGAATACTTCGCCTGTTGCATTGAGCGCAAGACCATCGTTGAAACCATGGCTTCTTCCGGCTTGCCAGCAACTTTCTTCAAAATACTCTGCATCATCTTCGGATTAACATCGGTCTTCTTACCAGCCACTTCAATGCCTAAAGTCCCTAAGATCTCAAACAAGTTTTCGATCTTTTCAGGTTTAGGAGTTTCATGGATCCGGTATACGAACGGAACTTTCAATGCATGGAAGTGTGCAGCAACGGTTTCGTTAGCCGCTAACATAAATGATTCCACCATGCGTTCACTGGTCCCACGTTCTCTCAACTGAATATCAGTTGGGTGACCTTGTTCATCCACAATAATTTTGGCTTCGGTATCATCAAATTCAATGGCACCACGACGCTTCCGCATCTTCAACAAAATTTTGTGCAATTCGGCCATGTCCTGGAACATTGGAACAAGTTCTTGATACTGTTCCATCGTTTTTTCATCATGTGATTCGACGATCTTATTGATGGCGATATAAGTCATTCGTTCAGTTGACTTGATCAAACTTGGGAAAATCTTGTGGTTCACGATTTTACCAGCAGCATCAATTTCCATTTCACACGTCATCGCACACCGTTCAACGTGTGGGTTCAAAGAACAGATCCCGTTTGACAGCTTAGCTGGCAACATTGGGATCACGCGGTCAGTCAAATAAACGGAAGTTCCCCGTTCGTAGGCTTCACGGTCAAGCGGTGTACCAGGCTGAACATAATGGGACACGTCAGCAATATGAACACCTAAGTGGAAGTTACCGTTTGGCAGTTTCCACACGTTAACAGCGTCGTCCAAATCTTTAGATTCGATGCTATCGATCGTCACTAATTTTTGGTCAGTCAAATCGACCCGACCCTCACGTTCAGGCTCAGTCACATGATCAGGAGTTTTTTCAGCCTGCTCCATGACATCATCTGGAAATTCATGAGGAATCTCATGTTCATAAACGACCTGCAAGATATCCATTCCCGGATCATTAACATTTCCCAAGACTTTCACGGCAACACCCTTTAATAAGCCAGGTAAAGCCGCACTAGGATAAGCAGAAATATCTGCCAAAATGACTTCTCCGGCAACCGGATGTAAGCCTTTATCTTCTAGTAAAAACTTGAAATTCGATAATTTCTTATCTTTCAAATGTACTAAGCCCAAGATCCCAGCTGGCAAGTTTTCATCAGCGGCATCCTGAAATTCACCCACGACCTGTGTCAGTGAATGTGCAATAATTTCAACAATTTTACCTTCTGGACGTTTGTTGATCTTTGGATCTCCAGCGCCTGTTTCTTCGATCCGAACCTCATCGCCGTTTAAAGCGGACATCGTTGCGGTTGGATTAATAAAATAATCTGGTTGTTCTGGATCAACCGTCACAAAACCATAGCCGCGGTCATTAGCGTGGAAGATCCCCGTTAAGGCTGCGGTGTCTGCTGCGACATTCCATGAGAAGCGACCCTCATCGTCTAACAAGACCTTTTTGTCATGTTCGAGTTGAGTCAAGGCCTGGACTACGAACTTAAACTGTCCAGCACCTTCCATACCGAGCTTTTGAACCATTTGTTCGACAGAAAATTTCTGGGTTGGTTCTGCTTCAAAAAAGCCGGTTAATTTTTCAATTATATTTTCTTTATTCATCTAAATCCCCGTATCATACCAATTTTGACTTTAACAAACAAAAAATCCTCCTGTTTGAACTGTGCAGGAGGTTTTACTTCAAAGTTAATGTGAAGAAATATATACCAAAGCCAGCGCCAAAACGAAAAATAAAACGCCTAAAACAGCTGTGATCTTCTGCATAAAAGCTTCAAAACCGCGTGGCTTTTGTTTACTAAATAGGTCAGCTGCTCCACCTGACAACGCGGACGCGGCATTATCGTTCTTTGCTGGTTGCATCAAAACAGCAATGATAATTAACACTGAGTCGATCAGCAATAGGGTCAATAATGTATTGTACAAACAAGTTTCCTCCTTACCTATCTAGGTAACCTACATCTATTCTAATTTAGCACAAAATACCTGATAACACAATAAGACTCGGCTTGATTCAGCTAGTTTCTCTGTCTGAATTTAATAGTAGTTCTATTATACTAATTTTTTGACCACAACGCAAAAAAGCAACTTTCCCTTTTAAAGAGAAAGCTGCTTAGTTTGGACAACTAATTATTTGTTGAAGTTAACCAATTGTACGTATGATTCTGGAACTAATGAAGCACCACCGACTAAGCCGCCGTCGATATTTTCTTTGCCCATTAATTCTGCAACGTTAGCTGGTTTAACTGAACCGCCGTATTGGATCCGAACTTTGTCAGCAACTGTTTGGTCATACAATTTAGCAACTGTTTGGCGAACAATTCCACAAACTTCTTCAGCTTGGTCAGAAGAAGCTGTTTTACCAGTTCCGATGGCCCAGATTGGTTCGTAAGCAATTACAAGTGAAGCAACTTGGTCAGCTGTCAAATCTTTCAAAGCAGCTGTGACTTGTCCTTCAACCCATTCCTGGTATTTGCCGGCTTCACGTGTTTCAAGAGTTTCACCACAGCAAATAATTGGTGTTAAACCATTCTTAAAGATGGCATGTGCTTTTTTGTTGATGTCTTCGTCTGTTTCATGGAAGTATTCGCGACGTTCTGAGTGACCAATAATTACGTAGTCAACGCCCATTTCAGCTAAAACTTTTGGTGAAGTTTCACCAGTAAAGGCACCTTCATCTTCGAAGTAGCAGTTTTCAGCGGCAACTTTCAAACTTGAGCCGGCACGGTTTTCGAGCAAGGCTGGCAAGTCAACGGCAGGAGCACCGATTACGGCTTCTACACTTCCGTCTGTTGGTAATTGATCTTTAACAGCTTTAACAAATTCAGCAGTTTGTTCTGGGTTCATGTTTAATTTCCAGTTACCTGCAATAATTGGTGTACGCATTAAATATCTTCTCCTTTTAAAAAAATAATTGCGGGCCGTACTAACAACTCGCAACTATCATAAATTTTTTATTTTCTAAATGACTATTTATCTGAAACGGCTGCAATACCTGGTAATTCTTTACCTTCAAGGTATTCCAATGAAGCTCCACCACCGGTAGAAATATGTGTCAGTTGATCACTAACGCCAAGTTCCTTAACAGCGGCTGTTGAATCACCACCACCGACGATTGTTGAAGCATCAGTCAAAGTACCTAAGAATTCACCAACTTCAAGTGTTCCTTTAGCAAAGTTGCTCATTTCAAAGACACCCATTGGTCCATTCCAAACAACTGTCTTAGCATCTTTTAAAGTATCCTTGAACAATTCAATTGATTTAGGACCGATATCCAATGCCATTTGGCCATCAGGAATGTCGCCTTCAACAACTTCGCTAGGTGCATCGTTGTTAAATTCTGGGGCAACAATGTTATCAACTGGCAAGACTAACTTGTCGCCAGCTTTGTCGATAATCTTTTTAGCCAAATCAATCTTGTCTTCTTCAACTAAAGAGTTACCGATCTTCAAGCCTTTAGCAGCGTAGAATGTGTAAGTCATCCCACCACCGATAATAACTTTGTCAGCTTTTGACAATAAGTGATCGATCACACCGATCTTGTCAGAAACCTTAGCACCACCAAGAATAGCAACAAATGGGTGCTTAGGGTTATCCACAGCATTACCTAAGAACTTGATTTCTTTTTCTAATAAGAAGCCGGCAGCAGCTTGGTCCATGTTGCTTGCAATACCAACGTTAGAAGCGTGTGAACGGTGAGCTGTACCAAAAGCATCGTTGACGTAAACGTCGCCAAGAGAAGCCCAGTACTTGCCAAGTTCAGGATCGTTACCTGATTCTTTTTTGCCATCCAAATCTTCGAAACGAGTATTTTCAACTAACAGCACGTCGCCGTCAGCCAATTTACCAATAGCTTCTTCCAATTGAGGTCCACGTGTTACAGGAACGAATGTGACTGGTTTGTCGAGTAATTCAGCTAAATGCTGTGCTACTGGACGTAGAGTTAATTCTTTCTTGTCTTCTTCCTTCTTCACACGGCCAAGATGTGAGAACAAGATGGCTTTACCACCATTTTCAGTAATATACTTGATTGTTGGTAATGCAGCTACCATCCGGTTATCATCACCGATTTTGCCGTCTTTCAAAGGAACATTAAAGTCAACACGGATCAAGACTTTTTTTCCTTTAAGATCTTTAAGATCTGAAACTGTTAATTTAGCCATTGAAAATCCTCCATTGATTTATCCAAGTTTGTCAACGAGTCCAAGCTGCGCTAGCAAACTTTAAACTTATTTCAAAGAAAAAGCGGAGGAAGTTTTGCCTCCCCCCGCCTTAATTAGCGCCATGCAGGCGTCATATTCGCTTAAAGGCGAATATTAAAGCATGCTAGCAAATTTTTCAAGTGTACGGATCATTTGTGCAGTAAAACCAGATTCGTTGTCATACCAAGCAACAGTCTTAACAACTTGTCCTTCGCCTTCACCAACAACTTGTGTTTGTGTAGGGTCGAATACTGAACCAAATGTTGTTCCGATGATATCTGAAGATACGATGCTGTCAGCATTGTAACCAAATGATTCGTTACCATCAGTAACTTTCTTAACAGCAGCATTAACTTCGTCAGCTGTAACTTCTTTGTCCAAAGTTGTAACTAATTCTGTCAATGAACCTGTGATAACTGGCACACGTTGTGCATGGCCATCCAATTTACCGTTCAATTCAGGAACTACCAAGCCAAGAGCTTTAGCGGCACCAGTTGAATGAGGAATTGTGTTAGCGGCAGCGGCACGTGCAGCACGAACGTTACCCTTCTTGTCAGGACCATCTTGTAACTTCTGTGTAGCTGTGTAAGCATGAACAGTTGTCATTGTACCTGCTTTGATACCAAATGCATCGTTAACAGCCTTTGCAAGAGGTGCCAAGCAGTTTGTTGTACATGAAGCAGCTGAAACGATCTTGTCGTCGGCTGTCATTGTGTCATCGTTAACACCGTAAACGATTGTCTTCATGTCGCCAGCTGGAGCTGAAACAAGAACACGTTTTGCACCTGCGTCCAAATGAGCAGTTGCTTTTTCTGTAGATGTGTAGAAACCTGTTGATTCAAGTACCAAATCTACGCCGTCATTCTTAACCCAAGGAATATTGCGTGCATCAGCTTCTGCATATACAGGGATTGTCTTGCCGTCAACAACAAGAGCATTGTCTGTTGCTGAAACTTCGCCAGCAAATTGACCATGCGCTGTATCATACTTCAACAAATGTGCGAGCATTGCTGGAGATGTTAAATCATTAATCGCAACAACTTCCAAATCCTTTGATGTTTCTGCAATACGACGGAATGCCAAACGGCCGATACGGCCAAAGCCATTAATACCTACTTTAGTAGTCATACTAATATTTTCCTCCTTTAGGAAATAAAAAATTTATTTTAAAAGATAATGCCGCTAAACACTACCCTTTTAAAATCACATTTGCAGCCCCTTCGTCAGTAATTAAAAACGTCTGACTTGGAGCGAGTTTCATATATGCTGCCAACGCATGACCTTTTGAAGCACCACCGGCCACGGCAACAACACACTTCACCGACACGAGATCCTTGAGTTGCAATCCAATCCGTGAAAGCTTCTTAATGATCTGTCCTTCTTTATTGAAGAAATAACCAAAGGCTTCCCCGACAGCGCCGTTGCTTTTCAAGAAGTCAATTTCACTTTGAGGCATCGAACGTCTCTCCGCCATCGGAATTGCTTCACCAACGCTATGGATCACCGCATTACTTCGTTTGATCATTGCGATCACTTCCTGCACTGCAGGTTCACGTAATAACGGCTCATAAGTTTTCTCGCTGACATGTTCAGGAACATATAACGCCCGGTGCTGTCCGGCTGTTTGTTCAGCCATCTGTGCACAAACGTTATTGGCCTGGACATCGACTCTTTCTCCGATCCCGCCACGGGCAGGTACGAACATCAAGTCGCGTTGTTCTGATAGTGAATCATCTAAGGAGTGGGCCACGGTGGCCATGGTTGTTCCACCCATTACAGCGATAATATTTTCACCCAACGGAAGCAGTGCCTGTAAAATATCATTCACAGCCTGTCCCATCAAACTGACAACATTTTCGCTTAAATCACTATCTCCAGGAACTACCAAGCAACGTTTACCTTGAAACAAGGCATTTAACTTTTGCTCAGTTGCTCGTAACGGTAACATTTGATTCATAAAAGCAGTCAAACTTCGAACGACCAATGCACCGTTCTCTGTCAAACTCATGCCCGCCTTGCTAGAGCAAATTAGGCCTTGTTCTTTCAGAAAATCAGTTTCAGTCCGTAAAACGCGCTCACTTAAATTAAGTTGAGCAGCTAAACTTCTACGTCCTACTGGTCGATCAGTTCCAATTGACTTCAAAACCAGAAACCGCCGACTTAAGACATTGATCATATCGGGAACGACAGCTTGAATCCACTCAAGTTCTCGGTGCATTGCTTGTCTCTCCCTTTGGGACTGATAATGTCCAACAATCTATTTAAATAAGTTCAACAGTTCCACTGAAAACTCACTGGGCTGTTTCCTTATTTACAAGAAAATTATAACAACAATGACCATTTATTGCAAGCCATGTGAACTAATTTTTTCAAGTAATTTTCTAGGCGTTTCATCAAAATTCAGCTTTTCTTCTCAACACTGACGGTTAATTAGCCGATATTTGTGAAAATACGAATTATTTTTATGAAAGGCTGTAGCTACCCATGAAATACCAGAACGTTATTTTTTCACGAATATTTCTTTCTCCGGCTTGAGCCGCTGATTCCGAGTTGTTCACGGTACTTTGCTACCGTTCTGCGGGACAATTTTAGTCCCTCTTTAGCTAATAAATCACTGATTTTTTGATCAGATAACGGCTTAGCAGGATTTTCGGCCATAATTTCGGCCTTGATCCGGTCCTTCACATCTTGCGCCGTTAATTTTTCTCCAGTTTGACTATAATTAACTGCCTGTGAAAAGAATGATTTTAATTCATAAACTCCATTTTTAGTTTGCAAGTACTTACCATTTACTGCTCGACTAATAGTCGATTCATGCAAGTGGAGGTGGTTAGCCACATCACGTAATAACAACGGTGTTAAAGATTGGCTAGGATCTAACAAAAATGCTCGTTGATACTTAATGATCTCATTGCCGACCCGCAGTAAAGTCGTTCCCCGCTGTTCAATGTCCCGGTAGATCTCTGCATAATCTTTTTTCTTACTTTCCGCATACTTTTTGACTTGCGGATCATCACTTTGCAACATTTCTTGAAAATAATTATCACGAAAAACAACTTTCGGGTGCGTCTGTTTCGTCATTTTCAAAGTTAACTCATCATTTGGTCCCACTTCTAAAATTAAATCTGGTCGAATGTATCCCACTTCATCTTGACTATACTCAGCACCTGGTGCTGGTGACAGAGTTTGAATATAGTCTAAGATCTCTTGCAGCTGGCCTAGCGTTAAATCATACTTTTTAGCCAATGGCTGCCATTTCCGGTCAACAAACGTTTCAAAGTCGCTGCTGATCACTTCTTCAGCACCAAGCGGCGCAAAACGATCATGTTGGATCTGCAACAGTAAACACTCTTGCAAGTTCCTTGCCCCCACACCAGGTGGATCTAATTCCTGTAGTAAGGTCAAAGCATCGATCAAGGTGATTTTATCCAGCAAATCACTAGTTAACAGTTGCTCAAGATCCAGATCTAAGTATCCGTTTGAATCCAAATGTTCAATTAAAAAAATAACCCAGCCACGCAATGGCGTTTTTCTCATGGTCAAATGAACCTGATCTAGCAGGTAGTCATCTAGTGACCGTTGTTTTCTGCTGGTAGTATATTCAGTCCAATCAGTTTCACTACTTGCAGCACTAGTTGTGCTAATAACATTCGCACTGCTCCCCTGTCGCCGCGGATTAACGACGATAAACGGATTTTCTAATTCCTGTTGTTTTAAGAAGCTTTGCAACTCATCGGCACTAAACTTCAGCATTCGGATCGATTGCTGCATGCTTTGTGTCATCGCAAGCTTTTGGATTTGATTTTGTTGTTGACTAAAATCCTGTTGCAGTGCCATACAAATTTCTCCTTTTGACTTTTTACATAATTATTTATAAATTTACCTTGTAATTCTATTTCATTTACGTTAAAATAATCTAGTACGCGCCGGTAGTGTAATGGATCGCACACAAGATTCCGGTTCTTGTAATCAGGGTTCGACTCCCTGCTGGCGCATCATTGAATTAACGGTTGAAGCTTGAGTGATCAAGCTTTTTTTGTGTCCTTTTTTTGGAATCCGTTCTCAACGATCCCACCAAAATTCGAACGATCAGTCAGTTTGAGCCAGCGCTTTCTTTCAAGTGAATCCACGCTTTACTGCTCTTTTAAGACTGTAGTATTATTATACATTTATTCGCGAAATTCGTCTATCGCGGTGCACGTATCAGCTGGTTCCAGACTGGAAAAATCGTGCCAAGGTCCCTGACATTACTATCGGTCAAAAAAATCTTAAATTTAAGCAAAAAAGAAGTGCGAAAAGTTTGACCTTTTTTGACCTATAAGGTAAACTATAAATCAAAGCCATGAAAGCGAATTTCATGCAAGAAATTTTGAAACAGGAGGTTTTTGAATATGAATTTAGTACCTACAGTCGTTGAACAGTCTCCCCAAGGGGAACGTGCTTATGACATTTATTCTCGTTTATTAAAAGACCGGATCATCATGGTCTCAGGTGAAGTTACTGATGATATGGCTAATGCTGTGATTGCTCAGTTACTTTTCTTAGATGCACAAGATTCTGAAAAAGATATCTACATGTACATCAACTCACCAGGTGGTTCTGTTTCAGCTGGTTTGGCAATTTACGATACCATGAACTTCGTCAATTCAGATGTCCAAACAATTGTTTTAGGGATGGCAGCTTCAATGGCTTCGATCCTTTCAACTGCTGGTGCAAAGGGCAAGCGTTTTGCTTTACCTAACTCTGAAATCTTGATTCACCAACCATTGGGCGGTGCTCAAGGTCAATCAACTGAAATTCAAATCGCTGCTGAGCACATTTTGAAGACACGGAAGCTGATCAACCAGATCTTATCCGAAAGTTCTGGACAAGACCTTGAAACAATCAACCGCGATACTGAACGTGATCATTTCATGACTGCTCAAGAAGCCGTTGACTATGGTTTGATCGATGGTATCATGAAAAACAAAAAGCAAGCTAAATAAACAATGATTTAAAAAGAGGCGTTATTCCTGAAAATGGAATAACACCTCTTTTTTATTTTAGCTAAAAGTTCCGTCTCGGACTTTAGCAGCGTACTCATTGAGTTTGCGCAGACGGTGATTGACTCCTGATTTAGAAATTGGACCGCCTTCGACCAAGTCCCCTAGTTCCTTCAAACTAACATCTGGATGAATCACCCGAGCTCGCGCCACTTGTTGCAACTTAACAGGCAGCTTGTTTAACCCCACTGTCTCATCCAAAAACTCAATATTTTGTATTTGCTTAGTAGCTGCATCGGCAACCTTATTCATATTCGCATTTTCACAGTTCACGATCCGATTGACCGAATTTCGCATATCACGCATGATCCGAATATCTTCAAACTTCAGCATCGAACTCGTTGCACCAATCAGGGATAGAAAATCAGCAATCTTCTCCCCTTCTTTTAAATAGGTGATATAGCCGCTGCGCCGCTCTGTTTTACGTGCGTTGAGCTGGTAATGGTTCATCATCTCGCAGATCGAGTTGTTATGTTCTTCGTATAAAGAATAAATCTCCAAGTGGTAACGGCTGGTCTCCGGGTTATTGACCGACCCAGTCGCTAAAAAGGCACCGCGCAAGTAAGAACGTACTGGCCCATCGGTAGTCAAAAAGCTATTTGTCACTGTTTGTTTAATTTGAAGACCATCGATAATATCCAAGTCTTCCAAAACGTAACTCGTCCCCGTCCGCAAACGTACAATGTACAAGTTATTTTTCTTTAACTTCATCTTCCGCCGCACCATTAACTCACTTTTAATGCCATAAAATTTTTCCAACAGCCAATAAATTCTCCTGGCTGTTGCCGGATTTTCCGTTTGAATGCTTAACACGAATTGGTGGTCGATCAAGCTCAACGCGCCGTTCATTCGAATCAGTGCCATCAGTTCGGCCTTACCATTTTGTTCGTGACTAACTTCTAAGGTCGTTAACTCTTTTTTGACCTCACTAGCATATGACATTTAACTGCCTCCTTCCCTAGACAAAACTAAGGGTGCGCCAGAAAACTTTCCAGCCCACCTTAATTTTTTGTGCCCTGTTTTTAATTAAAACGATCAGCGACCCACGAATTCGGTCGTCCCGCTAACCTGATCAATTCATCCACAACTTTGTTTTCGTTATGGAAAACTCCTTGATTCCGCAGTTCCAAAAAATTATCTGAAATTACCCGACAATTTTGTTCACGCAACCCATTAAAGTCATACTTGACCTGGTCTAAAATTTCATTATATTTCTGATGATTCAAATAATCCTGCGGCACTGGTTCCGTATTGACTAAAACAGTGTCCACAAAATTCTCATGCAAATGCCGGTTTAAAACTCGCACGTGGTCAGCATCCGTAAACTTCTCGGTTTCCCCTTTTTGCGTCATGATATTACAAATGTAAACCACTTCAGCCTGAGTTTGGCAGACCGCTTGACCTACATTTTCAATCATCAAATTCGGTAAGATACTCGTAAACAAACTCCCAGGTCCTAAGACGATCTGATCAGCTTCCAAAATTGCGTCAATTACTTCCTGACGTGCTTCTGGTTTCGTGCCATTCGTGCTGGTGACCCACACTTTTTCAATGTTTTTTCCAGCAGCTGTAATTTCAGCTTCTCCAGCCAACTGCGTTCCATCGCTAAATTCAGCGTTTAAAACCAACGGAACACTTGCAGCAGGGTAGACTTTTCCATCGACTCTCATTAACTGTGACAGCTTCTGTACCGCCAAAAAAATATCGTCGCCATTCATTTCGGACAATGCTGCAATAATTAAATTACCGATCGCATGTCCTGAAAAAAACTGATCTTGACTGTTAAAACGATACTGAAAAATATCCTCATAAATCTCTGGCACATCTGCCAGTGCGACCAAAACATTCCGAATATCTCCAGGCGGGACCACGTTGATATAATCCCTGATCACGCCGGAAGATCCGCCATCATCGGCAACGGTCACAACGGCAGTGATATCGGCGTTTTGTTTATGCAACCCGCGCAAAACGACTGGTAGACCAGTCCCTCCGCCAATCACCACGATTTTAGGGCGCTGGTTATTCCTGTTAAGATTGATCATGAGCGGTTCACAGTCTCCTTCCGCTTGTTCATATCACGGTGTGAGATGCGGACCGGATACTGTTTTTGTAATCTTTGCCCGATCATCTGAGTCAAAGCAACTGAACGATGTTGCCCGCCAGTACAGCCAATGGCGATCACAACACTTGATTTTCCTTCATTCACGTAGCCAGGTAAAATTTCTTCTAACAAGCCCGCAAACTGTTCATAAAAGCTTTTTGCCCCTTTTGAACTCATCACATAGTCAGAAACAGGTTGGTCTAAGCCAGTCTGATCCTTTAGTTCTGGAATATAGTATGGATTAGGCAAAAAGCGAACATCCATCACAATATCAGCATCGATTGGCAACCCATATTTAAACCCAAATGACATTACTTCCACGTGGAAAGGTGTTTCCTTGCCGCTTTCAAAAGTATGGAAAATTTCTTCCCGTAATTGACGCGGTGACAGCTTGGTAGTATCGATCACCAGCTGAGCTTGGGTCTTAATTTCAGCGAGTAATTCTCTTTCCTTGGCAATTCCGTCCAATAAGCGACCGGCTCGTGCCAAAGGATGTGCCCGCCTGGTTTCCTTATACCGAGCAACTAATTCTTCATCGGAGGTATCAAGAAAGACGATCTTAATATGGACCGCCTGATGATCTTCGACGCTTTGTAAAATTTCAATAATTTGGTCATAAAAAGACCGCGAACGCAGATCGATCCCTAAGGCAACTTTTGTAACCTTCCCTGAATCTTGCAATAATTCATAAAACTTAGGGATCAAGCTGGGCGGCATGTTATCAATACAGAAGTAGCCTAAATCTTCAAAACTCTGCATGGCCACAGTTTTACCTGCCCCACTCATCCCAGTTAATATTACTAATTCAAATTGTTCACTCATTATTGCTCCTCCAATTTCAAACATCCTTGATAACAATACCACAACAATCCGGGCGTGTCATCATATTTTATTCTTCTTAAGTTATTCATTACTAACAGTTAAGCTTCTTGACCAAAAATTTTAAAGGCAATCTCGGTCCCCGTCGGTGTGGCAGCCAGACCCCCTAAGCCTGTTTCCCGTAATTCACGCGGCATTCTTTGTCCGACGTCTTTCATGGCTAAGATCACTTCATCTGCCGGGATCTGGCTCGTCAATCCCGCCAAGGCCAGATCAGCTGCCGCTAAAGCATTAACGGCCCCTACCACATTACGATTCACACAGGGGATCTCGACTAAACCGGCCACAGGATCACAGACTAAGCCTAACAAATTGCTGAGGGCAAAAGCAAAGGCCTCCGCTGATTGTTGCGGGGTCCCGCCACTAGCTTCCACGGCTGCGGCAGCTGCCATCGCAGAAGCACTTCCCACTTCAGCCTGACATCCTCCTGTCGCCCCGGCAATCGTTGCGTTGTTTGCCACAATAAGTCCAAAGCCGCTGGCACAAAACAGAAAATTCACTTCGTCTTCTTCACTCAGCGCTAATCTTTTTTTCAAAGCAAATAACACTCCTGGTAAAGTCCCCGCCGAACCGGCTGTTGGTGCAGCGCAAATGACACCCATCGCGGCGTTGACCTCATTGGTAGCCACTGCGTTTTCTAAGGCCGTTAAGACAGTATCTCCCGACAGGCTATGGCCCTCCTGGTGATATTTGACCAATTTGGCAGCCTGCTGTCCAGTTAAACCAGTCCTTGAAGCAACACCTTTTCCGTGGGTCCCGCGCACCGCTGCAGCGTGCATTGCCCGGAGCTGGGTCTGCATTTTAGTTCGGACTTCTGCGACCGTTTTTTTCGAAAGTTCACATTCTTGTTCAATCATTAGCTCGGCCAGCGAGAGTTGTCGTTCTTGTGCGGCCTGCACAATTTCTGCAATACTTTTGTACATTTTTCCACCTAACATCCTAAAGACAAATTAAGTTATGACACAACTGTGAGAGTTCCAATTCACTTTTTGGTGCAATTTCTTTTTGTAAATTCAGTGCATACAAATTTTCCGTTTGATTTAACTGACAAAAATTTTGGGCGGTCACTACCACTGACAGCGTCGCCATTTTTGCCAAAATCTGCGGTAACCGGCTGGGCGGACAAGAAAAGAGCAGGACTGGCAGAGGACCAGGTAATTCCAAGGTCTTTTCTCCCAGCTGAATTTGTTTGACCTCGATTTTACCGCCGCCGATCGAATCTCCCCACAAACTAACTTTCTTCTGCCCGGCCCACAAGGTCAGTTGCGCCGTATTGGGATGTCCAAGCGGGCTGGGAGTCTGCATTTCATTGATCTGCACGGGAATGCCCAGTTCATGTACCAGGTCCAAGGACTCTGGCAACCGCGGATCATTGGTTTCCATCCCTAAAATTCCCGCAACAATGGCAAAATCTGTTCCGTGCCCAGCGTGGGTCTTGGCGAAAGACTCGTAATAATCGATTTGAATCTTGTCCGGACGTGTGGGTAAGAGCTTACCGGCAGCAAAGCCTAATTTAGCTGCACCAGCTGTATGCGAACTCGACGGCCCCACCATCACTGGTCCCACGATATCAAAAACACTCTGATATTTTTCATTCATCGTTGCCGCCCCTTTTCTGCCGCTCTATTCCAGACTGTTCCAATTACTTCCAATTATATATTTTTTAAGGCCGTTAGCAAACAGGCAGTTCAATTTTTCCCGAAGAAAAAAGACCCAGGTTTTGCCCTGAGTCTTTTTGCTAATGCTTATTCAACTACTTTACGTTCATATGGTTCGGAAGAAATTCCTTCGCTCAAGATTTTTTTAGACCATTCTTGGGCTGAGAACAAGGAGTGATCACGGTAATTACCGCAACTCTTAATATCAGTACCTTGCACATCTTCCCATGAAGCTTGAGATATTTCTTCTAAGGATTTTTTCAAAGCCCGTGCCACTTCAACGGTGTCATGTTCACCCCAAGTGATCAAATGAAAACCTGTCCGGCAACCAAATGGAGAACAGTCGATCACACCATCAAGATGGTCACGTAAATATCCTGCCAGCATGTGTTCGATCGTATGCAAACCTGCCGTTGGAATTGCGTTTTCATTGGGCTGCACTAAACGTAAATCATAATTAGCGATCACGTCGCCCTTTGCGCCTTCTTCTGTCGTGATCAAACGAACATAAGGTGCCTTAACTGCTGTATGATCCAATGTAAAACTTTCAACTTCTGCCAAAATCATCTCTCCAATCTTGAATTAGATCCATTAAAGTTACTTTAGCATTTACCGCCCAAAATGCAAATCATTCGCTCACTTATTCGTAAGTGCCATTTGCTAAAATATCCTTTAAATATTGACCGGTATAACTTTCAGGACAGGCAGCAACGTCTTCTGGGGTCCCAGTCACAACGACTTGGCCGCCGCCATCGCCGCCCTCAGGTCCCAGGTCGATCAAATGGTCAGAGGTCTTAATGACATCCAAATTATGCTCGATCACTAAGACCGTGTTGCCCTTATCAACTAACTGCTGCAAGACTGCCAACAAGTGTTTCACATCTTCAGAATGTAAACCAGTCGTTGGTTCATCTAAGATATAAAAAGTTCTGCCGTTTGACTTCCGGTGCAGCTCTGAAGCCAGCTTCATGCGTTGGGCTTCCCCACCAGACAAGGTCGTTGCTGGCTGCCCCAGTTTAACGTAACCTAAACCGACATCCACGATCGTTTGCAGTTTGCGCTTGATCTTAGGGATAGGTGCAAAGAAATCCAAAGCTTCTTCCACCGTCATCTCCAAAATTTCCGCAATTGTATGTCCTTTATACTCAATTTCCAAAGTTTCAGAATTAAAGCGTGTTCCATGACAAACTTCACAGGGAACATAGACATCCGGCAAGAAGTTCATCGCAATTTTGATGATTCCATCACCCTTGCAGGCCTCACAGCGGCCACCCTTGACGTTAAAACTAAAACGTCCTTTGTTGTAACCACGCATCTTAGCTTCATTCGTTTGGGCAAAAAGAGTCCGAACGTCATCAAAGACACCCGTATAAGTCGCCGGGTTACTGCGGGGAGTTCGACCAATTGGCGATTGATCAATATTGATTACTTTTTCCAGAGACTCATAGCCGCTGATCGTCTGGTATTTACCCGGCTTTTCAGAGTTATGTGTCAGCTTTTGTGCCAAAGCACGCTTCAAGATCATATTGATCAAAGTCGACTTGCCGGAACCTGAGACCCCAGTTACCGTAATAAACTTGCCTAATGGGAATTTAACGGTTAAGTCCTTTAAGTTGTTTTCACTAGCCCCAGTGACTGTGACAAACTCACCATTACCAGCACGCCGTTTTTTAGGAATTGAAATATACCGTTTGCCTGCTAAATACTGACCGGTGATCGACTTTTTAGCCCGTTGGACTTGTTTAGGAGTTCCGCTCGCCATGACTTGACCACCGTTAACTCCGGCTCCTGGCCCAATGTCAATAATATAATCAGCGGCGCGCATCGTATCTTCATCATGTTCGACCACGATCAAGGTATTTCCCAAATCACGCATTTTTTTCAAAGAGGCGATCAAACGATCATTATCTCGTTGGTGTAAACCAATTGATGGTTCATCCAAGATATACATCACACCAGAAAGGTTAGAACCAATTTGTGTGGCTAACCGAATTCGCTGAGCTTCCCCACCAGAAAGAGTCCGGGCAGAACGGCTTAAGGTCAAATAATTGAGGCCTACATTTTGCAAAAAGGCTAACCGATCCCGAATTTCTTTTAAAATTGGGCGAGCAATCTGTTCATTTTGTTCTGAAAAATGTAAGTCATTAAAGAAGTCTAAGGACTCGCCAATGGCATAATCTGAAACTTCCCCAATGTGCTGACCGTTGATCTTAACTGCCAAAGCTTTTTCATTTAAACGATAACCATGACAAGCCTGACAAGTTAAACTCGTCATATACTTGCGCATCACATCGCGCGTAAAGTCACTGTTTGTTTCGTGGTACCGCCTAGAAACGTTGTTAACGACCCCTTCAAACTGCATATCAAGGTCACGTTTACCGCCAAAGTCATTTTCAAAGACAAAGTGGAAAGTCTTCTCGCCCGCTCCGTATAAAACAATATTTTGTTGTTTTTTAGTTAATTTTTTAAATGGCGTATCCATATCAATTCCGAATTTTTCACAGGCCTCTTGCAACAGAGTCGGGTAATATTGTGAACTGATCGGATTCCACGGTGCTAAAGCCCCTTCAGTTAAAGTCTTATTCTTATCGGGCACAACTAAGTCCACATCGACTTCTAATTTCACACCCAAACCGTCACATTCTGGACAAGCCCCAAATGGTGCGTTAAACGAAAATAGTCGCGGCTCTAATTCCCCAATCGTAAATCCGCAATACGGGCAGGCAAAATTTTCGGAAAACTGGAGCGTTTCACCATCGATCACATCCGCAAATGCATAGCCGCCTGACAAACGCAGCGCTGATTCAAAGGAATCAAACAGCCGGGACCTCGCACTAGGTTTGACCATGATCCGGTCAACCACGACTGAGATCGAGTGTTGCAAATTCTTGTCCAGCTCAATGTCTTCTTCTACGTCATGCATTTCACCATCAACAATTAAGCGCACAAAACCTTCACGTTTAATTTTCGCTAATTCTTTCTTATGTTGGCCTTTTTTAGCCCGGACTACCGGTGCCAAAATTTGCAGTTTAGTCCGTTCTGGTAATGCCAAAACGCGGTCAACCATCTGTTCCGGTGACTGGCTCGTAATTTCGTGCCCATCGTTAGGACAGATTGGCGTGCCGACTCTCCCCCACAATAAGCGTAAATAGTCGTTAATTTCTGTGACAGTTCCGACCGTTGACCGTGGATTTTTCGATGTCGTCTTCTGGTCGATCGAAATTGCGGGCGATAAACCATCAATTGAGTCCACGTCTGGCTTATCCATTTGACCTAAAAACTGTCGAGCATACGCGGACAAACTTTCTACGTAACGACGTTGGCCTTCAGCATACAAAGTATCAAAGGCTAGGGAACTCTTCCCTGAACCAGATAGTCCGGTCATGACAACTAACTTATTTTTCGGGATCTCAACATCAATATTTTTCAAATTATGCGCGCGTGCGCCATGGATCACAATTTTATCTTGTGCCAACCTATTTCCCTCTTTCACACTGTTCTTAGCTAACTAACGGTGTCGCAGTCTATTCGATCTCTGCTTTCAATTCTAAGATGGTATCACGTAAAGTGGCAGCATCTTCAAAGTTTAACTGCTTGGATGCTTGCTTCATCTGGTTTTCTAGCCCAGCAATCATTTCTTTTTGCTCAGACTTCTTCATCTTAGCAAAGTCAACGACTCCTGTGTCTTCTGTTTTACCTGAAACTGGTAAGACACCTGAAATAGAAGCCCGGATCTCTTTTTTGATCGTTTGCGGCGTAATTCCGTGGTCCTGGTTGTACTGTTGCTGAATCTGACGCCGGCGAGCTGTTTCATCCATCGCCTTTTGCATCGAATCAGTGACTTTATCAGCATACAAGATCACGTGGCCGTGTTCGTTCCGCGCTGCCCGTCCAATCGTTTGGATCAACGAACGCTCATTGCGTAAAAAGCCTTCCTTATCAGCATCCAAAATTGCGATCAACGAGACTTCCGGCACGTCGATTCCTTCTCGTAACAGGTTGATCCCGACCAGCACATCAAACTTCCCTAGCCGTAGGTCGCGGATAATTTCAGTTCGTTCCAAAGTTTTAATATCTGAATGCAAGTACTTGCCCTTAATGCCCAGTTCCTTGAAGTAGTCACTCAGATCTTCTGCCATCTTCTTAGTTAAAGTCGTTACAAAGACCCGTTCATGATTCTCAACGCGGGCGTTGATCTCACTGACTAAGTCTTCCATTTGACCCTCAGTCTTTCTCACTTCGACTTCTGGATCCAACAAACCTGTTGGTCGAATAATTTGTTCAACTACATCATCAGTTTGTTCATGTTCATATGGTCCAGGAGTGGCAGACATATAGACGATTTGATGAACATGTTTTTCAAATTCAGCTAATTTTAACGGCCGATTATCCAAAGCGCTTGGCAAACGAAAACCATAATCAACTAACATTTGCTTCCGCGACCGGTCCCCGTTGTACATCCCGCGAACTTGAGGCATCGTTGCGTGTGATTCATCCACCACGATCAAAAAGTCTTCTGGGAAAAAGTCCAGTAAGGTATATGGCGGCTGTCCCGGTTTTCTGCCATCCATATGGCGCGAATAATTTTCGATTCCAGAACAATACCCCATCTCTTTTAACATTTCAATGTCATAGGTCGTCCGTTGCTCTAATCGTTGTGCTTCCAGGAGTTTATTATCGGCCCTTAATTTGGTCAGCTGCTCTTGTAGTTCAGCACTGATTCCATTGACGGCTTCTTCCATTCGCTCTTCATTCGTCATAAAATGGGTCGCTGGAAAGATTGCCACGTGTTCTCGTTCACCCAAGATCTCACCCGTTAACGGATCAACTTCGCGGATCCGGTCGATCTCATCGCCAAAAAATTCCACGCGTAACGCCCGGTCATCATGTGAGGCAGGGAAAATTTCCACGACATCCCCGCGAACCCGGAAACGTCCCCGTTGAAAATCAATATCGTTGCGTTCAAACTGAATATCTACCAGTTGACCTAATAAGCGGTTACGTTCAATTTCTTGCCCCACTCGAATCGAAATGGTGTGGGCCTGATATTCGGTAGGATCCCCTAACCCGAAAATGGAAGACACTGAAGCCACTACGATCACATCATTACGTTCTAATAATGAACTCGTCGCTGAATGGCGCAGTTTATCAATTTCATCGTTAATACTTGAATCTTTTTCAATATAGGTATCACTCGAGGGAACGTATGCTTCTGGTTGATAGTAGTCGTAGTAACTAACAAAGTACTCCACCGCATTATTAGGAAAGAATTCTTTAAATTCTCCATATAATTGACCCGCTAAGGTCTTATTATGAGCTAGTACTAGTGTCGGTTTGTTGATATTTTTAATGACGTTTGAAATCGTAAAAGTTTTCCCAGTCCCAGTCGCTCCTAACAGGATCTGTGCCTTTTCTCCCTGTTCAATGCCCTCTATTAACTGTTTGATCGCAGTCGGTTGGTCACCAGTCGGCTGGTACTTAGAAACCAAGTCAAATTCACGTCCATCTTGTCTTTCGATCACAATTATTCCCCCAATCATCTCTCCGTTTTTGGCCATAGCCAGCACAATATATTGTAGCATACCGAACATGTTTTCGCGATAATTTTAACTTCTTTTGCCAAATGAATTCCGACCATCAGCGTAAAAAAACAGCCGGTTCAGCCGGCATCACACTTCCCTATTCAGAAGTGTGACACTAGCTAAAACCCGCTGTTTTAAAGTTGAGCTGCATGAAACAGAAAGTTCCGTTTCACTCAGTGTTTTAATTACTCTTGTGTAAACTCGTTGAGTGCTTTTTCAAAGCCTGCCCGTTTTTCGGCGGCTTCTGCTGCAGTAGCTGCTTGAGTCCCGATATAGAATTTAATCTTTGGTTCAGTCCCAGAAGGACGAATGGCGATCCAAGTTCCATCGGCTAGCAAGTATTTCAAGACATTGGCTTGTGGCAAGTTAATTGTTTCGACCGTACCATCTGCCAAAGTCTTTTCAGATGTCGTAAAGTCTTCTAATGCTGCCACCTTGAAGCCGGCAAATTCACTAGGTGCTTCTTTGCGGAACTTAGTCATCAAGGCTTCGATCTGTGAAGCGCCCTCGATTCCGTCAAATGTTAATGAAATTGTCTTTTCAGCGAAGTACCCATATTCGGCAAACAAATCTTGTAAACCATCATAGAGGTTCTTGCCTTGTTCGCGATAAAAGGCTGCAACTTCGGCTAACATTACTAAGGATTGAATCGCATCTTTATCACGCACGAATGGTTTCGTTAAGTAGCCATAGCTTTCTTCAAACCCAAACATAAAGGTCTGTTGGTGATTAGCTTGGAATTCCTTGATTTGTTCGGCAATAAACTTAAAGCCGGTCAAAACATTGATCATCTTAGTGTGATGCTTTTCAGCGATCTTTGTCGCAAATTCACTAGAAACGATGGATTTAACTGCGGCCGCATTGGCTGGCAATGTCCCAGCTTTTTCATGCGCTACCAAGATGTAGTTTAACATCAAGGCTGCGATCTGGTTACCTGTCAGTAATTGATATTCACCATCTGGCTGACGAACAGCGGCACCCAAACGGTCAGCGTCAGGGTCAACCGCGATCAGCAAGTCAGCATTTTGCTGCTGACCCAACTTGATTGCCAAATCAAAGGCAGCTGGATCTTCTGGATTAGGTTTTTTAACTGTCGGGAAGTCGCCATCTGTGATTGCCTGTTCAGGAACCATCGTGAAGTTCTTAAAGCCGGCCTGTTTCAAAGCTTTTTCACCCAACATTGCACCCGTTCCGTGTAATGGGCTAAAGATCAGCTTCATGGTTTCGCCTTCTTTTTCAACCAACTCACGGTTGATCGTTACCTGGTTAACTTCAGCCAAATAATCTTGGTCAACTGCATCACCGATAATTTCTAGTAAGCCGTTTGCCAAGAGATCATCTTTGTTTGCGACCTTGATTGCAAATAAATCTTCGGCTTGGCGAATATATTTCGTGATCAGATCTGATTCCTTGGGTGGCATCTGTGCCCCATCTTCACCATAAATCTTGTAACCATTATATTCTTTCGGGTTATGGCTGGCAGTGATCATGATCCCAGCATAAGTGTGTAAGTGACGAACTGTGTAAGACAATTCTGGGGTTGGACGAAGGCTTTCAAACACAAAAGCTTTGATGTTATGAGCGCCTAATACCCGCGCTGCTTCATACGCAAATTCTTGTGAATGATGACGTGAATCATAAGAAATCGCCACACCGCGTTGCTTAATTTCAGCAGCTAAGGTCTCCATAAAGGAGGCTAGTCCTTCCGTTGCTTGACGAACCGTGTAGATATTCATGCGGTTCACACCTGCGCCAAGAATCCCGCGCATTCCGGCTGTTCCAAATTCAAGCGGTGCATAAAAAGCATCTTCTAATGCTTCTTGGTTTCCAGCTAAGGAATCCAATTCTTCTTTTAAACTTGCTTCTAAATTAGCGTTATTTTTCCAAACTTCATAAGTATCTTCCCAACTCATTTAGTTCACTCCTCATTAATTTACATCTCACTCTAGTATAGCCATTCAGTCGCTTGATTACCACTAAAATCCAGATTTTTGCCAGCGCTTCCGCATTTTGGCTGCAAAATAACCCGCTGTGATCGTCGTCGAACTATCCAAAATGGGACTTTCCTACAGTGACTGCTCGACTGGGACCAACTTCGACTGACTTACACCCAGTTACAACTCGACTGGGGCCAACTTTGCCCGACTTACAACCAGTTGAAAACTAAGCAGATCGTACTTCTTAGTCAGTTGCTCAAACTAGGACTTTCCGTCTAGCCAAGACCAGTCTTGGGCTAGTGCTCGAGCTCTCCCTCAGTTCACTTCACTACGTAAAGAAAAAAGAGCCATTCAATTTAATGAATGACCCTTCCTCGTAACACTCTTAATCTTTGCTTAATCTCCTAATGACTGGAGGTAGTTAAAGGCTTCTTGTCCAGCAATACCACCATCACCAACAGAAGTTGTAATTTGTCTTAAATCTTTTTGACGAACATCGCCGACTGCGAAAATTCCGGGAACCTTAGTTTCCATCTTTTCGTTTGTCACGATCCAGCCCTTTTCATCGGTGATCCCTAAGTCTAAAAATGGGGCCGTCATTGGCTGGTTACCAACGTAAATGAAGACACCATCAACGGATTGCTGGCTATCTTCGCCGGTCTTTTTATTATGGGTCGCAACTCCAGTGACTTTTTGGCCATCACCTAAAATTTCAGTCACGATCGTATCCCAAGTAAAACCGATTCGATCATTTGCGAAAGCACGGTCCTGCAAGATCTTTTGGGCCCGTAATTGGTCGCGCCGGTGAATAATATTGACGCCAGAGGTCATCTGTGACAAATATCCGCCTTCTTCAACGGCAGAATCTCCGCCGCCGATCACTGCAACTGGTTTATTCTTAAAGAACGCACCATCACAGACAGCACAGTACGATACACCTCGGCCGCCATATTCATCTTCGCCAGGGACACCAAGTTTACGATACTCAGAGCCAGTCGCAATGATCAATGCATGGGTTTCATAGGTCTCACTATCTGTCACAACAGTCTTTAAACCATCGTCGCCAACAGTTACACTATCAACACTGCCATAACCATATTCGGCATCAAATTGAGTTGAACTTTGATACATCTTTTCAGCGAGGTCTGGGCCTAAAATTGACTTGAAACCCGGATAATTTTCCACCGCAGCCGTATTGTTCATCTGGCCGCCATAGATCCCACGGTCCAACATCAATACTGAGAGGTTTGCCCGTGAAGCATACAAGGCAGCGGTCATACCACCAGGTCCTGCCCCAATCACGATCACATCATAACTTTTTGCCATCAACTTATTCCTTCCTTCTCTTTTTACCTTATGTCTATATTAACTTACTTTTTGTAAGTTGTCTAGTAAAAAGCTGTTCTTCTGTTAAATTTTCTATTTTCTTTTTGTTTCTTCTTTGTTCAAGGCAATTTGGCCATCCAAATACCACGGAGCATATGGCTGCCAGTAACGCCGATGAAATAACCACAGAAATGACCCAACGAATAAAGCAACCGACAACCACTGGGAAACTCTTAATGGTCCTAACATCAAACTGTCAGTCCGCATTCCTTCGACAAAGAAGCGGCCAAAGGCATACCAGATCACATAAGCAAAAAAGACTTCTCCTTGTTTAAAGAGGTGCTGTTTTTGCCGTAAGACAGCTAAGACAATAAAACCTGCCACATCCCAGACTGACTCATACAAGAAAGTCGGCTGGTAATAGATCCCGCCGATCTGCATTTGTTCAACGATAAATTGCGGCAAATGCAGTTTGTGTAAAAAGGCCAGAGTCGTTGCTCGTCCATGGGCCTCTTGGTTCATGAAATTCCCCCAGCGTCCGATTCCTTGCGCTAAAATCACATTCGGCGCAATGACATCCAAAAATAACCAGCTCGAGATTTTTTGGTGGCGGCAATACAATAGTAAGACGATCACCGCTGCGATCAAACAACCATAAATTGCGATCCCGCCATCCCAGATCCGATAGATCTCAGACGGATGAACGACATAATACTTCCACTCAAAAATTACGTAGTACAAGCGCGCACCAATGAGCGAAAATGGCAGTGCCCAAAGCAGAAAGTCATAAAAATAATCGTCTTTGAGTCCCCGCTTTTTCCCTTCAGTTACTGATAAGGTTGCGGCTAAAATCACTCCGCAGGCAATAATCACACCATACCAGCGAATCTCAAAGGGTCCGAAATCTAGTGCGATCGGATTTAAAGCACCCAAGAATAATTCCATTCTTCAATTCTCTCCTTACAATCAGATTAAGACTAAATTATTTGAATAATCAAGTAATTTAGTCTTAATTAGTTTCTATGTTTAAGTTTGATTTTCAATTCTTAGTGGACAGAATTTTTCTCGATCAACCGACTGAGGTTATCTTCAAATTTCTGTGTGGCATCATAACCCATTGATTTAGCGCGGAAGTTCATGGCCGCAGATTCAATAATGATCGCCATGTTTCGGCCAACTTTAACTGGTATATTGATTTTTGGCAAGTCAACATTAAAGAGTTCAAAGACCTCTTCTCCACTGCCTAAACGATCATATTGCTTATCTGCCGACCAATTTTCCAGGTTAACTACTACTGAGATCTGGGTATTTTGCCGGACAGAACCCGCACCGAAGAGGTTCATCACATCAATGATCCCCACCCCGCGAATTTCTAAGAGATGGTTCAAGATCTCAGGTGCTTCGCCAACCAAAGTTCGTTCGTCTTGTTGATAAATTTCTACCCGGTCATCCGCGATCAGACGGTGACCACGTTTGATCAATTCCAAGGCGGTTTCTGATTTACCAACTCCAGAATCACCTGTGATCAAGACTCCCAAGCCATAAATATCCATTAAAACGCCATGAACCGAGCGACGGATCGATAACTTAGCTTGTAAGTAATCTGTTAGTCGAGAAGACAACCGTGTCGTTGACAGTTTAGACCGCAAAATTGGAATATTATGCCGTTTGCCCGCTTCTTCTAATTCGATCGGGACTGGCAAAAAGCGAGAAACCACAAAACATGGGGTATTCTTACCGCACATTTTATCCATGATCCGCGCCCGTTCATCTTGTTTCATCTTATGCGAATAAGAGATTTCCGTCATGCCCAATAGCTGCACCCGTTCCGCTGGGTAATAGTCAAAATACCCTGTCATCTCTAATCCTGGTCGTGAAATATCACTCGTGACAATAAAACGGGACTCAAGGTTAACTCCCCCGCTATAAACTACCAAGTCGCATTCATCCACCAGTTCTTGTACACTGACTTTATTCAAATTGAAACCTCCCTGGACATCATTTAATTTGCTATAAAAAAACATGAAATCTTTCTTGTTTTTCTCTGAAAGCAGCTAGACCAATTCCTTTTCTATCACTATTATACAGTTTTTAACCAGAAAAGCGATCAGTAATAATTAGGTTCACCAAACTCAAAATGATCGAGACCAAAAATGCGCTGCCAAAACCAGCAAAACTGAAAACGGCACTGCCGACAAAAAAGGACGTCATTTCCAGAATAAAAGCATTGATAAACAAGTAGAAAAAACCCAGTGTAACCATTGTGATCGGTAAGGACAAGATCACTAAAATTGGTTTCACAAAAGCATTTAACATACTTAATACTACTGCTGCTAAAATGGCGACCCAAAAGCTGGTAACATGAAAATAGTTGGGTAATAAACCAGCAACCGCCACAAAAATCAACGCATTGATCAAAACACGCTTAATAAAATTCACTTAATCTTTCCTTTCATGTGCATCATGCAAAACTTTACGCTGCCGTTGTTCTGGACGAGCACCTGGTGCAGTTTTGCCAGCTGCTTGGTCAGTCATATTATGGAAAAATGATGACCAAGTTCCGCCAGCAGTTTCTTGCGGTAATGCCAAATACAAAATTAAATACAATCCTAGCGGCAAAATCATGAACCGTCCTGAAAATGAGCATAGGATCGCAAAGATCAGGTAACCGATCCGCACGTTTTTAGCCGGCCAGTTAAAATATTCAGCGATTCCACCACAAACTCCGGCTAAATAACGGTTTGTTGCTGAACGACGTAATTTTTTCTTCAAAAAGCATTCCTCCAAAAGGTTTCACGAGTCTTCACTATCTTACTATTTTATCTCCATTTAAGACACCATCATTAATTCTACAAGCTAACGGCAAGGACTGCAAATTCTGCCGACTTTTTGCGAACATCTTTAAGAAATAATTAGTCTTTAGCGTGTTTGACAGGCAAACTGACTGTAAAAGTCGTCCCAACCTGTAGTTGACTAGTAACCGTGATCTTGCCGCCTAAAAACTCGACGTATTCTTTCACGATTGCTAAACCTAAGCCGGTTCCATCCACTTCTTTACTGCGCGAAGTATCTGCCCGGTAGAAACGTTCAAAGATCCGGCCCTGTTGTTCGCTTGTTAATCCGATCCCAGTGTCACTCACTGTCAGCTCCCATTTGTCAGCTTTCTTGTGTGCCTTGATCCTCAATTGCCCACCAACTTGGTTATAGCGGATCCCATTTTGCAATAAGTTACTTAAAATATAACGCAGTTTTTTAACATCAGTCACCACGAGAAAGTCAGCTGAGACCTGATTTTTCACGGTTAACTGCCGTTGCGCAATTAACTGGGAATATGGTTGGAGTGCTTGGTCAACGACCTGTGCCAAATGGATCGTTTGGTGCTCAACTACCAGCCCACTATCTAACCGAGACAGCGATAAAATATCATTGATCAGTTCGGTTAATTTTTGACTCTGTTGGTAGATGATCTCCACAAATTTCGCGGCCGTCTCAGGTTCATCGAGTGCCCCATTTTTTAACGTCTCGCTGAAGCCCACGATTGATGTGACCGGCGTTTTTAGTTCGTGACTCACATTGCTGACAAAATCCAGCTGCATCCGTTCAATTTGTTTTTGTTCCGTAATATCGTTGACCAGAAGCATTACAAAGAAATGATGGGTGCTTACCGGGATATGAACAACATTGACTGCCACGATCTTCAGACCGCTAGCCAGAGACAACCTAACTTCTGCTTGCTGGTCTTGTTTAGTCCGAAAGGTTTCTTCAACTAATTTGACCAGGTCAAACTCCGCTAAAGTTGTATAGTACAATTCGTGCTGCAACTCCAATTCCCGTTCCATGATGTCACTTAAATAATGGTTACTCAAATAAATTTCCCGGTCCTGATCGATCACCATCACACCGATTGGCACATACTCAAGCAAGCCAAAATACCCTCTTTTTTGCCGGTCATAGGCTTTAAGTAAGAGTGTATTCGTACTTTGCACCTGATTAACTGCGCTAGCCAGTTGAGACAGTTCACTATTTTTAGGGACGAGGACATGACCACTTTTTTGACCGGCCGTCACTTCTCGTAACTTCTTGGCCAATAAAGCAAGAATCTGTCGTTGCCGTCGTTGTTCAAAGAATTCGAGTAAGACCAGCAAACTAACTACCACTAGCACCGTCGCCACCAGCCAACCGGCATGCAGCTCAACTGCCGTCGCTTTGAGCGAATGACCAGTCACCTGAGCAGCCACGATCAAAATCAAACCAACGGCAAGTACTCCCAGTCCGAGGCGCCGGATAATCTGGTTAACTTTCATCTGGCTGACCATTAAATTTATACCCAAAGCCGCGAACGGTTTGAATATAAACTGGCTGACTTGGATGCGGCTCAATTTTTTCCCGTAAATGACTGACATGCATGTCGATCATCCGCGTTTGCCCAACATAGTCGTAGCCCCAAACCCCATTTAATAGTTTTTCTCGGCTTAGGACCCGGTCAGGTCGTTGAATGAAATACGCTAACAATTCAAACTCCTTGGGTGTTAAAGTCACCGGCTTTCCCGCAACAGTAACCGAGTAACTAGTTAAATTCACCGTGAAGTCAGTGAAAGTATAAACTTTTTCCGGTGGTTCTTCTGTCGCTGGCTGAGTACCAGGACCGATTCGTCGACTAATGGCTTTCATCCGTGCAATTACCTCACGGGGAGAAAAAGGTTTGGTCAGATAATCATCCGCCCCTAATTCTAAGCCGATAATTTTATCGGTCTCTTCATCACGAGCAGTTAACATCAAAATCGGTGTTTGAATTTTTTCTTGTCGTAAGCGTTTCGTGACCTCAATTCCGTCTAACTTCGGTAACATTAGGTCCAATAAAATAAAATCAAAATTACCAGTTAACGCTTCTTGTAAGGCAAGTTGTCCATCATTTGCTGTATGAACTTCATAACCAGCCTTTTGCAGGTTGTATTCTAACAAAGTTACAATTGCTTGATCATCATCAACTACTAGAATTTTTTTCACTCAACCTCGCCCTTTCATTGAAAAAGTATCAACCCAATTTCATGAGGTGCATCTGCATAAATTGCACTCTCAGCAATCTTTAAATCACCCGTATACGTCTTGACCCGTAAATGACAGTAAGCGGAATTTTTCTGTAAGGCAGCGTAGAATTCAGCTTCATTATGAACCGCAATATTGTTGCAATCCAAGATGATATCGCCTTTTTTGATCTTCATCTTAGCTGCAGGAGTATCTGGCATGACTGCGATCACTCGCACACCTTCCTTAGTCTCGACATACCAGCGTTGGCCAGTTGCGTCTAAGCGGCGACGTTTAAACGTGAAGATCCCTGCCAAGATTCCTACTAAGAGTATACCCGCTACGGCAACTAGCGGTTCAAACAGACCGCCAATTGCAGCCACCAAGGAGAGCGCCGCCAACCACAAAGATTGTTGTCGATAATAACGTAACATCTCTTGCGGTTCTTTTTTAAAGACTTTCAGTGTTGCAGCGACGAATAATGGCAAAATTAGTAGTCCAAATGAATGTCCGTTGAAAGAAAAAATTGGCCAGTATGGCACTGAACTCTGCCAAGTATCGGCTGGGATCAAGACCACTAAAGGAATCACGCTAAATTCTTTCCACTTATAATAGGCAACTCGCCGCCCACGTTTGCCATTTTGAATACTAGGAGTAAACCACGTACTCTTTTTGTAGTGCAATAGAAATGTCCGTAGCAGGAAAAAGAGCACCAACACTAACAACAAATTAGCGGGCAACTGTTTTCCAGCCACTGAAATTAGATGATGGCTCACGTTTAACAGTGAATTGCCGGTTAAATTTAAGAAACACGCCACCAACGCTGCCAACCACAAGAAAACCAGACTTAAGTCAATGGCAGGTAAAGCTAACAAGCCCAAAACGCCTGCTAGTTCAAGCAGCAGCAAGGCCCCATTATTTAACATTAACCCCGCAGCAAGAGAGATTACTCCACCCAATACTAAACCAAATACGGCCGTTTTTAAAAAGTGGCGACCTTCATAAAAATCACGGTCGATCGCAATTCGAAAGAGTTGTCTTTCCTGTTTTAAGCGCCGGTAATACACCACCCCTGCCAAAATTACTCCGAGCCAAGTGACGGGTTGAATTAGATATAATAAAATAATTTGCCAGATTTCCACATTCAAGTCTCCTCGCTATGTACTTAATGATTTAAGTATATCAATATCAGCTAATTAAAACAAAAAACAACGGTTAAAATTTAGACAAAATTACCAGAATCCAGCTTTTAGCGGCATCAATTTGACCAAATCACAGTTACAGTTATTTTTAGGCAAAAAAGAACCCCACTTTTTCATAAAGTAGAGTTCCACAAACTAAGATTATTTTTTATAAAGTTCCTGTTAGCTGAACTTATTTCAGCTTCAAGAAGCGGCCCATCGATAATGCAGCACCTAAAGCACCAATGCCGATCCCGATGACAGCCAACAACAAATCGATTTCAATTAAGAACGTATGTGGTAACAACAAGGAAATTGTTGTACTATGCAAGGACGCCGTGATTACGCGATACATCCAGCCATAACTAAAATCGACGACTAAGATCGGAATAATTGAACCAAACAGACCAGTCCAAGCACCTTCCAAAATAAATGGCCATCTAATGTAAGAATTGGTTGCCCCAACTAAGCGCATGATCGAAATTTCATTGCTTCGTGACAAAATCGTCAAACGAATCGTGTTTGAAATTAAGAAGACTGCCACAAAGAGCAGCAAGACACTAATAATTACACCCCAACGTCTAATACCAGAGACTAGTTTAAAGAGTTTTTTAGCCCAAGTACCGCCGTATTGAGTCTGATAAACATGCCGGAATTTTTCAGCTTGTTTAGCCACCTTAACCGTATGTTTAGGGCTATCCGTTTTAACTACGTAAACATCATATAAAGGATTATCATCGCCAGAAAACAGTCGGAAGGACTTCCCATAAGTTCCAACCACGTTTTTCAGTTCCTTTTTCCGACTAGAAAAGCTAATTTCTTTGACACCATCGACCTTAGCCAATTCTTTTTTCAATTCTTGTTGTTCATCTTTAGTGGTCTTACGTTCAATAAAGACCCGCACTTCCACGTCGTTTTCAATATCACTAGCAACTTTATTGACGTTCAATAGAATTGATAATAAGACACCGACCAACAACAAGGTTACAGTAACCGCTGCGATTGCGGCCCCAGTCATCCAACCATTTCGCTTTAAGTTGCGTAAACTTTCGGTCAAATGACGTTTCAACGTTAAGCTACTCATTTTCGTAACCTCCTCCTTCTTGATCACGAGCAATCTTTCCGGCAGAGATTTCTAAAACGCGATGCTTATGTTCATTCACCATGTTACTGTTATGGGTTGCCATGACAACCGTGGTCCCATCTAAATTAATTTTTTCCAAAATTCTCATAATATCTTCTGATGTTTCCGGATCCAGGTTCCCCGTTGGTTCATCAGCAATTAAAATTCCAGGATGGTTGGCGATTGCCCGTGCAATGGCCACTCTTTGTTGTTCCCCACCAGAAATTTCATTGGGAAAACTTTGTGCCTTATCTTCCAAGCCAACTAATGCTAAGACTTCATTGACCCGTTTTTGGACATCTTCTGGTTTTTTTTCAATAACTTGTAAAGCGTAAGCCACATTTTCAAAAATTGTTAAACGTGGTAACAACTTGAAATCCTGAAAAACGATGCCTAATTCACGCCGCAAGAACGGAACTTCCTTATTCGTAATTGAATCGACCCGATAATTGTTAACTTTAATTTCACCCGAAGTTGGTGCCACATCACGATACATTAGTTTAATGAATGTTGATTTACCGGCACCACTTGGTCCGACAACATAGACAAACTCGCCCTGATTAATGCGGACAGATAAATGATCGGCACCTAAGACGGCATTGCCATAATCTTTCACTACATTTTTAAATTCGATCAAGAGAACTCTTCCTCCAAAATATTTTTCATACTCCATGAGTATAACATTGATTGTTAATGAATTAACAGAACATTTATATTACAAAAAGATTGCGAAAAAAAGAACAAGTCCCACTAGACCTGTTCTTTTCCCCTTACTGTGGATTTTTTTGCTGCAACTTCCACTGTAAGTAAGCATTGATAAATGCGTCTAGATCGCCATCCATCACCGCTTGGATATTACCAGTTTCTTGTTCGGTCCGGTGGTCTTTGACCATTGAGTACGGATGGAAAACATACGAACGAATCTGCGAACCCCAGCCAATTTCCATTTGTTCCCCTTGAATTTGTGCTCTTTCCTGCTCTTTTTTCTCAAGTTCCAATTGATACAACTTAGCTTTCATCATTTTTTCAGCTGTTGCTTTGTTTTGAAACTGTGAACGTTGCGCCTGACTAGAAGTCACAATACCAGTTGGAATATGGATCAAACGGACTGCTGATGAAGTCTTGTTGATATGCTGCCCACCAGCACCAGAAGAACGAAAGACTTCCATTTTAATGTCTTCAGGACGCAAGTCGACTTCAACGTCATCTGACAGTTCAGGCATGACATTGATTGATGCAAACGACGTATGCCGACGACCTGCAGAATCAAAGGGTGAGATCCGGACTAGGCGATGAACACCCTTCTCACTCCGCAAATAACCGTAGGCATTCTTACCAGAAATCAGCAGCGTTACACTCTTGATCCCGGCTTCGTCTCCTTCTTGGTAGTCGACGGTTTCCACGCTAAAACCATGTTGTTCTGCCCAGCGATCGTACATTCTCAATAACATTGAGCCCCAGTCCTGTGATTCGGTCCCACCAGCTCCTGGATGAATTTCCAAGATCGCATTATTTTTATCATATGGTTCATTGAGTAGTAAGGTCAGCTGATAGCGTTGCATTTGCCCAGATACTTCTTGATATTTAGCAGCCAGATCAGTCAGCATTTCTTGGTCTGTTGGATCAGCCTCAGCTAATTCCAATAAAACTTCCAAGTCTTCAGTACTTTCAACCAATGAATTAAAATTATCGTATTTGCTTTTTAATTCATTATTTTCATCGATCACAACTTGCGCTTGCTGACTGTCATTCCAAAAATTAGGGTCAGCCATCTTCATTTCGTTTTCTGCAATTGACTCTTTCAGACCTTCGAGGTCAAAGAGACCCCCTAAAGTCTGTGAGTTGATGATTTAAATGTTCAATTTCACGATGATAATCGCTAAATTCCATATTCATTCTCTCCTTTAAAAAACGAGCGGCGGCCGCTAGTAATAGTTGCCTCCGCCCGTTTCAGACTTATTAACGTTTAATATTTTGGCGAATTTCAGCTTTCAAGAAGAGCCGGGTCACATCATATTCAATGTTGCCGACCATTTCTTCAAACATCCGGTAGCCATCAGACTGATATTCAACCAACGGATTCAACTGACCGTAGCCACGCAGGCCGATTGATTGCCGGAGTTGATCCATTTCATCAATGTGGTCTGTCCAGCGAGAGTCAACCACCCGTAAGATAACAACTTTTTCAAATTCCAAGATTTGACTTGGATCATAGAGTTGTTTTTCCTTCAAATGATAATTAGCTTCAGCACGTGACATCAAGTAGTCAACGATTTCCTCTGGCTTCTTACCCGCTAAATCACTCAGTGAAATGCTATCTTCATTGACCATGACTCCAATCGCAAAGTCAAGAATTGCTTGTAGATCCCAATCCTTACGTTCACCTTGGGTGTGCACTTGGACAGCATGGGCAACAGTCCGCTTGATCATCGGCATGATGACAGACTTCAAAGATTCTTCTTCCATGATGACTTGTTGACGTTGAGCGTAGATCACTTCACGCTGTGCCCGCATTACGTCATCATATTGCAAAACTTGTTTCCGCGTATCGTAGTTATTACCTTCGACCCGCTTCTGGGCAGATTCAACCTGCTTGGAGATCATCTTCGACTGGATCACAGCGTCATCGTCATCGACTTTCATCCGTTGCAATAGATCTTTGATCCGGTCAGAACCGAACCGCAACATCAGGTCATCTTCAAGTGACAGATAGAATTGAGTAACACCTGGATCCCCCTGCCGGCCAGAACGGCCACGCAGCTGGTTATCGATCCGGCGTGATTCATGGCGTTCGGTCCCGATCACAGCTAAACCGCCAACGTCGGTGACACCCGGTCCTAATTTGATATCAGTCCCACGTCCAGCCATGTTAGTCGCAATTGTAACTGCGCCGCGTTGACCAGCGTTAGTAATGATATCTGCTTCTTTAGCGTTATTTTTCGCATTCAAAACCGCATGCGGAACACCCGCACGGTCCAACAAACTCGACAAGTATTCTGAAGTTTCCACAGCCACGGTCCCGACCAAGATTGGCTGGCCTGCTTCGTGGCGGACTTTAATGTCTTCAACCACCGCGTTAAACTTGCTGGTCAAAGTTGGGTACAACAAATCCGGACGGTCATCACGAATAACTGGTTTGTTAGTTGGGATCCCGATAACTTCCATATTATAAATTTCCCGGAATTCTTCTTGTTCCGTTTTGGCAGTCCCAGTCATCCCCGCTAACTTGCGGTACATTCTAAAGAAGTTCTGGTAAGTGATGTTAGCCATCGTCTTAGTTTCTTCTTCGATCGTGACCCGTTCTTTAGCTTCGATCGCCTGGTGCAAGCCATCAGAATAACGACGGCCATCCATGATCCGGCCAGTAAACTGGTCGACGATCAGAACTTCACCATCGCGGACCACATAATCTTTATCGTTGATCATAATGTAGTTCGCACGTAAGGCATTATCCAAATGATGGTTCAATGCCGTATTATCTGGGTCAAAGAGGTTGGTCAAACCAAAGTACTTTTCACCCTTTTGAATTCCTTGTTCAGTCAATGAAACCGTCTTGGATTCCAAATCGACCTTATAATCATCATCTTTAGTCAAGGTTTTAGCGAAACGGTCGGTTCTAATATACAGTTTCGTTGAGCCCTGTGCTTGACCAGAAATGATCAATGGGGTCCGCGCCTCATCGATCAAGATCGAGTCAACTTCATCGACGATCACAAAGTTCAATGGTCGTTGTACCATGTCTTCTTTATAAACGACCATGTTGTCGCGCAAATAGTCAAACCCTAACTCACTGTTAGTCGAGTAGGTAATATCTGCGTTATAAGCTGCGCGTTTTTCCTCGGCTGAAATCCCGTTGACATTCAAACCAACGGTCAAGCCCAACCATTCGTACAGTTCGCCCATTTCTGTTGCATCACGTGAGGCTAAGTATTCGTTAACCGTAACCACGTGGACACCTTTTTGGCCTAAGGCATTCAAATAAACCGGCATCGTAGCGGTCAAGGTCTTCCCTTCACCAGTCTTCATTTCAGCAATGTTACCTTCATGAAGAACGATCCCACCAATAATTTGCACGTGGAAGGGATACAGACCTAACACACGTCTTGCTCCTTCACGAGCCACTGCAAAAGCTTCAGGAAGCACGTCATCTAAGGTTGCGCCTTCCTGAATTCTAGTTTTAAGTTCAGGGGTTTTAGCTTGTAGCTCCTGGTCTGATAAAGCCTCCATATCAGCAGCAAAGGCTTCAACTTTATCAGCGATCTTGTTTAATCTCTTTAGTTCTCGCTTGTCACTTTCAACCCACTTTTTCAGGACGTTTGCCATGAAATAATTCCCTTCTTTAATAAAAAACTTTGAATTTTAATTGATTTTAATCTTTTTAGATATAATACACTAACCTATATTCTAGCATTCTTGATTACAAATGAAAACAAAAACTGCCCTAAATCCCGCTCGAATTCTATAATCATCTACAAAAAAGCACCCGCCATCTTCTGATCATTGAGAAAATGGGAGGTGCTTTTAATTATATTACCACATTTTATTTCAGTCCAGGATCAACTGAAACCAGCTGCAGCTGATTATTGACCAGCTTCGATCAAGCCGTAACGGCCATCGCGGCGACGGTACACAATGTTGACCCCTTCTGAGTCAGCATCTTCATAAATAAAGAAGTTATGGCCTAACATTTCCATTTGTAAAACAGCTTCTTCACTATCCATTGGCTTTAAAGCAATGTTTTTAGTCCGCACGATTTCGATGTCGTCATCGACTGGAGCTTCAGTTTCCGGTGCTTGGGCAACAAAGTCCAAACCTTTATATCCCTTTTCACGAGATTTCCGGTTGATCTTGGTCTTGTGCTTTCTGATTTGCCGTTCAAGTTTATCGGTCACCAAATCAATACTTCCGTACATGTCAGGCGATGTTTCTTCCGCCCGTAAAACTAGGTATGGTAACGGAATGGTTACCTCGACCTTAGCATTTTTATCTGAATAGACCTTCAAATTCACATGAGCAGTTGAATTGGAGGTGTCTTCAAAATACTTTTCGAGTTTTGTCAGTTTCTTTTCGACATAATCCCTCAAAGCAGCTGTAACCTCAATATTCTCACCACGTACGTTGACTTTTAACATGGATAACCTCTCCTTTCACAACCAGAACATTTTTATTGTTCCAGTGGGTGGATATCAATTAAATTAGATATCTCATCTACAACTCAATTATAATAGAAAACGCTTGAATAAACAAATATTTCTCTCCTTTTTTTACGAAGTTTTACTCCAAAAGTGAGTCTAAACGCGTCTAAATAGGCTTTTGACCAGCATAAAAATTTATCTTTTTATTTGAAATGATAAGTTATTGCCATGACAAGACTAATTTCAAAATACTGGGCGAATGTCAGCGAGCTAAAGTTAACGAACGGACCTGGCTTGCTCCTTGTTTTGCCAGCACGTGTTTCGCATGATACAAGGTCCGTCCCGTGGTATAAATATCATCGATCAGTAAGATCTTCTGTCCACTCAGTTTTTGTTGTCCACAGTATACAAAAGGCTGCATAGTTTCCATCCGATCCTTCCGTGTCTTAGTTGATTGTTTGATTCGTCCAGATTGTTGCTTAAACTGTAACAAATTCGCAGTTGATACCCGGTCCAACAAACCGAGGACCTGATTAAAGCCGCGTACCTCAAAGGTTTGCTCGTCAACTGGAATAGGGACGACAAGCCACTCTTGTACTACAAATTGCTGGACAGCCGCGGTAAATTCACGCTGAAAGATCAACCGCCATTGGTAATCACCGGTAAACTTGTAACGCTGGACATAATCTTTCATTGCAGTATTATAACCATACAAAGCCTGGTTGGCTAGCAATTCAGTTTCCCCCATCTTTTGCCACCGCTGACAATCTTGGCACAGTTTGGTGGTCGGCTGGACTCTGCCACAGCCTGGACAAGTCGTTTGCTGGGCTAACGGACTAAATTGACGCTGACATTGTGGACACAGCACCGGCAAAATTAACGGCTGCAATGACAACAGCCACGCCAAACTAAGCCGTGAAACCAGTTCTGTGCCGCACATTAAACATTTAGCCATGCAATAACTTCTCCCCTTTCCGATTTAAGCCTTGAATTTGTTGCAGTGCAGCACGGACATTTTTGACATGGTCGCTGCAAATAAAAAGCACGTCCCCCGTTGGATGCTCAGCACTGCGCCCAACTCGCCCTGCAATTTGCACCAAGGCTGCTGTGGAAAACGTCTGGTGGTCGGCACCTAAAACTAAGACGTTTAAGGCCGGAAAAGTGACCCCCCGCTCTAAAATCGTGGTCGTGACCAAATAATTCAGCCGGTGGTCCCGCAAGGCTTGGACCTTTTCGATTCGCTGTGCATCAGCTGAATACACCGACTCACCACGAACCGCTGGCGGTAAGAGCTGTTGAAGCACTTCCAAAACTGGTAATAACAATCGTAAGCTGGGCACAAAGACTAAGAATGGCTGTTGCGACTTACCCCATTTTTGCAGCACCCTAGTAATTCTTAACGGTAATTTACTGGCTGCTAGGTCTCGCTGCCAGTTTGGTAACAACCATACGACTGGGACCGGCAAGAGATGCTGGTGAAAGCGCAACGGTAAATATGAAACTGATAACTGGCCTCGTTTGACCAACGCCAGTAGTTCAGGAGTCGGCGTTGCCGTTAGATAAACCAGACACCCTGCCGGTTTGACAGCTCTTGTCGCAGCTTGACCCAACATTTGATTGCCGCGAAACGGAAAAGCATCAACTTCATCAATGATCAATAAATCAAAAGCATGTTGAAACCGTAACAGTTGGTGGGTGGTACAGATCGTGAGTTGACTATAATGATAAACTTGCTTTGTATGCCCATGTAATAAAGTCGGTTCGATCCCTGTAAAGGCCGCACACAACCGTGGATAAAGTTCATTACAAACGTCTACTCGCGGTGAAGCTAAACAGACCCGTTTGCCAGCTAAAAAAGCTTTTTCGAGCGTTGGAAACAGCATCTCCGTTTTCCCCGCGCCTGTCACAGCCCATAAGAGATACCGCCCTGTCTTTTCACTAGCACTGGATAATTGAGCCGAACATTCTGCTTGAAAGGCTGACAGTTTCCCCTGCCAAACTAGCGGCGACTGCTGCAAGGGGGAAAATAAATTTTTTTCTGATAAATGGTATAATTGATTAGCTGAACTAACTCGGCCTAGTAACAAACAAGCTGGACAGTAATACTGACCATTCGGTAAACTTGCTGCTAGTTTCGGGGTTCGCGTCAAGCAACGCTGGCAGACAATAAATTTTCCCTGACTAATTATTGCTGGTTGGGCCTGTTTGGCCAACTGTTGGCGTAATTCAGGGGTCAATTCGGTTTCCAGTAACAAGCGGCCCGCGACATCATTAATTTCCATACTATTTCACCTCAACTAGTAGATACGCAAAAAAAACGCATTTTGATCTAAAGGAGGACAATTTTTTTATGCAACCTTACCTGACCATAAAAACAGCTGGTAATCACGAAATCGACATTAAAAAATCACAGTTTATCTGTAACATTGCGCGGACAGAAACTAAAGCAGAAGCTGAAGCTTTTATCGAGCAAATTAAACAAGAACATTCTTCTGCTACTCATAACTGTTATGCCTACGTTTTAGGCCTAAAAAATGAAGTCATGAAGCAAAATGATAACGGTGAACCATCTGGTACCGCAGGAGCTCCAATTTTAAATGTCTTAGAACAACTAGAACTCCGCAATGTCACAGCCGTTGTCACCCGATATTTTGGTGGGATCAAGTTAGGGGCTGGCGGACTAATTCGGGCATACAGCAATGCAACTTCACAAGCTGTAAATGCTTTGGGTGTGGTGGTCCGTGCACCACAAACAGAAGTCGCGGTGACCATCGCATATCCGTTACAAGGACAACTTGAACACTTCTTAGCCGAACAAAACATTACGATCCTTGAGACAGAATATACTGACAAAGTAACGCTCACGCTGGCATTAAACACCCCAGAATACGAAGAAAAGACTAGTTTGATCAATGATTTTTTAAACGCTCAAGTTACTTTCGTCAAGGGTGAAGAAGTTTACCATGAACTTGATTATGATTTAGCAAATAAACCAGCACGGTACTAAAATCACAGAGCGGAAAAACTCGTTTAGAAGACGAGCATTAAGGAGCAAGGACCTTAAATGCGATTTCGGCATTAAAGGCCCTTGCTTTTTAAGCGGAATCTTCTGAGTTTTGGAGCTCGACTAAATCACAGAGCGGAGTGAGGCGCTTAAGAGACGAGCATGATCGTGGCCTAACCTTTAATGCGTTCTTGGCATTGAAGGTTGGGACGGGATAAGCGGAATCTCTTGCCTCACGGAGCTCGACTAAATCACAGAGCGGAGCAAACCGGGAGGACTCGAGCACTAGTCGAGACTAGTCTTTAATGCGGTTTCGGCATTGAAGGCTGGTCTTAGCTAGGCGGAAAAGCCTGGTTTGTGGAGCTCGACTAAAATCACAGAGCGGAGTGAATCGGGAGGACTCGAGCACTAGAGGAGTTCAACTACAATCCCCCCTTTCAGCGCATCCAAAAAAACCTGTTAGTCAAAATTCAGACTAACAGGTTTTTTGCTTGTTTATTTTTTCAAATGATAGTTATAGGTGGAAACGATAATGTTTTCTCGTGTATTCAGTGAGTTTCTTAAACGGAAAGCTGTTTGGTTATGCAAAATGTTTTGCCATGGCTTCCGTGGAACAAACTGTGGCACAATGACTGTCACAGAATCATTTCGCTCTGCTGAGTTTTTAGCAATCACATCACAGAAACGCAGTACAGGTGCTACAACTGAACGATATGACGAATGTAGATCCACAAAGCGCACTTCTGGGAAAGATTCTTTAAACTCTTTGGCAGTCTCATGTTCTTTTTTCGGATTCGTATCAAATGAAACATGCATCGCGATCACGTTGTTACTGATCGAACGGGCGTAATTGATCGCCCCCGTCGTCACATGAGTTACTGAACTAACCAAAACGATTACTGTTGCCCCACTGTAGTCATGTAATTGCTGGACTTCAGCATTAACTCGCAACTGTTCAGCAACTTCAACATAGTGGCGATGGACCCGATAAAAGATAAATAACAGGACCGGCATAATGATCAAGTATGGCCAAACATTTGGAAAATGCAGCCAGAACAAGAATACGACTAAGGCCAAGGAAATCACAGCGCCTAACAGGTTAAAGCTTGAATTTAATAGCCAATGCTTGCCTCGTTCACGGAACCAATGAATGATCATTCCCGACTGGGAGAGTGTAAATGGTACGAAAACACCCACTGCGTAAAGCGGGATCAAGAGGTTCGTTTGACCGTGGAAAATAAAGATCAAGACGATCGCACCGACTGCCAAAGCTACGATACCGTTGGAATAACCCAACCGGTCACCCTTATCCATAAACATGTGTGGCATATATTTATCCTTTGCCAGGTTATAGGCTAAGATTGGAAAGGCAGAAAAACCAGTGTTAGCTGCTACGGCTAAAATCATCGCTGTCGACAGCTGCAAGAGATAGTAAACGACACCATGGCCAAAGACTGCTTCAGCAATTTGTGAAAGTACAGTTTCATGACTGTTAGGCAAGATCCCCAAGTAATAACTCAAAAATGTAATGCTGGCAAAGAATAACGCCAAAATCACTGCCATGATCAATAAAGTATTGGCCGCATTCTTTCTTTTAGGCCGCTTAAAATTAGGAACTGCATTACTAATTGCTTCGACCCCTGTCAGAGATGAAGAACCAGCTGAGAAAGCCCGTAAGAATAAGACTAGCGTCATTCCCTTGACCGGAGCACCAATACTAGCAGTCGCTTGGTAATCAAGGTTCCCGCTTAAAATATTGAATAATCCCCAAATGATCATTACTGCGATCATTACCACAAACAAATAGACCGGCACCGTCAGAAATGACGCTGATTCGCGCATTCCTCTTAAATTCAAGGTCATAATAAAGACCACGATGATCACGGAAATCAAAATCGCATATGGTCGCAGCAACGGGATCGCAGAAGTAATGGCTTCTGTCCCTGAGGTCACTGAAACAGCCACAGTCAGCATATAATCGACTAACAGTGAACCACCTGCCAATAAACCGGCATTGGCACCCCAGTTCTTGGTAGCTACCACGTAAGCCCCACCACCAGATGGGTAGGCATGAATGATTTGTCGGTAAGACATCGTGATCGCAAATAATAACACTAACACGATGGCCGCAGCAGGAACCGAATACCAAGTTGCTGCCGCTGACAAAATAATCAACGTAGCTGTAATTTGTTCAGTCCCATAAGCAACTGAAGACAGTGCATCTGAAGAGAGCAATGCCAGTGCTTTAAACTTGGTCAATGATTGGCCACCTTCATCAGCTGTTTTGAGTGGTCTGCCAATCAACAGCCGTTTTAAGTAACGCCACATAATCTTTACCCCTTTAATCAAAAAAATTAAATTTTATTTTTATCTCCTTTAAATGACCAGTCAACCGCACGAAAAATACCGCTGATTTTCCACCGGATTTGGTTAATTTTTAAAGGCGAACCTTATAATACTCCACTCATCTAGAAAGTTGCAAGCTATTATTTTAGAAAAATTTTGCAGTCGATAGAAAAAGTTAATCTTCGCTACTAAACTAAATTATTCTCAGCCAGGTCAGACCGGTAAAAAGTCTTATTTTTCCTAGAAAAACGGCGGTAAAATCATTAAATTATTTAAGGCTTTTTGAAAATTAACGTCAAAAATATTTTTTCAGAACAAACAACATTTTTGACCGCAATTAAAAAGCCAGAAGCACAATGCCCCTGGCTTTTTAAACTAGCTATTTAATTACATCATACCGCCCATGCCGGCACCTGGTTGTTGAGGTGCTGCAGCAGCATTTTCTTCAGGCTTGTCAGCAACAACTGCTTCAGTCGTTAACAACAAAGCTGCAACAGAAGCTGCGTTTTGCAAAGCTGAACGAGTAACTTTAGTTGGGTCAACGATCCCTGATTTGATCATATCTTCCCATTCGCCTGTCGCAGCGTTAAAACCAACGCCAGGTTTTTCACTCTTCAGTTTTTCAACGATCACAGAACCTTCCAAACCAGCATTAAATGCGATTTGACGAACTGGTTCTTCAAGGGCACGTTTAACAATGTTGATCCCTGTTTGAACGTCGCCTTCTTCTTCCAAGGCACCTACTTTATCGATCACATTGATCAAAGCAGTACCACCACCAGGAACGAAGCCTTCTTCAACCGCAGCACGAGTTGAGTTCAAAGCATCTTCGATCCGGTATTTACGTTCTTTTAATTCAGTTTCAGTTGCTGCACCAACTTTGATCACTGCAACACCGCCGGACAATTTAGCCAAACGTTCTTGTAGTTTTTCACGGTCAAAGTCAGAAGTTGTTTCAGCAATTTGCTTCTTGATCTGAGCAACACGTTCTGCGATTTGGTTCTTATCGCCAGAGCCTTCAACAACGGTCGTGTTTTCTTTATCAACAGTCACCTTGCTTGCAGTCCCCAATTGATCGATCGTTGTATCTTTCAATTGTAAGCCCAAATCTTCAGTGATCACTGTCCCACCAGTTAAGATTGCCAAGTCTTGCAACATTTCTTTACGACGGTCGCCAAAGCCAGGAGCCTTAACAGCAACGACGTTAAATGTTCCGCGAATCTTGTTCAAAACTAAAGTAGGTAGTGCTTCACCTTCGATATCATCAGCAATGATCAACAAAGGACGACCCTGTTGAACAATGTTTTGCAACAATGGCAAGATATCTTGAATGTTTGAGATCTTCTTATCTGTGATCAAGATATATGGGTTTTCCAAGTTAGCTTCCATCTTGTCTTCATCAGTTACCATGTACTGTGAAAGATAGCCGCGGTCAAATTGCATACCTTCAACTACGTCTAAGGAAGTTTCGATACCCTTTGATTCTTCAATAGTGATCACACCATCGTTACCGACTTTTTCCATTGCTTCGGCGATCAATGCACCAGTTTCTTCACTAGCAGATGAAACTGCGGCGATTTGACTGATATCGCTCTTAGATGAAACATCGTGTGACATTTCATGTAAAGCAGCAACAGCGGTCTTAGTAGCCATGTCGATCCCAGTTCTGATCCCAACAGGGTTAGCACCAGCAGTCACGTTCTTCATACCTTCTGTCACAATTGCTTGTGCCAAAACTGTAGCTGTTGTTGTACCGTCACCGGCAATGTCATTCGTCTTAGATGCAACTTCAGAAACTAACTTTGCACCCATGTTTTCAAAATGATCTTCTAATTCAATACTCTTAGCGATCGTCACACCATCGTTTGTGATAGTTGGTGAGCCGTAAGTTTGTTCCAAGACAACGTTACGACCCTTAGGACCGATCGTTGATTTTACTGTATTTGCTAATTTATCTACACCAGCAAGCATTTTTGCTCGTGCGTCTTCAGAAAATTTAATTTCTTTAGCCATTTATTTTCACCTCATCAAAAATTAGAGTTACCACTACAATTGCACAGTTTATTCAACTACTGCAATGATGTCATTGGCACGAACAACTAAATACTTTTCACCGTCGTTCGAAACCTCTGTCCCAGCGTACTTGTCATAAACTACTAAGTCATCGACTTTGACTTCTGGTACAATCTTTTCGCCGTTATCTAGGACACGACCAGCGCCCACAGCAACGACCTTGCCAGTTTGTGGTTTTTCTTTAGCATTACTTGCTAAAACAATTCCACCAACTGTTTGTTCTTCTTCTTCTTGAACTTCAAGGATAACTCTGTCTCCTAATGGTTTCAGCACTCTTGATCCCTCCAATTATTTTTTAGCACTCAACATCTCTAAGTGCTAATTTGATTACAGTTATTATCATAAACACTTTATTTTTAAATTGCAAGTCTTTTTTGTCACTCTTCACCGGAGAGTGCTAATTTTCATTCAGCAAACTATGCTATAATGTTGGAAGCTAAATATTTAAAGGAGTGTCCCTAGTGACTTTAAAAAAGAATTCACTCAGTTTATTACTGGGCTATCTGATCTTAGTGTTATGTCAGCAGCTGAGCTTTCGCCTGATCAGTAATAATGATCTGCTCTATCCCTTGCAAACGATCATTAACCTCGCTGGTGCGCTAATTTTACTGTTTTTATCCAAACACTTTAACCATCAAAACCAGTTAGAAGAAAAAGCCGCCCCAGTTTGGTGGCAGTTTACAGCTTGGGCTGGTGGCGGAGCATTAGCCCTATTACTCTTCCAAAAAATTTTCTTATGGTTCGAGATCACTTTTTTGAGTCAACCAGTGATTTCTGAAAACACCAGTCAACTAACAGCCATCGCGGCCAAGTACCCCTACTATCTGTTAGTGATCGTTGTGACCGAACCGATCATTGAGGAATTACTTTTCCGCAAGGTCTTGTTTGGCAACTTGACCTTCTGGTTTAAGCCCTGGCAAGCAGCACTCTTTTCCAGTCTGCTCTTTTCTTTAGCTCATGGCGACGGGCACTTCCTCACTTACAGTGTGATCGGTCTGATTTTGTGTTTCATCTATGCTAAAACAGGTAAATTATCCGCAGCGATGACATCACATGTCCTGATGAACTTACTCGTTTTACTAATTAATTAAAAAATCGCAACAGTCTACTTTTTAACAAGTGCACTGTTGCGATTTTTTTATTTAGTTGATGCTTGTGGTTGATCCACATGGTTTAAGAAATAAATTAAAGTTTGTAATTCATTAGTCAAATCAACGTTTTGAATCCGAACGCCATCTTGGACATTGACCCGTAATGGAGTAAAGTTCAAGATTCCTCTAATCCCAGCCGTTACTAATTCATCAGTAACACGTTGAGCAACAGGAGATGGCACAGTTAAGATCACAACTTCGATCTGTTGTTCAACTAATTGTTCCTTCATTTCGTTCATCGGATAAATTGGTACTCCACTTTGAATTGTGCCGGTGATCCGGTCATCAATATCAAAAGCTGCACTAATTCTAACGTTATTGCTGCCATGAAAATTATAATTTAATAAAGCATGGCCCAAATTCCCCACACCAATCAAAGCGACATTCGTTAATTTGTCTTGGTTCAAGGTCTTCTTGAAGAAGTCTAATAGACTTTTGACATCATAACCGTATCCACGCTTACCCAGCGCACCAAAATAAGAAAAATCACGTCTGATCGTTGCCGAATCAACTTTAACAGCCTCTGCTAACTCAGTGGAGGAAATCCTCTTTTTGCCTGAATTATACAAGATACCTAGGTAACGATAATAAATTGGTAATCTCTTGGCAGTTGCCTGAGGTATTTTTGAATTAATCATTTTTAAGCTCCTTTCACAAATGCTCACTCAAATTATTTTACCATATTAACTTTCACAATCAAGCATAAAGTGCATTATTTCACAACATATCTGAAAAAATTTAAATTTTTGACGATATATTAATGCTGCGTGAGTATGCTAAAATAGTTCTGTATACTATAAAATTTAGGCGGTGAACTTTTTTATGCTTTTACTACAAGTTCAGCAGGTTGCACGGCTCTTTTCAGGCGAGCCGCTTTTTCAAAATATTAATTTAAATATCCAGGACCATTCACGGATCGCCCTTGTTGGCCCGAATGGTGCAGGTAAATCAACTTTAATCAAAATGATCACGGGTGAAACTGAACCCGATGAAGGCCAAATTATCAGTCGCAAAGGAATTTCGATCGGTTATTTAGCCCAGGATACCGGCTTACAATCTGATGACACGATCTATGCTGAAATGCTCAAAGTCTTTGCACCATTAATCAAGATGGAAAAGCAGATCCACCAGTTGGAACAAGAAATTGCCACTGGTTCTAACCATGAATCTGCAGCTTATCAAAGACTGCTGCAACAATATGACCAGTTGATGCATGATTTTTCGGCTCAAAATGGTTATGGTTATGAAGCCGAAATTCGTGCGGTCCTCCATGGCTTTCACTTTTATGAAGAAGATTTCGACAAGAAGATCTCCTCTCTTTCAGGTGGACAAAAGACCCGTTTAGCGCTGGCACGGTTATTGCTGGAAAAACGAGATCTCTTAATTTTGGATGAGCCTACTAACCATTTGGACATTGAAACCCTTCAATGGCTAGAAAATTATCTCCAAACTTATCCTGGTGCCTTGTTACTTGTTTCCCATGACCGGTATTTTTTGGATAAAATCGTCACAGAAGTCTGCGACATCAGTCACAAGCATGCGAAAACATACCCAGGTAACTACTCTACCTTTGTGAAACAGAAACAAGAAGATCAAAAGCATGCATGGAAAGAATACGAAAAACAGCAGGTTGAAATCAACAAACTCCAAGACTTTGTTGATAAAAACTTAGTGCGGGCGACTACCAGTAAACGGGCCCAAAGTCGCCAAAAGCAGCTCGATAAGATCGACCGGCTGGAACGACCAGAAGGTGATGAAAAAGGCCCCCACTTTTCCTTTACTCCGGCAGAAAAAAGCGGCTCAGTCGTTTTGACGGTTGAAGACGGCTATGTTGGTCATGACCAGCAGACCGTCGCTGGCCCCATTAACTTAGAACTACGCAAAAACAAGATTTTAGCGATCGTCGGTCCAAACGGAATTGGTAAGTCGACTTTGCTAAAAAGTATCATTGGTGAAATTCCGTTTATCAGCGGTTCTGCCAAATTTGGTGCCAAAGTTCAGTACGGTTACTATGACCAGGAACAACAAGGGTTACATGACAAGAAAACAGTTTTAAATGAAATTTGGGATGACCATCCCACTACTCCTGAAAAAGATATTCGCTCATTACTAGGTGGTTTTCTTTTTTCAGGCGATGATGTCAAAAAAGTTGTCCATAATTTATCCGGGGGCGAAAAAGCTCGTTTGCTATTAACCAAGCTCGCGATGGATCACGATAACTTACTGATTTTAGACGAACCTACTAACCATTTAGACATCAATAGTAAAGAAGTGCTTGAACAAGCGTTACAAGACTTTAGCGGAACTGTTCTTTTTGTTTCCCATGACCGGTATTTCATTAACCAAACGGCAGATGAGATCATCGAAATCGCTCCTGAAGGCAGCACTTTATACTTGGGCAACTACGACTACTACTTGGAGAAAAAAGAAGAGCTGCGCTTAATTGCTGCACAACAGGAACTCGAACAAGCCGGCTCAACTGCTGCCCCAGTTAAAACTGAGTCGGCAGCCAAAGTTGACTACGTGAACAGTAAGGCCCAGCAAAAACAGCAACGCAAACTCGAACGTACAGTGGCTGACCTGGAAGAACAAGTTGAACATTTGGACGAACAAAAAACAACCATCGAACAAACGATGTCACAGCCAGATGTTTTTAACGATGCTGCTAAGATGCAAGAACTACAACAACAGCTGACCGACGTTACCGAACAATTAACCACTGCCGAAGAACAGTGGGAAGAAAGTTCTGAACAACTTGAAGCTTTCTTAGAATAATTTCAAACACAAAATAAAGACCCGCAAGATTTTCAAGTCACGAAAATCTTGCGGGTCTTTTTGCTTTAGTTTTTATGAAACCTCCATGCTCTGATATGCTTGGGGACTGATTGTTTCACTGCGCTCTGTTATTAGTCGAGCTACTCAAAGCAGCTTCTTCCGCCTATCCAAGACCAGCCTTCAATGCCTAAACCGCATTAAACGTTGGTCTCCGATATGCTCGGCAGCTAACCGCTTTGCTCCGCTCTGTTATTCTTAGTCGAGCTACTTGAAACAGAAAGTTCCGCCCATCCAAACCCAGGAACCAATGCCTAAACCGCATTAGTCCCTAAGTTCCGATGGTGCTCACTTTCTCCCGTTTCACTCCGCTCTGTTATTTGAGCCACTCAAACTCTAATCCTGGCTCTGCGTTCAACGACATATCTGCACGCACTCCATGTTGATAAGCCACATAACCAGCTATCCCGATCATTGCCGCATTATCCCCACAATATTTCAGCGGTGCTTTAACTAACTGAACACCATCCAACTGTTCACATTCTTTTGCCAAACGGTCACGTAATTGACTATTAGCCGCAACGCCACCCGCTAAGACCAACTGCTTAACTGGATAGTTTCTTAGTGCACGGACTGTTTTTTCAGCCAAAACGTCCACAACACTTTGTTGAAAACTAGCGGCGAGGTCAACTTTAGATAAGGTCTCCCCAATTTGATCAGCATGATGAACGGTATTGATAAATGCACTCTTCAACCCGCTGAAACTAAAGTCAAAGTTATCATCTTTTTCCATTGCCCGCGGAAAATGGAAAGTATCTTTTCCTTGATGAGCTAGTTCATCAATTTCTTTACCTGCAGGGTAATTTAATCCTAAAACACGGCCAACTTTGTCAAAGGCTTCACCACACGCGTCATCACGAGTTTCTCCAATAATTTGATAGCTATTTTCTGCGGCTAGATAGACCAATTCAGTATGTCCACCCGAAACTAGTAATGCCATTGCAGGAAATTCTAATGGTGCACTATATTGAGCAGCATAAATATGTCCTGCCATGTGATTAACTGGAACCAACGGCAATTGGTGCGCAAAGGCCACTGCTTTGGCAGCTGAAACTCCTACTAACAAAGCCCCCACTAACCCAGGGCCGTATGTCACTGCCACAGCCGTTAGATCTGCGTAAGTTAAGCCGGTTTCCGAAAAAACATCATCCAAGCAGCCAATGATCTGTTCAATATGGTGCCGACTGGCAACCTCAGGAACGACACCGCCGAATCTTTGGTGACTTTTAATTTGTGTCGCAGTCGACTGAGCTAAAAGTTCACGCCCGTTTTTGACCAAAGCCACACTAGTTTCATCACAACTCGATTCAAACGCTAAAATTATTACATCCTTTTCCTCATTCATTTTCATCTTTCCCTTATTTTGACTTCAACACGTACTGATATTCCGCAACTTCAGTCTCTGATTCCGTCTTTTTTCCCGTGACGACTTTTTTAAAGCCCAATTGGGAATAAAAAGTTTCTAGTTCAGTTTGATCGTTACGAACCTGTACAAAAATTGACCGCACTTCTAACTGAGCCGCAAACTCCAACAAAGCAGAAACTAAAGCTTCAGCGATTGAGTCGGTCATTTCTTCTGGCAAAACTAATAGTCGCATGATGCGCATCCGCGTCATTTTGGCATTGAAACGACAACCCAGAAAAGCAACTAGTTGATCAGCTTGACGAAAACCAAAGTATAACGACTTCTTCGGGTCGCTCATCCGGAGATGGAATGTCCGATCATTCCACCGATCATCTTCTGGTTGTGCACGGTCCTCAATTGCCGCCATTTCAGGAATCGTCGCGACGGCTAACTGGCACAAAAAATAATCCTTACCCTGTAAGACAAGGTCCCGGTTTTCAAATTCAACGTTAGGCTGTGTACCTAAACCTTGAGTGAAGTGTGTTAACTGTGCTTTAATATTTTTGAATGTAAGGTCCATGATTTTCCTTTCCAGCTGGATTCTTTTCTAGCCATTGGGCCTCAGCTTGCGTGATCCGCAAATATTGAGGAAGAAAGTCATTCACATTTTCAGGCTGCTTGTCCTCCCCTAACAATCCCAACACAAAAGCACGTGGAACTGCTGTTTCGACGGGGGCAAAGTCATAACTGTCAGCCGCTAAATTAGCAGCAAATTCATCTGCAAATTGCTGGGCAGCTGTACCGATCAGGCAGATTTTCTTTCCGCTTAATTGCTGACATAAATCGTTTAAGGAAACATGTTGGTCTGGCAACACATTTACCAACTGCGAGTCTTGCCACTGGTAGGCCCCGGCAAAAACATTTTGGCGCCGCGCATCAAATAACGGCACTAAAATTGTGTCATCATTGGGATGCACTGCCGCCGCTAAAACTGCGAGGCTGGAAACACCCACTAGTTCTTTATCTAAGCTATATGCCAGAGTTTTTGCGGTAGTCACGCCGATCCGAAGTCCCGTGTATGAGCCAGGTCCCTGGGCAACAACCACGCGGTCAATGTCTGCTGGCTTTAAGCGGCTTTGCTTAAAAATTTGGTCAATGGCGGGCATTAATGTTGCACTATGATTTTTGCTAACGGTCGTTGTGGTTTCGGCCAATAATTTTTGATCTTCTAATAAAGCCACACTTAAGGGCTGATTAGAGGTATCAATTGCAAGAATTTTCATTATTTTTGTTCATTCCTCTTTCAAACTGAATTCTTCATCTACTTAGCATTCTACCATAAACCACCCTGCTCTTTTCACAAAAAAGAACAAACTAGCCAAATTTTCGGCAGAGTTTCAGAAAAGTTTTACTAAGTGTAAAAAAATCATTATAATTACTTGGTGGACTAGTCGCTTGATCATCCTAAAAAATTGGAGTGAAAAAAATATGAAAACAATCTTAGTTCTCCATACCGGCGGCACAATTGCGATGTCCGAAGGAGAAAACGGGTCAATTGTTCCTGGTAAACAAAACCCGCTCAACAGCTTTACTAACCCCTTTACTGGCAAAATCAAACTGGATATTCGTAATCCCTTTAACTTGCCTTCACCACATATGCGGCCCACTGAAATGCTGCAGTTAAAAAATGAAATTATTCAGGCAGAAAATGAAGGAATCGATGGTGTCGTGATCACCCACGGAACCGATACTTTGGAAGAAACTGCCTACTTTTTAGATTTGACACTACCCTCAGATATTCCGGTAGTTGTGACGGGTGCCATGCGCTCAGCCAATGAGATTGGTTCTGACGGTTTACACAACTTTCAAACTGCGATCCAAACAGCGGCGAGTGATGAAGCACATGGTAAAGGCGTTTTAGTAGTTATGAACGATGAGATCCATACCGCGCGTTTTGTGACTAAAACACACACTACCAACGTTGCCACCTTCCGTACACCAACCTTTGGTCCAGTTGGTTCTGTTTCAAAAGAACGGGTCACTTTCTTTTCCAAACTGATCCGCCAGATTTATGTTCCCATCGACCACGTCGTCGACCATGTTTATTTGTTAAAGGCTTTCGCTGGCATGGGACCAGAGCTATTCGAAGCACTTGCCAACTCTGACACTAAAGGTGTAGTGATCGACGCTCTAGGTGCGGGTAATTTGCCGCCTGCTACACTGTCTGGGTTACAACAACTCTTAGACCAGCAAATTCCTGTCGTCATCGTCTCACGTTGTTTTAACGGGACAGCTGAGAGTATCTACGATTACGAGGGTGGCGGTGTCCAGCTCGCACAGATGGGCGCGATCTACTGCCATGGTCTAAATGGTCAAAAAGCTCGCATCAAATTATTAGTCGGGTTAAGTGCTCAAATGGGACCAGCCGCCTTAAAGAACTTTGTCAATGACGCGACTTCCTAAAAACAGCGCGAAACAAAGCGGTTAGCTGCCGAGCATATCGGAGAGTGACCTTTAATGCGGTTTCGGCATTGAAGGTTGCTCTTGGATAGGCGCAAGAAACTGCTTTGAGTAGCTCGACTAAGAATAACAGAGTGAATCAAAGCGGTTAGCTGCCGAGCATATCGGAGAGTAACCTTTAATGCGGTTTCGGCATTGAAGGTTGCTCTTGGATAGGCGCAAGAAGCTGCTTTGAGTAGCTCGACTAAGAACAGACTACAGCCAAAACAATAAGAAAACTATCCAAAAAAGTCGTGGGTTAAATTCAAACCCACGACTTTTTGTTATTCTGATCTTTTCACCCACTGGCATTCAGCGATACAATTTTGTTCAGACCCGGTGGTGATCATATGTTTAGTAAGCAAGTTTTCTTGGTCGATTTCAACTTCACTTAAGACCTGGTCACCATAGTAAACTTCTTGTCGGTAAGAAATGTTTAGACTTACCAAGCGATGGTTTAGTAAAAACTCACCAGGCAAAGCATCCAACATCCAGTCAAAGTAATGCACGTTGTTCACATGGTGGTTGCCATCGATATCCATAAAACGAACATGGTAATCTTTTTGTGCACTGATTTCTTCTACTGGACGCGGTGTCGCTAAGCGTTCAATTTTACGCGTATACTCGCATTCATATGGGGTGACGAACTCTTCTGGCAAACGAACTATCTTGCGCTTTGTCCGGTCCATCATCACGAAGACACTGTGCATTTTAACCAGCTCATTGCCATCTTGATCATGGGCCCAAAAGTCGCGGTAACAAAAGAAACGGTTGTAACTGTCTGCTTGGGTCGATAACGTAATGACTTCGTTTGCACGAGGTAAGCGGGTAATTTCCATCATGTGTTGGGTGACGACCCAACCTAACCCCTGGGCACTGACCTTCTCATCAGTCACTCCGACTTGGTCACTTTGGTCACCAGAAACCAGCATCAACAAATCAACTAGTTGACCAATTTTCAGTGCTCCTGTCACGTCTGTTTCATAATAAACTACTCGATGATCTTCACTAAATTTTTTTGCGCTCATTTTTACCCTCTACTCATTTAAATTTCTATCTGCTTGTTTGAACTGCTCAAGTCCTACCGCTTGACTTCGCTCTGTGTAAAAAAACGCAGCTTGAGCTAAATTACCCAAACCGCGTCAAACAATCATTTTTCTTTCTCCACTAAATTACGAATTTAAGTGATGATACTCGTTATAAACGACTTGTTTTTTTAACTTATTTTGTTTAGCCACTTTTTTAATGGCATCATTCGTCTTTAAGTTTTCACTCTTGATCAACATTTCAACTTGTTGGTCTAAGGGTAACACGACTTTAGCTTCTTCTTCCGGCGGTGCTTGGTTGCCTTCAACAATCAAGACAAACTCGCCCCGCACTTCAGAACTGCCTGCCCATTCAACTGCTTCAGCCAGCGTTCCACGTAAAAATTCTTCATAACGTTTGGTCAATTCCCGGCATAAAACAATCTTGCGGTCTTCTCCAAACGCAGTCACTAAACTCTTTAACGTTTTTAACAAACGGTGTGGTGCCTCATAAAAAATCAGCGTCATCGTCTGTGGTGTTAATTGTGCTAACTGTTCCGCTCTTTCAGTATTCTTACGTGACAAAAAGCCGTAAAACAAAAATGGCTGCGGTACTAAACCGGAAGCAATTAAAGCCGTTAGTGCGGCATTCGGTCCTGGGATCGGAACGACCCGGATTCCTTTAGCCACGCAGGCTTCTACTAACTCAGAGCCTGGATCACTGATTGACGGCATGCCGGCATCACTGACCTGCGCTAAACTCAGACCCTGCTCTAACTTATCTATTAGCTGAGGGATTCGCTCTTTCGTGTTGTATTCATGAAAACTAATCTGATGAGTCTCAATTTCAAAATGATTCAACAGTTTTTGGGTATTGCGGGTATCTTCGGCTGCAATCAAGTCTACTGCTCGTAGAGTTTCAATTGCACGAGGACTCATATCTCCCAAATTACCAATTGGTGTCGGCACTAAAAATAGGGTCCCACTGCTGCTTTCACCCTGAAAACTACTTACGATCTGAATACTCATCAACCTCTCTCCCCATAAATAACATCCTCGCAAAAGACGCATGGTTCATCATTGATCCTCCGTGAACCATACATATTATCGACGTTGCAAACATGGAAACCTTCTTCGTACAACTTTTCTAAATTCTGTCGTGACTTCGATAAGCCAGCTGGATTGTTCTTGGCTAACGCCTTGTCTTCCAGTTCTCTGAGTCGTTCACGTAAATGTTGATTTTCGATTTCCAATTCCGCATTTCTTTCAACTAAAGATGTTAATGAATCTTGCGTGTTGCCAATCATTAGACGCAATTGATCCGCTTTTTCTCCTAATTGTTCAATATTGTCATATAACTCACGTTTATCCAAATTCATTCACCTTCGTTTATTGATGATAACAACTACATAGTTCTAATGTTAACGATTCTAAAACATTTTGAATCGAAACGTTGAACGATAATAAGCGCCACTTCTTTAACACTAGTTCACACGCTTCGGTCGCAGCTGCTGCTGAAATATTACGGAGCTTGTCAGCAAAATCTTGTGTGAACATGGTAAAAACAAACTGCTGCTGCGGTTCATTAGCATACAACATTAAATCACGCGCCAACAGGGCAATCATAAATAACAACTTGTCTTGCTGATCTCGACTTCCAACTAGAGGGACCAGGTCCGCCTGCACCTTCACAAAAGCCATCAGATCATTCTTCAAAATCGCACTATACCACTGCCACAAGTGTGTCAGTAACTTTTGAAAGTCTTCACTTTCGGCTAGTTCCTGTGCTTGTTGCGGGTCTTTAGTTAAATTAGCTAACAATACTGCCTGATTCTGCGCCACTCCCACAGCCGTAAATTTTTCCACCAAGTCCGTCAGTGACGGAGCTTGTAATTCTAACAGCTGACAACGAGAAATAACCGTCGGCAAAATTTGGTTTGGTTCACTTGTTAACAGAAAAGCAGTCACTTGCCCACTGGGTTCCTCTAAGAACTTCAGTAACCCATTTGCCGCACTAGTGGACATTTTTTCAGCATCTTCAATGATAAAGACCTTTTGTGCTCCTTCAACTCCGCTTTTAGCAAACTCAGACTTTAAGTAACGAATCTGATCAATTTTGATCGATAAGCCTGTTGGTGCAATTTCTACCACGTCAGGATGTTCATGTGCCCCGATCCGGACACATTCTGAACAGTGATCACACGGACCCGTCGCACTAGGCTGTTCGCAAAATAATAATTTCGCAACCCACACTGCTAACTCTTTTTTACCAGCCCCTGCTTCACCAGCTAACAAATAAGCATGAGCCAAGCGGTTTTGTTGGATCAAGTTTGCAAAATGCTGGGTCAACACCGGTTGAGTTTTAACAATTTCCATTAGCGTTGCACTTAGAAGCGGTGGAAAGCATCAATTGGCAAGACAAAGACTGTCGCGCCGCCAACTTGAACCTCAACTGGGTAAGCACCTGCGGCCTCCATTGGTGAATCCAAGTTAACTGGTGGTGCCATAAACTGTTTTCTGGTCTTAGACGTTGTTTTGATCAGCTCTAAGACATCATCTACTTTTTCATCTTCGACCCCGATCAAAAAAGTCGAGTTTCCCGAGCGTAAAAAGCCCCCGGTTGATGAAAGTTTGGTTGCTCGAATATCTTGTTCAATAAAAGCGTTACTCAAACGGTTACTATCTTTATCTTGAATGATCGCAATAATCATTTTCATATTCTCTACCTCCGATATTACTTAGCCTGACTGCGCACAACTATGGTAAATATTTCTTTAATTGAGAAAAAACTGTTGCTGCAACTTCTGTTTCTGAGCGAGTCGCATCAATGGTTTTAATTCTTTCTGGTTCTTGGTCTGCCAGGGCCAAATATTCTGTTCGAACCAACTGGTAGAAACTAAGCTGTTCTTCGTCCAAACGATTAACTTCGTCTTGTCGATTCTTTTTGATCCGATTTAAGCCAATTTCTGGGGCTAAATCAAAGTAAAAAGTCAAGTCAGGCGTCAAACCGTCAGTGGCAAATTGATTGATCGCAGCAACTTGTTTAACACCGATCGCACGACCTGCTCCTTGATAAGCCAAAGAACTATCTACAAATCGGTCACAGATCACAAGCTTGCCTGCCGCTAAAGCTGGTAAAATTTTCTCTACCAAGTGCTGCCGACGTGAAGCCGCATACAGCAAAGCTTCCGTCTTTTGATCCATTTCAGTATTTTTCTGATCTAAAATGATTTCTCGGATTGCTTCCGAAATACGACTGCCGCCTGGTTCTCTGGTGACCAAATACTGGTCTTGCAAACCCATTTGATCTAGGCGTGCAGTCAAATCATTGATGACACTAGTTTTACCTGAGCCATCAGTTCCTTCAAACGTTACAAAAATTCCTGCCACTTAAAAAACCTCAATTATTTATTTAATTAGTTATATTGTACTTAAAAATTAGTAAACTGTCCACGCTAACGCAAGTGCCATTTTGACATTGACCGTTAATGACTGATCACTGAAGACTGAAGATGGCCCTTCACTTGCCGTAAACGGGCTTCGCGGTACAACAGTTCATATTGAGCTTTCGCTGCCTTGGTTTGGGCAGCCAATTGTGCATCAGCTTCATAAATCGTTTCCTGATTTTTCTTACAGTTGGTCCATAACGCAAAAGCACGGTCAATATCAGCCAGCAGACGCTCATCATACTGTTTTTTAAGGTCAACTTTTTTTCTACCAAACACTACTGTTTACCCCGCTTAAATTTCTTGTCGTCCTTCAATGGCTTTATATAAAGTCATTTCGTCTGCATATTCAATATCACTACCGACTGCTAAGCCAGAAGCCAAGCGCGTCACCTTCAGACCCGCTGGTTTGAGCAAACGTGACAAATACATTGCAGTAGCTTCACCTTCTGGGGTGGCATTGGTCGCAATGATGATCTCTTTGACACTTTCTTTAGTTTGCAGGCGTTTCACTAAGCTTTTAATGTTGATATCTTCTGGTCCCTTACCCTCGATCGGTGATAATACTCCGTGTAAAACATGGTACAGGCCATGATATTCGCGCATCTTTTCTAACGACATCACGTCTTTAGGCTGTTCGACCACGATCAACTGACTTTGGTCGCGCCCTTTATCCGCACAAATCGCACACGGATCTGACTCAGTGATATTTCCGCAAACACTACAGTAGTGTAAGTCGCGTTTAGCAGCCAGAAGTGCCTGCGAAAAAGCCGTGACATCTTTTTCATTCATATCAATCGTGTAAAAAGCTAATCGGACCGCAGTTTTATTCCCGATTCCAGGTAATTTCATATAACTATCGATCAATTTTGCAATCGGTTCTGGATATTGCATAACAAACTTCGCTCCTTAATTTTAAATTACATTCTTGGCATGCCTTTAGAATACTTGCCTAGGACTGCTTGAGTCTTTTGATCAATTTTGTCCATCGCATCGTTGACGGCCATAATGATCAGATCTTGTAACATTTCTGGATCATCGGGGTCGATGGCTTCTTCTTTAATTGCAATGTCTGTCATTTTCTTATCGCCAGTCATTTTAACTACGACTTCTTCATTGGTAGCTTGACCAGCAAATTCAGTCTGGTTCAATTCTTCCTGGTCTTTTTGCATTTGCTTTTGCATCTTTTGAACTTTTTTCATCATACCTTGCATATTTCCTGGCATCATTTTAAATTACTCCCTTATTTATTAATCTTCTTTAACTTCAACTAGTTCATTTCCAAACAATTTTAACGCCTCATCCACAACTGGATCAGCTGCTTTTTGTTCATTTGCCGGGGCTTGTTCGGCTTGTTCCCCTTGTCCTTTAGACTCAGTTTGATGACCTTGCAGATAATCTTGTCTGATTTGCGGCCAGCGTTCCTGCGGAATAAACAAGAGCCGCGGAACGTGTCCAACTAAACGATCCAAGCCATTTTCTAAGGTATCCTTGAGTTGTGAGTCAGCTTCAGCCCGTTGACATAAAAAGTCAAACTGAAAGGTGACGATCACACCGTCTGGGCTGGCAGCAACCGGTGAACTCACGTGCATGATTGCACGTTGCGAGACCGTCAGCATGTTCATCAAGTCGCCCCAAACATCCCGTAATTCTAGTAAACTCTTTTTAGTGGCTTCACCCAAGACAGCGTAAATTTGCTGCAAGTCAATTTTGGTTGCAGCGGACTTCTTAGCTGGCTGCCGGTGATTATTAGTACTAGTTTGAGCAGCTTTAACTGAGTTGCCACCATTTTGCAGAGCCTGTTTCAGTTGGTTAACTTGTTGCTTTAATTCGTTCACTTGTCGACTTAAATTTTCAACTTGCACAGTATCTTTTGGTGACAAACCAGCTTGTGCCTGTGGTTGTTGCACCGCGCCAGCCTGAGCCGCCGGTTGACTGCTTCGTGTGGCTAGTTTAACGGTCAAAACTTCCAAATAAATAGAAGCGTGAGACGTAAACCGCATATTTTCTTGTTGTTCATTTAATAAATCGATCATTTGGTAGATCTCAGCCGGCTGAATCTTTTGTGCGAAGCTGCGGAAGTCATCGTTGACCTCTTCTAATTCAGCTTCCTCAACTTTTTCAGGCAACTGCTGGTACAACAACAGATCCCGGCAAAAACTGATCAAGTCTTCGATCAAACGATTGGCATCTTTACCATCGTTTAAGATTTGATGTAAGGTTTCTAAAGCCTGGGCAGTTTCTTTAGCAGTAACTTGCTGCAAATACTGCAACAATTCATCATTTTGGACACTGCCCGTCACCATCAACGCGTTGTCAAGTGTGATCTTATCTGTTCCAAATGAAATGACCTGGTCTAAAATACTTAAAGCATCCCGCATCCCACCTTCAGCAGCCGAAGCAATCAGCTTCAGTGCGGCCGGCTCATATTCCAAGTGTTTTTGTTCAACAATATATTCCATCCGCTGTAAAATAGTTTGCGGCTGGATCCGTCTAAAATCAAACCGCTGTGTCCGCGAAATAATTGTCGCAGGAATTTTATGCGGTTCTGTTGTCGCTAAAATAAAGACGACATTGCTCGGCGGTTCTTCCAAAGTCTTCAATAATGCATTAAATGCACCAGTAGAGAGCATATGAACTTCATCGATAATATAGATCTTATAATCACACTCAGTTGGAGCATACTTAACTTTATCTCTGATATCCCGAATTTCTTCGACCCCATTATTCGAAGCCGCATCAATTTCGATCACATCATTTTGTCGACCAGCAGTGATCGACTGACAAATCTCACACTCATTACAAGGTTCACCATCTTTTTGGTGGTGACAGTTTAACGCCTTGGCAAAAATTTTAGCCGCCGACGTTTTCCCTGTCCCCCGCGGACCGGTAAATAAATATGCATGCGAAGTTTGCTTAGTAACTAAAGCATTTTTAAGAGTTTTGATGACTAATTCTTGTCCAACTAAATCCGTAAATTTCTGTGGACGCCAAGCACGATACAAAGCTTGGTAACTCATTTTCGTCTCCTCCTTAACCTAAGTCCACTTGAGAAGCTCACCTAAAATCAGGCGAGTCTTCCTGACAAACTAACCATTTTTACCAGTATTTTAACTTAAAAAAAAGCCCCGATCTTTAAAAAGACCAGGGATCAATATCATAATAACTTAAGGCACATGCCGAACCAAACTTAGTGCTGCTTCCTTCCGGACCTGACACGCTTCGTGAGGACAACATTGCCCCAAGGCCTTGCGGCAACTACTATAATACATGAAAATACCTTAAATTGCTAGTCTTTTTATTATTTTTCCCTAATTTTCCTAAAAAATTCACTGAGCAGTTCTGCACACTGCTCCTGGCAGCAGCCCTTTTCAACGTGAACCTGGTGATTAAACCGTGGTTCAGTTAATAAATTCATCAAGGTTCCAGCACAACCTGCTTTCAGATCGGCACAACCATAATAAACCCGGCTGAGTCGGGCATTCACAATTGCACCAGCACACATCGGACAAGGCTCTAAGGTGACAAATAAGCTGCAGTCAGTTAGCCGCCAGTCCTGACTCTGCTGATTAGCTTGGTGAATGGCCAGAAGCTCGGCATGTCCCAGTGCAGAACGGGCCGACTCTCGTTGATTATGGCCCCGCCCGATGATCTGACCGTTTCGATCAGCGATCACACAGCCGATCGGCACTTCGCCTTGTTGCCCCGCAAGCTTGGCTTCAGCCACAGCCGCCAGCATTAAGTCGGTCTTTTGCTGCTCACTATATGTGACCGTCATTTAACCTTCACACTCTTTAAAATAAAGTAGCCTTTCTTTTTCAAGATCACTTCGCAGTTACCAAAAACTTCCGTCATCTTTTTTTGTGCGGATGGGGCGCCCTGCTTTTTTTGAATCACAGCTAGTAAACAGCCGCCAACTGCTAAGTGGTCATAGGCACCGCTTAAAATTGCGTGCACTACGCTTTTGCCGGCACGGATCGGCGGATTAGTCACGATCCCAGCATAATCTGTTTGCGTGACTGCTTCATAGACATCAGAACTAAAAATGTTCACGTTAGTGATTCGATTAGCTTGAGCATTAAAGCGAGCCAACCCTAAGGCACGTTCGTTAACATCGACCATGTCAAACTGGCGCTCGGGCTGCGCAGCAGCCAAGGCGAGCCCAATTGGGCCATAGCCGCACCCTACATCTAAGATTTTTCCGGCTGGAAATTCAACTTGTTGTGCCCCGTCCAATAAAGTCCGTGACCCAAAATCAACCGTATTCTTAGAAAAGACACCACTATCAGTCTTAAAAGTAAAATTCCGTCCGGATAAAGTAAAATCCCAAGTCTGTTCGGCATGTTTGACACTCGGGTCTTTAGTATAATAATGATCTGCCACAATTTCTCCTCTTTCATTTCTTTAACTAGTGTTGTAACACAATTTTCACTGTCGATTAAACATCCACTTTCTATCTTAAAGTAGAAATAGACGAGTAGCAAATACTTTTTCACGCGCCGTTTTTCACCAGCCGCTGCTAAATTTATTTCTAGGGGTAAAAAGCCAGTGTAACACCATATATCGGTGAGTTTTGTAAAATCTTACACCATATCTAGTATTTAGGGCTTGAATTTAGTCTAGATTGTTGTATACTAAATCAAGTAAATATTATTAGGAGGTGCTCATCATGAGCTTAGAACTATATACCAAAAACAACTGTATCCAATGTAAAATGACCAAGAAATTTTTAGCAGAACACAATATTGCCTTCGCTGAAAAAAACATTAATGAGTCTCCTGAATATATTGACTATTTAAAAGATAAAGGTTTCCGAAGTGTTCCAGTCTTGGAAGACAACGCTCAACCGATCGTAAATGGTTTCCGTCCTGACTTATTGAAACAACTGATCGCACAATGAAAATCGTCTATTTCAGCGTCACTGGACAAACCAGACGCTTTATCAAAAAATTAAACTTAAATGACACTTACGAGATTGATCCGATCGATCCTGAATTTGAAGTTGGTGAACCCTTCGTCTTGGTCGTACCTACGTACGAAAAAGAGATAACCGAACCGGTCACCGACTTTTTATATTTTAGCACTAATCGTGAAATGCTTCAGGGTGTGGCTGGAACTGGTAACCGTAATTTTGCCGAACTTTTTATTTTTACGGCAAAAGATCTGGCGGCCGAGTTTAACGTTCCCCTCCTTTATGCATTTGAATTTAATGGAACTAGTAAAGATGTAACAAATTTTGAGAAAGCGGTGAAAGAACTTGGGGCTTAAAACACTAGACAGCAACAACGTCAGTTACTATGACCTAAATAATGAGGTCAACATTCCTTTAAACGGCAAGATTCAATTAGATAAGGATCAAGAGGCTTTAGCAGCGTTTTTACAAGAAAACGTCGCGCCTAACATGGTTAAATTCGATTCTTTGGAGGATAAATTTGCTTACTTAGTCGCAAATGACTACCTAGAAGAAGAATTTCTCGCCAAATATGATTCAGCTTTTATTGCAAAACTCTACCAACAGCTAGAAGATGCTCATTTCCAATTCAAAACATTTATGGCTGCTTACAAGTTCTATGCCCAATATGCTTTACGGACTAACGATAATGATTCGTACCTAGAAAGCTACATAGACCGTGTGGCCATTAACGCTTTATATTTTGCAGATGGCGACCAAGACTTAGCCTTAAGTTTGGCTGACGAAATGATCCACCAACGCTACCAACCAGCAACACCTAGTTTCTTGAATGCTGGGCGGAAGCGTCGTGGCGAACTTGTTTCGTGCTTCTTGCTGCAATTCACCGATGATATGAACTCCATCGGCCGCGGGATCAATTCTGCCTTACAATTATCCCGGATCGGCGGCGGGGTCGGGATCACGTTGAGTAACTTGCGTGGTGCCGGTGCTCCGATCAAGGGCATTGAAGGTGCTGCTTCTGGGGTCGTTCCTGTTATGAAACTCTTGGAAGACAGTTTTTCTTATTCCAACCAGTTAGGCCAACGCCAAGGTGCCGGAGTTGTTTATCTAAACATCTTCCACCCAGACATTATCCAATTCTTATCAGCTAAAAAAGAAAACGCTGATGAAAAGATCCGGGTCAAGACCTTATCCTTAGGTGTGATCGTTCCCGATAAATTCTATGAATTAGCCAAAAACAACGAAGACATGTACCTCTTTGATCCATGGGGTGTTGAACGAGTTTACCATACGCCGTTCTCCTACGTTGACATTACTAAAGAATACGACAACATGGTCGCTAACCCAGACATTCCCAAGCACAAGATCAAAGCGCGTGAATTGGAAGAAGAAATTTCCAAGTTACAACAGGAATCCGGCTACCCTTACATTATCAACATCGATACTGCAAACAAGGCTAACCCAATCGACGGCAAGATCATCATGAGTAATTTATGTTCAGAGATCATGCAGGTTCAAAAGCCTTCGATCGTAAATAATAGACAGGAATATGAACAACTAGGGACTGACATTAGTTGTAACCTGGGCTCAACTAATATTGCGAACTTGATGGCTTCACCAAACTTCGGTAAATCAGTCGAAGCCATGACTCGGGCCTTGACCTTTGTGACCGACCACTCGGCCATCAATGTTGTGCCTTCAATTGAACATGGTAACCACCAAGCCCACACGATCGGCTTAGGTGCGATGGGCTTACACGGCTACTTAGCTAAAAACCACATCGAATACGGTTCAAAGGAAGCCATCGACTTTACCAGTGTCTACTTTATGCTGCTCAACTACTGGACTTTAAAGGCTTCTAACGAAATTGCTAAAGAGCGCCAAGAAACTTTTGCCGGCTTCTCTAGTAGTAAGTACGCAAACGGTTCGTATTTTGATCAATATTTGCAAAAAAACTTTGGTCCAAAAACAAAAAAGGTCCAAGAACTCTTTGAAGGTATCTTCGTTCCCGCTGAAAAAGACTGGGAAGAATTAAAAAATGCCATTCAAAAAGATGGTCTCTACCATCAAAATCGGATGGCAGTCGCTCCAACTGGTTCAATTTCATATATTAATGACACAACTGCTTCTTTGCAGCCGATCATTAACCGGATCGAAGAACGTCAGGAACGTAAGATCGGTAAGATCTACTACCCTGCTCCATATCTTTCTAACGATACGATCAAATACTATACTTCCGCCTACGACATGGACATGCGTCGCGTGATCGACACCTACGCTGCCGCACAGGTTCACGTTGACCAAGGGATGAGTATGACACTCTTTGTTCGTTCGACCTTGCCTAAAGGCATGTATGAGTGGAAAGATGCTGAATCAGAGAAGCTGACGACCCGTGACTTGTCAATTTTACGCAACTACGCCCATGCTAAAGGAATCAAATCAATTTATTACATTCGAACTTTCACAGACGATGCAGGTGTGATCGGCGCCAATGAATGTGAAAGCTGCTCAATTTAGTTAGAACCGCTGGCTAAATTAACTCGGCATGATTTGAATAACAGAAGGTCTGCAACGATGACCTTTGATTTGAAGGAGCAATTTGAATGGAAAACAATAACTACATCGCAATTAACTGGAACGTCTTAGAAGACCAGCTGGACAAAGCCACCTGGGAAAAATTAACCGAACAATTTTGGTTAGATACCCGGATTCCTTTATCTAACGATTTAAGTGACTGGCGTGCCTTTTCTGACACAGATAAAGATGTCGTTGACAAAGTCTTCGGCGGCTTAACTCTGTTAGATACACTGCAGTCTCAAGACGGGATGGCTTCACTTAAAAAAGATATTCGTACCCAACAAGAAGCAGCTGTGCTCAACAATATCGAATTTATGGAGTCCGTCCACGCCAAGAGTTATTCATCAATTTTTTCGACCTTGAACACTCCCAAAGAAATTGATGAGATCTTTGAATGGACTAACAATAATGAATTTTTGCAATATAAGGCCAAAAAAATCAATGACATTTACCAAAATGGTCAACCTTTGGAAAAGAAAGTCGCTTCTGTCTTTCTAGAAACTTTCTTATTCTACTCTGGTTTTTACACTCCGCTCTACTGGTTAGGTCATAACAAGCTGCCAAACGTCGCAGAAATTATTAAACTAATTTTGCGGGACGAATCAGTCCATGGCACTTACATCGGCTATAAATTCCAGCTTGGTTTCCAAGAATTAAGCGAAGATCAACAGGCTGAAATGACTTCTTGGATGTATGACCTACTATATGATCTGTATGAAAACGAAGAAAAATACACTCACTTGTTATACGATCAAGTTGGTTGGGCAGAAGATGTCCTAACTTTCTTACGTTACAATGCTAATAAAGCTTTGATGAACTTGGGGATGGACCCGCTCTTCCCTGATACAGCTGAAGATGTCAATCCAGTTGTGATGAACGGGATCTCAACTTCTACCTCAAACCATGACTTCTTCTCTCAGGTAGGTAACGGCTACTTGTTAGGTAACGTTGAAGCCATGAAAGACAGCGACTACGATTTTAAATTCTAATAGTTAAACGGACCACTCAGTCAAACCGTCTTCACGGTTGCTACTGAGTGGTTTTTTACAGCAAATTATTAGCTGACTGGGACAATTAATGCTAGGCTAAAGGATAATCAACTAGCAAAGGAATGACTATCATGGGGGAAAATTTATTTGAACTGCCAGTCGCAGGTGCCACTGGTTATGTCCCAGTCCAAACACCACTCTACCAAGCTGCCGATCTAAATAGCGAACAATTGCTGACTTTGGCGCCGGGAGATGGTTTCTTGATCTTAGCTGAAAGCGGAGACTGGTGGCAAGTTCAGCGCGCCACTCAGCAAGGCTATGTGCGCCATGACCAGGCCATGATCAATTTGCCGGACGTGATCCCGTCGATCATGTATGACCTAACTAACGCCTTGAGTTCTCGGTTTGTTTCACTTGGCAAACCAATTCCTGGGATCACTGGTCAACAGCTGTTTACCAACCGGACTTATAATCCGCGCTTAGGCCGCCCGGAATTCATTGCACCGCTCCTGTATCCAATGGCACAAAAGATCCAGCGGATTCAACGACAAGTCTGGGCAAACGGCGAAACGCTCAAAATCTACGAGGCCTTTCGCCCCTACTCTGTCCAACAACAAGTCTGTACTCAGCTAGCAGCTTTCGCTGACCAGGATCCTGAAATTAAAGCTGGGATCTCAAGTGAGCCCTGGGACTTAGAGTGGTTCATTGCCGATGACATTTCCAACCACCAAATCGGTTATGCCATGGACGTGACCCTCGCCACGGTGGACGAAACGACATTAACGACCATCGGCGACTACCAGGTCCACCAAGTCACGCGAGCGACCGAAGCCCAGATGTACACCGCGATCCACGAGCTCAGTCGCCGCTCAGCGGTCTTTACGGCGCCCGTTTGGACTGGTGACCGAATTGCCTGGCGCCACAGTCAAATTCGTTCAGTGGTCGACCCAAACGCCCTGCGCTTGCAAAAGTACTGTACAGATGGCGGACTGACCCCCTTAGCGTCAGAATGGTGGCACTTTAATGACCTTGACGCATACGACCAAGTGGCCGCTAACCCAGGCGATGGCAATTATTTGATCCATGACCTGTTCAGCCAGGTCCCCCACCAATGAATCTGCAAACTAAAAAGACAGCTCCCTCAATCAGCAACTGATTGGTGGAACTGTCTTTTTTGTGACCAGAAAACAACGGTCAGATTATTTTGCTAAAAAGAATTCGAAGCGTTCGCCCACATACTGGGTCCGCACATATTCAAAGGGCCGGCCATCCTTTAAGCGCGTCGTTTGACGCAAACGCAAGATCGCAGCCCCGCGCTTAACATCTAAATACTCTGCAATTCGCTCTGGCGCTAAGGTTGCAGAAATATTTTGTTCAGCATGTCCGATCTCCAAGCCGTTTTCGGCCAGTGTCCGGTAAAGCGAAGTCGAGATCTGGGAACGTGCATAATCTTTGATCAGGTTATAAGGTAAAGTTGCCACTTCAAAACAAATTGGCAGGTCATCTGCATATCTGATCCGCTCCATCCGTAAGACCTTTTCTCCTGCAGCAAGGTCTAAACGCTCACTTTCAGAGATCGAAGGAGTCGTGACTAGATATGAAATTGTCTTGCTTGAGGCCTGTTTTCCCTCAGACTCAATAATTTCCGTAAAACTCGTGACCCCAGATGACATCCGTTCTTGAACTTTTTGCCGTGCGACAAAAGTGCCAGAACCGACATGCCGTTCTAAGATCCCCTCATCAACTAAGGTCTGGACCGCTTGGCGTAAGGTCATCCGACTCACCCCAAAATGAACGGCTAACTCTCTTTCTGCTGGAATCCGGTCCCCGACTTTCCACTTGCCAGATTCAATAGTCTGCTTGATTTTGTTATGAATTTGTATATATATTGGCGAACTCACTTGGCAACCCTACTCCCTATTATCAGTTGATCTTCCCAACTGTTATTTTTTAAACAACCGTCCGAAACTATAAGTTCTGTCGAGCTTCATATTTTCGTCAAAAACATTCAGATCGGCATCTTTTCCGACCTGCAAACTGCCTTTAGCAGTTAAACCAAATTCTTTGGCCTGGTTAACTGAAGACATTTTGACTGCTTCTTCGATCCCGCAGCCGGTAAATTTCATAATGTTAACAAAAGCATCGTTATATTCCAAGACAGAACCAGCGAGGTTGCCGGCTTCAAGTCTGGCTTGTTTATCTTTAACAATCACTTTTTGACCACCCAATTCAGAGATTCCCTCAGGCATCCCCTTGGCACGCATTGAGTCGGTCACTAACTCTAACTTGTCTGGGCCCTTTAACTCATAGGCCAATTTGATCATATCTGGAACTACATGGAACCCGTCAGCGATAATTTCACAATAAATATTATCTTCCAACAAGGCATGTCCAGTCACACCTGGTTCGCGGTGTTTGAACTCACGTTGCGCATTATACAAGTGTGTGACGTGACTAGCCTTAGAAGCCTTCATTTGCGCTCTAGTGGCGTTACTATGCCCAGCTGAAGGAACAATGCCGTGTGACAAACAGTAGTCCTCAAATTCGGCTGTGCCTGGATGTTCTGGAGCGTAAGTGATCATTTTGATGTTACCGCCGGCTAATTCATTCCAATGTGCCAGCAGCTTAGCATCTGGATCTTTAATATATTCTGGCGGCTGTGCTCCTTTAAAATCAAGGGCAACAAATGGCCCTTCCAAATGCGCACCCAAGATCACCGGATTTTTTTGCATTGCTTCATTCACAGCGACCATTGCTTGGTCAATGTTTTCGTTTGACTGAGTCATTGTTGTGGCAAAATAGCTCGTGACACCTTCATAGACCATGTCGTTGACCATTTCATTCAATTGGTCGGCGTTACCGTCCATGGCGTCAAAACTGTACCCACCGTGGCTATGAACGTCAATAAAACCAGGAACAACAATTTTCCCAGCTAAATCAATGATCTCACTATCGCCTGCTTGCGGAGCAAACTCGCTCATTGGTCCGACATTTTCGATTCGATCCGTGAAACGCAGGTAGCCGTCAGTGATTTTTTCTTCACCCGTATAAATAACTGCATGCTTTAATACTTTGCTCATTTCTTACACCCCATTCGGTTTCGATACTTCTATCATAATCGGTATATACCAAAATTTCAAGCTTTGCCTACGTAGAATTCGAGCTTTTTATGACTTATTCTTGGTCCTTAGCGATCGTTGCATCAATTCCACGGACCACAGAACGCATAAAGCCTGCTTCTTCCATCGCTAACAAACCGGCAATAGTCGTGCCGCCTGGTGAACAAACATCGTCGACTAGATCCATTGGACTCTTAGAACTTTGCAGAACGTTTTTAGCACTGCCTAAAACTGCCTGAGCCGCAACTTGGACTGCCTGGTCCTTTTTCAAACCATACTTAACTCCAGCCTTCGCCATTGAATCAATATAGAAGTACACAAAAGCTGGCGAACTGCCCGCTAAGGCCACGAAGGTCGAGAAATCCGCTTCCGGCAAATTGGTTGTTTGCCCTAATTGGTTTAAAACTGCAGTTAATTCTTGGTAATGTTCATCACTGACCGCATCGTTAGCAACCATCGCTGTCATGCCCTCTGAAATTGCAACGTTAACGTTTGGCATGATCCGCACTACTTCAACTTCCGGAGCACCGATAAAGTCTGTCAATTCCGTCAAAGAAACCCCACTGACCATGGAAACAACGACTGGCTTTGCTTCAACTAAATAATCTGCAATTTCGCGCAAGACCTCTCCTGCCGTTAATGGTTTGACCGCCAGAAAAACATAATCTGCTTCCAAAGCAACCGCCGTATTATCCTTGCAAGCCGTCAGCCCTTTTTCTGCCGCATAGCTTTCATAATTTGCCGCATGGGCACTATGAATATAAATATCTGCCGGAGCAACTTTGCCTGCAGCAAGCAAACCTTCAATAATGGCCTTTGCCATATTACCAACACCAATAAACCCTAATTTCATCTTAACAAAACTCCTCACTAAATCTGACTGTGTTAATCGCGCCTCACTTACCTTGATTATAACAAACATCCGGACAGATGGAATCTTTGTGCACTCAGCAAATTTGGCAGCTAAACAACAACGAGCTGAAATTAGCCCACAAGATCAGGGAACGAAGACCCAGCCAGAAATTTATGTTCAAAAAAAGCTTCCAAATCTTCTTAACAAAGATCTGAAAGCTTTTCTTAGTTACCGATCGATTGGGATAGCTGGATTCGAACCAGCGAATCACGGGATCAAAACCCGATGCCTTACCGCTTGGCTATACCCCAATAATGGTGGAAGGGAGTGGATTCGAACCACCGAACCCGAAGGAGCGGATTTACAGTCCGCCGCGTTTAGCCAGACTTCGCTACCCTTCCATAAATGTCGTCAGCAATCATCCGACTTAATTATGATAACCTCTTTGGCACTAAAATGCAAGGGATATTTCCAAAAAGGTATAAAAAAATTTGAATTTAAACAAAAAAGCTTTATTTCACGCTGCAGCTTAGCACTACTAACATGAAATAAAGCTTAATTTTAGATTTATTTAACGCCAACCATCAATTTTTCGATCTTTGGTACGAAGAATAATAAGACGAAGCCAAAGATGATTGCTACAGCACCAATAATACCGAAGTACATCATTTCATTTGCTGGTGTATACAAGCGCACGATCTGTGCGTTAATTGCTTGAGCAGCTGCGTCACCTAAGAACCACATACTCATCATCTGTGACTGGAACGCCTTTGGAGCTAACTTAGTTGTCACGGACAAGCCAATTGGTGAGATCAGCATTTCACCGATAATGACTAAGGCCCAACTAGCGATCAACCACCATGGGCTGACCTTAGTGTTAGTACCATGCAACATAATTGGCAACATCATCCATAAGAAGGATGCCCCAGAAAAGAAGAGTCCGTAGGAGAACTTCTTACCTGATGAAGGCTGTTTTTTACCCAACTTCGTCCATAATAAGGCGAAGAATGGAGTGTACAGCATGATAAACAATGGGTTAGCACTTTGGAACCAGCTAGCTGGGAAACCAAAGCCGCCAATTGACAATCTAGTTTGGTCCTGGGCAAACAAGGCTAAAACAACTGAACCTTGTTCTTCAATTGACCAGAATAAGATCGACGCTACAAACAATGGAACATAAGCCCACACACGTGAACGTTCCGTTTTGTTAACCTTTTTGCTGGTCAACATTGAAATAAAGTAGCCGACTGGCAATAACACTGCAAAGATACTTAATAAGTTAATAATGTTATTGATGTTAAACATCTTAAACAAAGCCATGATCACAAAGATCAAGATAATTGCAATGACACCTAAAGTTACTTTTTTAACTAATGATTTAGTTTCTTCTGGTTGAATTGGATCTGAAGCATACAGACTTTCTTTAGTCAGATACTTCTTACCATCCATCACATACTGAACTAAGCCGAAGAACATTCCGATCGCAGCTAATGAAAAGCCTAAATGGAAGTTAACGTTTTGACCTAACCAACCGACAATATATGGAGCTAAGAAAGCACCCATGTTGATTCCAAACACAAAAATGTTGAAACCAGAATCGCGGCGAGGATCATCTTCAGCGTACAAACCACCGACCATTTCAGAAACATTAGGTTTTAATAACCCAGTCCCGATGACGATCAAGCCAATTGAAATAAATAAGGCTGTCGCACCAAATGGTGTTGCTAAGACGATATGCCCGATCATGATCAAGATACCACCAATAAAGACAGTTCGGCGTGGCCCCCACAAACGGTCACTGATAAAGCCGCCAAGCACACTAGATAAATAAACTAGTGAACCATAAATCGACATGATCGAAGCTGCAGTTCCCTTATCAAAGCCAAGGCCGCCCTTGCTAATGGCAAAATACATATAATACAGCAAGATGGCACGCATACCATAGTAACTGAATCTTTCCCACATTTCAGTAAAGAACAGCGTAGAAAGTCCACGTGGATGTCCAAGAAATGATGGTTCTTTACTACCACTCATTTGATAAAATTCCTCCAAATTTCCCCCGAAGGGTTTTATTCATTTAAATAAAATTAAATAACATTAACTATTATAAATTTTAATAATTAATTCGTCAATCAGGCTCACCAACTATTAATATTCATTGTCAGTTTTACTCATGTTTAATTCATTTTAAGTTAACGGTATTGTTATTATTTTTAGCGAAAAATCACTATAATCACACTGTTCTATTTTAATTTCCTATTTTTTGATTAATTGCATTTCAAAAAAACGTTTTCAAAATATTAATAAATTTTATTTGATATTTTTTTATTATTCCCTACTCAGAAACAAAAAAATCGTTCGTGTCTTTTTTTTGACCATTTTAATGGTTTATCACCAACCATTAGCGCTCATTTTCCCTGTTTTTTTAAACCAATTTCGCAATCAATTCCTGATCGGCCACTGCTGACATCCATTACAAGACACTGTCTCGGCCCGTCTGCTTTGCTGATTAAGCTCAATCAACGTCTGAGTGTCTCTGTTAAGACGCATGTTGATTCCTGTGGTATTAATTACTTGTAATAGCTCATCCCCGACTATTCACCAGTACACTTTTTGTTTCATGCCTGGAGCTGTTGAGGTTAAGTTTTAAGACAACAATTTAAAGCTGTTGCCAGTATTGCTCAGTGGTTGTCCGGGCCCACTAAGTGGATTCACAACCGCCTTTTCTGCCACTTAGCTCGCTAAATTAGTTAATTCACACTTCCCCCCTCACCATTTTTCCTCGCCAAATTCGCCGATCAGTTAAAATGAGGCAGGTGCCGTTTAAGCGTAAGCAGTTTTCAAGTACAAAAAAAGCTCCCCATCATCTCTGATCGAAGAACCTTTCATTGATTTACTATCTAATTAGACCTCAGGCACTTTTTATGCCGGCTGCAGTCGATGTAGATGGAATTAAAACAAATTAAAAGGCTATATAATAGGAAACGTTTGAAAATAACACATTAAAAACCATTAGAAGAAATGAAGTTGTTGCACTTTTTGTTGCACTTTAATAAAACCCGCTGGATAATCTCCGGCGGGCTATTTTTTATTTATTCAGAAATTCAGTCTCGTTGGTGAATTCGGTAATCTCTGCGTCAGGATAAGAGTGCTCAATCAGTTTCAGGAACCATGCTCGAACATTATCATCACTAAGCATGTCTTTCTCAGAGTAATAAGCTTCAAACCCGTCATCTTGGTCCTTGTCACCGTCAATAAGACCATCGTGTGTCTTGAAGATGTCAACCAAAGCTACGCCAACATCACCCACATTATCGACGTACTGAACATTATCATCGGTCAATGGTTCCATCTCAAACGAAGTGGAGTAAGTTTGATCGTCAGCAGTGAACTCAATTGCATAAGCCAATGTCTTCTCGCCTTTTTCGATAAATTCTTTGATTCCGTCTAGCACCTGTCCGGGTGTCTTGTGCAGATAATGGGCAATCGCAGTGATTGTCTTAACTGCAACTTTCGCATTCATGCCGTCTTTGTCGAAAGCGTCCGCCGCACTCTGCAATGTGGATGCACTGATATTCTCTTTCTTTGAAATACGGTAACGTACTGTACTTTTACTGTTAAGGTAACGATCTAAAATATTTTGCATGTTATTTTCTCCTTTTTTGATTAAGCTGCTTTGATAACTGATTTTGGCACCCAGCAAGTGATACGACCGAAGTCTGTGCTAAACGCAATTAACTTAGCTTTGAGTGTTTCGCGAACTGTTTCGCTTGCATAAGCTGTCTGTACTGCTTGCCATTCTTGCTGGTTAAGGTTCTTAGAAAGTAACCATGTTGGCACATCTTCGATATAGTCCGGACGGTTCTTGCATTCTTTGTATTCTTTGTAGTCGCCCTTGATGCTGTTGTTGCGAGCGTATGAGCGACGCAAGAATTCAGCAAACCATGCTTGGTAAGAACCTTCTGCACGGCCTTCTGAAAAAGCTTTTCTAGTCCATTGGTGTGCTTGTTTGAAGATGCCTGCTTGGTCTAAGACTTTTCCGAACATGTTTTCTAAATGCTTCATTCTGATTACTTCCTTTCCTTAACCTTGACTATAGTATAATACGTTATAGCGTATTAGTCAATAGAAATATAGAAGTTTTTTAAAAAAAGTGCAAAAAAATAACGCCCACCAATTAAGGTGAGCGCAAAGTATAACGTAGGCGGGATATTGGACCGCCTTTAGCTATTATACATTAATATTTGAGTTTCTGACCAGCGTAAATTAAATTCTTATTAACAATTCCATTTAGTCTAGCCAGACGGTCGGCTGTTGTTCCCAGCCGTTTAGCAATCGTGCTGAGATTGTCACCATTAACAACGGTGTACACTCTAGCAGGCTTAGCTTTGCCATTAACCTTTAACTTCTGGCCAACTCGAATGAAGTTCGGGTTAGTGATGGCGTTCAGACTAGCTAGATTCTGCGTGGAAATACCGTATTTGGCAGCGATTCCGCTTAACGTGTCACCAGCTTGAACTGTGTATGTCGTTACTGGCTTAGGCTTTGGAGCTGGTTTCTTAGCAGGTTTGTTTGGAGCAATGGGCTTGGCAGGCTTACTTTTCGGGTTCGCATACTTCTTCCACTGTGCTTCGGTCAGGTAGAAAACTGAATGGTCAATGCCAGTCGAACTATACTGCCAACCGACTAAGTTCATGCCGTGGGTGTTATAGAGCGATTTAAACACGCTCTGAGCTGGCGGTGTGAAGCTTGGATAATTCTGGTACGGATAACCAGCCAACCACAAGCCTGCCTTATTCTTCAAATACGGGGCACATTGTCCAGCACCTTCTGAGCCAGTATACAGCACACACCAAACTCCTGTCTTCGCGTGCACACGATCAATGAAATCGTTCGCCCATTTGCCATTGCCATAGGCGCTATTTTCGCCACGCTCCCAGTCAAGAATTAACATTGCCTGCCCGATGTAGCCTTTAATATTCTTCAAGAAGTAATCAGCTTCGGCTGTGGCATTCCCACCACCAGCATAGTGATAGACCCCCAATAATTTTCCAGCCTTTTTTGCTGCCTGATACTGGCGGTCGCATAGTGGGTTGACGTACCCAGTTCCTTGTGTGGCCTTAACGATTGTCGCTTGTGCCCGTTTGTCGACTGCCTGAGCTACTGTCTGGTAACTAGCGACATCAATTGCTGTGATTGTCATTATTATCATCTCCCTTATCCTGTTTGTCCATCGGGCCATAGATAATACCTGCTGCGACCGCCACGTTAAGAACTGTGGTGATAATCAGCGTCACGTCTTTAGTTTGTTCTGGCGTGACCTCAATGCCACAGACTTTCAAAATTGCTAAGCCAGCGGACACGACTGCCATCGCTAGTGTGACCCATGCTTTATAACTATGGTAATTAAAGTTAGGTTTCTTCATTCTTGCTCTCCAATCTGTTAGTCAGTTTTCTAACTTCTAATTGTAGGTTTCCAATCATCTTGCTCTGGTCTTCGATTTGTGCACTCAATTGTTCAACCTGAATCTGCAACTGGTTCCGTTCTTGTGTGACCGAGTTAAGCTCATTACTGAGTTTGTCCAAACGAGCCCACAGGTCTTGAGTATGCTCGGCATAGACTGTTTCTGTGGACGAAACTCGCTTGCTCTTGTTCGCATACCACCCACCCAGCCCCGAAATGATTGCAATGATAACTGCCCCCAACTGTGGGTCAATATTCACACTGCTTCACCTACCTCAAGTTCAATCAAGATGCTAAGTGCGACTGAACAAATCAAGATACTCGAAAACGTCACGAAACCAGTCACAGTCACATCTTTGATAACAAAAAAGACTGCCAATGCAGTCCACATCATTAACATTACAATCAATACCCAAACCTTTAATTTAGGCATATAGTGGGGCGATAAGCTCGACCACAGTCCCAGAAGCCCAACAATACTAAAGCCGTAAATCAGCCCAGAATTGACCGTATTATACAAGATAAACGTCCCGTCAGTCTTCGGGATAGACCCACCGAAATCAATCAAGCGCATTGCCACATAGACCGCCCAGATTATCGTTAGCAGTGACCTGCTGAGAATAAACCGATTGTGCAACAAACGATTGCCTAGTTTCACATCACATCATCTCCCTTCTATATAATAGCCGCCCTTGCGTACTGTGGATTTCACATAAAAATCGCAATTAAAACTATTAAATCTATTTATTCTCCGCTGCTTTCTTGTAACTTATTAACGTATTTAACCAAAAATTTGTTCAATTGATACTTAGTCTGAGATATCTCCTTTATTTTATTAGTACCAACAAAAAATAAAATTATTTATATAAAACAACAAAGCACTAATCATTTCATTCACCTCAATCTCAATAATACAAAAATATGGTGAATTTAGCCACGTAAATATAGATGCTCTTGCGTTTTTGTTGCTCTAACAATCATCACAATTTAGCTCAATGATTTAATAGCTTCTACAATTTTTCGAGCGTAAACATACTCTCCAGCCTGATTAGGATGCAGACCATCGCGAAAATATTGAGTTGCTTGTGCTTCGCTGAACGGTGACATACCAGAGTTGTTATACATATCAATAACTGGTAGAGCATACTTACCAGCAACTTCTTTAATAGCTTGCACATAGTCGGCTTGTAGCAATCCTTGAGAGTTCTTGGTGTAGCTATCGGGTGCTTCATTATACCCGTGCTGCTTCATCGGAGTGATAACCAATATTCTAGAATTTGGATTGTTTGCGATCACTGTTGAATAAACATAATCTAAAGCCCCATATAATTCTTTAGTATTACTGCTGCCAAATGTTCCCAACGGTAAGCCAGCATGGAAATCATTAACACCATAAGAAATTGTGATTAGATCTCCTTTGACATCGTTGATCTTATCGACTGCGCTATCTTCATGACCATCTCTAACTGAATAAGTTGCGCCTTTTATGCCTAGATTCTGCATGCTTGGCAAGTTCAAAGCACCAGCAACGATTGATGCCCATTTAACAATATTATATGAAGCAGTAATTGAGTCGCCTATTGCAACATAACTCATCCCACCGACAGAAACTTTAGTCGGATAGTCAACAAACTCGACTCTCAAACTTCCTAAATCGTGTTCCATAAAGTCGCCCCAAGTGATATATCCTAAGAGTGTACGGTTACCTCTATTATTAATACCCGAATCGGCAGTAACCACTCCTGAGTCCTTGTTGACAAATATAAACGAGCTATTTGCACCATTCGCAGAAATATCAACTGGACTAGGATTTTTGGCTTTTAAATCTACCCACTGTTGATCAGTATAGAATACACGACAGTATCCACCTGTCTTTGAGAAGTCAATAGTCTTATTTGCAACATCAACAATGGCTGGCTTTTGACTGGCAACTACGAAATTAGTTGTCAAATCGGGAGCATTATCGACTGTGACATTATTGCCACGGAGATTGTGTGTTACCCCGCTAGGAGTTACCGATAGCCAACCTAGATATACTTCATCATTTGTAATTGAAGAAATATTAGTAGTTGATCTGAAAGTTGAATTTGTAGTATTAAACGCAATAAAAAAGCCTGTTGCAGTGGTAGGGGTCAATGCAACAGTGATGCTTTTGTTAACGTTAAAGCTCAAAATGCTTGAAGTAACCCGATAACAGTTAGTAATGATAACCTGCATTTTCTCAGGGCTGATTGAGATTCCGGCACAAACTATCTCGCCATATTGTGCGTTATAAGCCAGCTTGGAACTAGTGATTCCGTTATCTGGCAATCCTGTTGCCTGGTATACTACTGCAGCAGTCCAACCTTTTGTGTAACTGTAGTAATAAACCTTACCATCGGCTAAGACAAGATAGACACGACTATCACCGCTTGGAAAGGCGTTTTTTAAATCATTAACTGTATCAAAAACTCCAGCGGGCCCACCACTGCTTAGGTTTCTGGCTAAGTTGATTGCTTCAGTTGATTGCTGAACGCCTGCAACTGCATCACTTTGTGCGGTATAAATTGCATTATCCTGTGCAGATTCTCGCATCCCTAGCGTTCCAAAACTCCCACGCGCTTCTGCAACTTCGGCACTCTGATTGCCCCCTTCTTCTTGTATTAGTTTTACCAGCGCTTCTCCTTGCTGCGCCATTGCACCACGCACTGAATAGGCGCTTGGGTCATGTCTGATAGTGTTACTAATTTCAGCAATTGAGTTTAATTTTGATTGATCAAAATGTGTATCTTCTCTAGTTTCTACTTTGTCCATTTCCATTAGGAAGTAGAACCTCCTTCTAATTTCTGTAATCTCGCTTCAACATTATTGTTAATTTGTAGCTGTTGATTTTTATAGCTGTTAAAAACACTTTGCGATACGTAGTCTAAGTTAGCTACTTGATTCTTAATTGATTCTGTTGTGCCTTGGAGTTGTGCAAGCTTTCCGTTTATACCATTTAAATCAGCATTATTAACATCATTCTTAACCGACTCGATAATGCTTTGCTGTGATGAAATAGTATCGGTCAGCTGTTTAGCCTTGGCGTTTAATGAAACGATTCGCGTGCTATACCCGTTAACTTGGTGACGCAGGTTATCAACTTGCACCGACATCCGCTTGTTTTCAGCCTGATATTGGCTCAATGTTTGAACCTTGGGACCAAACGTCAAAGTAGACTTATACGGCTGTGTAATGTCGATTTCTTTCTGGGTTAGTCGTAACAACTGCGTCCCAGAAACATTTGGATTAACAAATAAATAGCGGTCTGACACCTTAAAGGAATCATAACCGCTATTTCTTAATTCTAGTGCTGTAACTGTATACGTTTGCTTTGCTGTACCCTGTTGAGCTAACCACTCTTTAGCTTTAGTCAGCAATATTTTAGGGTCGTGCACATCGTCCCACATCTGCGAACCGTCTATTGCACCAAACTGAGCTAATAATTGTGGATCGTCAATGTGGTCGAAACCGTCGTTAACGCTCTTAATGTCAATCCTTGGACGAGATGCTGCTGTATTGTTAGGGTCGTCATCCTCAATCGTAGCGCCATAAGGAAACAGACGAGTGATGATTTGCGTAGGGTCAACTTCCACACTAGCCGACTGCATATTCTTAGTGAATTGAATTGGTGTATCATTCAGATGGTCTTTGCCAATATCTTGCATGTAGTCAAGATAGTTAACACCATTCTTGTACTCCATGCGGAAATATCCACCCAAACGACTTAGCAGTTTGTCTTTAAGAGTATCCCAAGTACTGACATAATCTACATAATAATAGACGTTATCAGTTGAATTGGTCACATTAACATTTCTGACCGCAAAACGTTTGTGCGGTGGCATTCTTGAATTGTGAAAGTCAATCAATTTGGTAAAGAACTGCTTAATCGTCATATTGTGTATTTCTGCATAAGTCTGGTTTGAATCAATCAGATAAGAAAATATCGATTCAAAGGTAAAGCTTTGTATGAACTGGCCACTGTCTTTCATTTGACGAGTCGGTTTTAAAGCTCTCCCCCGAAAAATAAGCTCATTATCATCATAAACATCCACCATAGTTTGCATTGGTTCAACGGTCCCAAATAAGGGGCTGTTTTGGTTCACGGTTAAGACTAAATCATCAACTTCATTTTCTTTTAGGGTGAGCTTTCCTTCGCTGATAAACCGATTAACTGTCGGGTCATAGACAATAAAGCCGTCTTTATCGTAGACATCCTTATAACCAATAATTTTATAAGCCATCAGAACATCTCCTCACGATAGAAAATAAACTCGATAGTTCCATTTCCGATAATCTGAAAGCTGTTAAGTCCTCGCTTAAGCGTAGCTTTGCCAGCAACGACATCTCCCTCAATACGAACAGTTCCAGATATTTTTAAATCTGCCTGAACTGATTTAGAACCTGAGTTCAGCACATTAATGATTTTAAAACCATTGACTGAGTATTTTTGTTCTGAAAAGGTCCAATCTGGGAAATAAACATCATCCCACAGGTCGTCGCCCTCAGCGTAATTAGAAATGGCGAAAGGATAACAACTAAACGTAACAGTCACCGTTAGCTTGCCATATTTAGCATCATCGTCCACAGATACAGACTTGCATTTACCTTGCCAATGGTGTACTGGCATGTGGCTGTCATATAGATTCTGTATGCCTAATGGCATTAACTTACGTTTGAGTTCATGCTCTATCGTCTTACGATCGATATATTCTTGGGAAATAAATAAGCACTGATAACTGACCTCTCTGTTTTGGAAAAATCGCTCACCAGTTCCTAAATCAGAAAAATCATAACTACCTTGCATTCCTGGGACAGTCTCAAGAACTTCAAACTCATCAGGAGTTGGAGCGTCACGTGTGACTAGCCAGAGGCTGTTCTCGGTTGAATTAAATGAACCAAATTCAAAGCCTTCAGTTATATTTTCGTTCTGATCTAAGATTTTGCTAATACAAAGATCGTGAAAACCATACTCCACTAACTCCATCTCCCTTCTAATTGCGATTTATTCCCCAAATTATTGTTTATACGGTCAGCAGTGCCACCGACTAAAGTGTCACCGTCAAGGTATAGATTAGTATTCTTATTAGCAATCACCCGCAGCAGTGCGTTATTCTGCATTTGCAGACTGCTATCCTGCATCGTCAGTGAACCGCTGTATGAGCCGTTGACACGTGAGTTTAAATCATTCACTGGTTTGCTAATAGCGTTAGCCGCTAAATCACCAATACCGTTAGCAGCACTAACGACTGAACGATCCATCGAACCAATACCATTAATAAAACCAGCCGTTGTAAACCCACCAATATCAAAGAAAACACGTGAAGGTGAATGAATTTTCAGATTCTTACGTGCGGCTGCTGCGGCTGCCGAAGCAACTCGTGCGGCTGCTGCCATAACTGAGCCTTGTTGTGCTAAAATACCCGCACTCATACCAGCGGCAGCATAACCCCCAGCTGACTGAAAAGCTCCCCGAGCACTACGAGCTGAATTGGCAGCACCACGCATAGCAGAACTAACTGATGACTTCAAGCTTGCCATCTTAGAACGAACGGCTGAAACCATACCAGACGCACCAGAACTTGCAGCACTCTTCATTCCTGCAAAACTACTGCGCACAGCTGACTTAGCGGTATTCATTGCTGATTTAACGCTAGAAGACATACGTGACATGCTGCTTGCTACTCCACTTGCAAAGCCACTCACCTGTGACTTTGCTGAAGCAGTAGCAGAACCAAAACTTGTCACAGCACTTTTGGCACTATTAGCATGTCCTTTCATTGTCGCAAAGTTATTATCCATTGACACGACTGCGGACGATAATGATTTAATCTTTCCACCAACCAATGCGACGGCGGCACCAAACACTCCAATTGCAGCTGCAGCGGCAGCAATTCCGGCGGCACCGGCTGCCATCGCCACACCAGCGGCAGATAGTTTAAGCAAATTAGTAGCAAATGTTCCAGTCGGCTTTGCAGCTTTTGTAACTCCCACAGCAAAAGCCACCACGCCGACAGCGGCAACAACAATACTTCCAGCGATAAGTGCCAACGCTACGCCAGCAATCATCCCTGCTGCTCCAACAGCAGTAAGACCAATCCCAGCGACGAGCCCCGCTGCGCCTAATGCAGCTAAACCAACAGCACCTGCCAAAGATGCTGCAGTAGTCACTAGAATTGTGGCTGAAAATGCCATTAATGCTGCGGTTGCCATTAACGTACTAGCAACGACTATCGGTAATGTTGTTGCTAACATCGCCATTCCAGCACCAGCAATTATTGTTCCTGTACCAACCAGCATAATAGCTGCACCGAACGCTAATGCTGCGACTGATGCAACAACTAGAGTTACTGCAATTAGTGCTAGTGGAATAGATACGGCAAGTAAGCCAGCGGCTAGCACTAACGAAGCGGCCCCCATAACAATAGATGCAGCTCCTAATGCTGTCATTGCTAATGCAGCTTGTAAACCATATTGTGCCAATACAGGAAGTGTTGTTGACACGATTGCTAAACCAGCACCAACTAGAATCAAACCAGCTCCTAATGCAATAGACGCTAAAGACATGGCCGTAAACGCGGCAGCAACAACCACAATCACAATTGAAATCGCCGCTAATGGTACTGATACAGCGAGCAAGCCTGCTGCAACTAATACCAACGCAGGTGCCATTAATACCATCGCTCCTGCCAATGCAATAAAACCAACTGATGCGCTAAGTCCATATTGCGACACGGTTGGCAAAGTGCTAGCTAGCATTTGCATTCCTGCACCAGTCATTATTGCCGCCGCACCAACGGCAATCAAAACAACTGACAACGCCAACATTGCAGGAATCGCTGCAGTCAATGGGCCTTTAAGCAAAGCAAACGTGCCGGCTAATACCACAATCGAAGCAGTTAATGCTGCTAATGCAATCAGGCCAGACTTACCAGTGCTTGCCATTTTAGCAACACCCATCGCAAAGACGCCAATTCCTGCGGCAGCAATTCCAATTCCTGCACCAATTCCTAATGCTTTAGCTCCCATTGCAGCAATCTGGCCAGCAGACGCTCCGGCAAACTTACCGGCTGTCTGTGCACCTTTTCCAAATGATTGGATGGCTTTGACCGGACTTGAGAATGCTTTGATTAATTTTCCAACGCCGCTAGCTAATAATCCAAAGACGACCAACACGCCAGCAATTACAGGACTCAAAGCAATTAGCTTTTTAACGAAGCCAGCAAGTGGGCTTTTAGAATTGTTTAGCCAAGTTGCAAAATCTCCTAAAGCGTCAGCAACTGCCCTAATCTGTGGAGCAATTGAACCAATCGAAGTCTTCACTAACGCATCGAATGCGTCAGCCATCTGCGCAAGTGACTGTCCCACGTTCTTAGTCATATTCTGTGAGTTATCACTCAGGTACTTATTAGCTTTCTTCGCTGATCCTGCGCCTTTATCAATGGCAGAACTAAAACTATCCCAACCTTTACCAGACTTTTTAGCCTTGTCGCCTACTGAATCTAGTAACGGAGCCATTGCTTTAGCGCCTGCTGCACCAAACAACATGTTTAAAGCAGCAGTTTTCTGTGCTCCAGACATTCCTTTAGTGGCTTTGCCCACATCTTGAATGATTGTCTTGAGTGGTTTCATTTCGCCTTGAGCATTAGTATATGACAGGCCTAATTTCTTCATCTCACCTTGAGCTGTCTTAGATGGCTTAACCATTTGGGCAAACGCATGATTCAAATCCATTGACGCTTGAGCGGCAGGAATACCGGCGTTAGTCATAACACCTGCGGCAATTGCCACATCTTTGAGTGAGTAGCCCATGTTTTTCGCTGTCGTACCAACGTTGGCGAATACCTGTTGCATATCGCCAATTTCAGCATTTGACTTGTTGGCAACGATCGCCAGAGTGGCTGAATCTTTAGCAGCATTCTTCGCACCGCCACCCCAGATGTTCATTGCTTGCTGAACGGTCGTGGCTGTCTGTGATAAATCTTCGCCAGAAACTGCCGCAGCTTTGGCAATTGCAGGGAATTCTTTCTTCAAGTCTTTAATTGACGCACCATTCCGCGCCATTTCAACCATCGCATTCCCAGCATCTTCGGCTGAGATAGGCAACGTCTTCCCCAGTGACAAGGCAACTTTTTCCAAATCTTTCATGTTACCGCTCAGTTTCTTGTTGCTTGAACCGGCAATAACCGCCGCCTTGTTAATGCTTTCTTGGAAGTCACCATATGATTTAATTGCTTTGCCTGCTGCTGCACCAACAGCTAGGCCAGTAATCGTTGACATCTTGCCGACTTTCTGCAATGACCCACCCACACGTTGAGAGAGCGAGCTAGCAGTTTTAGTAGCTTCTTTGAATGTGTCAGAAAAGCCACTATCAACAGCCTTTAAAACAGCTTCAACTGAATAACTTTCCACTTATTTATTCCTCCTTTCTCTCATTTTTTGAATCGCATCCCAGCGACTGCGAATCTCATCTTGTTCGTTTTTCTCGATCGCATGTTTTGAAACATAATCGGGCTCAAATTCGCCCCGAATGTTATCTTCCAGCTCATTGGCATCGTAGAAGTCTTCAAACTTCTTATACATAGGCTGTGGATGCTTGTCACTGCCTTTAGTTGCTTGCACAGTTTGGTTCATCCATGCTTGTAACGCCAAATCTTCACGTTCTAGCGTTTTCTTAATCGCATAGGCTTCCATGCCAAGCCAGTAGTCAGACAACGACAAGCACTCTATTTCGTGCATTTGACCGACAGAAAAGCCTAGACGAGTTAAGCAATTCAAGACTATTTCGTGATACGTTTGTTCGCTAGTCTTTGATTGTTCCTCGTCTAGGCTTGCATGTTTTTTAATGCAGTTTTCAATACAGTAGCTTTATTCATTTCTTTAATAACTTCATCGAAAATAGGCTCTAAATCTTTTTGAGATTCCAAGAATTCATCTACATCATCATGACTTGGGCGTCCCATTTGTACTGTAGAAGTTGCTGCATAAATCACATCAGATAATGCAGATGGGTCACCAATTTTTAATTCAGGAGTAACCTTAGCAATAGCCATACCAAAAGGCGCACCGTTAAATTTCATCCCTGCAATATTGTTAAGCTCTCTGATCATCTTGATGCCAAACTTTAATTCAATTTCTTTATTGTTAATTTTGATTTGCATGTTTTAATTCCTCCAATTAATGCCCGCCCCGCACTACGGCATTGTTTATTTCTCTGGCGAGCATCTTAGTTTAGTCAGCCGATATTATTGCGCCGTCGACTGTTGCCGAACCAACGACATTAGCCGGAGCTGTTATTTTCCCGAATCAGCATCTTTGCCGTTATCAGCGTCTGTCCATGCAGTACCGCCACCGTCTTTATCTTCGTCAGTAACTGCAGCCAGTCCCTTGAACAAGTAATCAACATCAGCTTGCTGATCTGGCGTAAATGTCGTCCAGCCGTGCTTAGGCGTGCCATCAACTGCAAAAGAAACATCACGTGTTGAGCTATCGTCTGCATCGTTATCATTAGAATCTTCTGACACAGAGCCCTGCATATACCATGCTTCATATTCACCTTTATCATTCTGACGATCAGTACGCACAATCTCCATGTCCATCTGTGTACCATCGAACAATGCTTGCAATAATACGTCTGCCACTTCTGATGTGTTGTTTAAGAAGTTGACTTCTAAGTCAGTTTCCACACTAGATGTCGTATTGACAGACCCGCTCTTTGTGGCAGTTGAATCACTGTCACGACTTGGGTCAAATGTTAATCCGGTCTGATACGGTACTAACTGCATTTCTTTGGTTGCTGCGTCTGCATGTCTACGTGCAAACAGCAAGGTTTTTTCACCTTTTAATACTTTAACCATATTTATAAAACTACCTCCATTTCAATTTCTATATGCCCCCGCTGATAGACCGTATTAGGGACGCTCGTGTCAATCATCATCTGTTTAGATTGCTGATTGGAACGCCCATAAAACTCATATTCAGCAGTTTTTATTCTTCCAATTGCACAATTAAAAAGGCCATCAGCTATTTCACTGACAGTCTTTCTTTGCTTTTTGTCTCCCCACACATCAATAGTGAGAAAGATGTGATCGCTGCGACTATACTTATTGTTTTGTCCCTGTGTCTGTGTTTGCCCGATATAAACAAACGGATAAGCAGCTTCTTTTTCCGCTGGTAGATAATCGAATGTCGGCAAATTATGTTTGAGACATAGACTATAAAAATAATCAAACAGTGATTGCTCTGGTGATTTCATTCAACCACCTTCTTAATTTCTGAAATAAACATGTTCTTGCGTTGATTAAACAATGGCTTTAGCAATGGCTCGGCTGCCATGAAACGGGTTCCTGTTTCTAGGTAGGGATCGTAGCTAAGCCCTAAACCGGTAATACCAGTTAGCCCACCATCTTCAAAGCCGATACCAATTGACTTCTTAGTTGCTCCAGTTGAATAACCTTTAACATAAGTTGAACTGGCGTTTGCCATTGCTTTCTGCTGTAGTTCAGTCGTATGTTTTTTGACGATCGTCTTGATGGCTTCCACTTGTGCCCGTTTCAGCAGACCTTGCTCCAGTTTGTCCAAGCCTTTAATGCTATAACTAACTCTTGCCATTACTTACGCTCACCTACAATCAAGGTATTGTTCTTCAGTGGTACTCGTTTAGTGTTAGCAATATACTGCGTGTTTCCTCCATCAATCGTGCAATAGCTCCAATTGTAATCAATTGGATTGATCGTGCGAATTACATACGCTTGAATATTAACATCACCATATAAGGCTACTGAGCGGTTAGTACCTAAGTCAGTCACGTTGGCGATAACTTCAGCGATTAACTTCTCACCGCCAACCCATTCGCCGCTGGTTGGGTCGTAGTGCTCGGCTTCATCCGAGTAAAACTTAACGTTGTTATTAAATCTCATGCTGACCACCACCATATGGATTAATAAAAGCGACACCGCCTAATGATTTAGGCTTCTTATCGTTGTTATTCTTCCATTGATCAATGTCATCGGCAAACTCATCAAAGTCGTTCAATTTAAACGTGATCGTTTCACCTTCCTGCGAATATTGGCTCATGCCTTCGTTCGCAATTCGGTTGTAACGTTTAATGCCGACTTCTAAAGTAATATAGTCAAGCTCTGTGGGTAAATCATCACTAGGTTTCAACCCGAGTTTAAATCGCAAAGCCTGTTCTGTGTTCTTCTTGATTAATTCAAGAATAGAATCACGCTTATCATCAGCAATTTGGAGCATTGTTTTTAAATCACTTAACTCCAATATTTACACCTCCTAATACGTTTCATATCCCTCGTCTCTAGTTTGATGTTATTCACCTTCAGCAGGCGGTTCTGGTTCAGTCTGTTTAGCCTCCTTCTCTAGCCAGCTGTGATATTGGCCCCGTCTTTAGTTGGGGTAGCTATCACCCCACTAGGCGGGGTTAGGCTTTTTTTGTCATTAATACCACGTTGGCATCATTATAGAGATATGCAGCGTAATGCTCATCGGCTGTTAATACTGTCTCTTTTGTCCTAATGTCCCGATCAGATTCAACCTGAACATTACGCTTCATAACTAACTTCAAAGCTGGTTTAGCTTGGTTAGCACGAATAAAGATGGCTGTGCCTGCTTCTACTTTGCGAGAACGAACAATCTGCACCCCTAACACGTCAAGGTATGTGCCGTTCACTAATTCGTTAGCGCCAACTTCTGAACCAATTTTTTGCTTGTTAGCATCTTTGCGCAAAGCAGCAGCATCTTTAGGATTGAAGATACCGACGACAGTAGCGTCGTCTTCATCGTTGAAGACATCCAGTGCAGCCTGTACACCATCAACAGTTGCAGCAAACGCAACAGATTGAGTAGCACCTTGAGCAGCTGCGAGCAAATCATTATCAACTTTGTTAGCAATTGCTAAACCAAGTTGTTTTGTAGACTCACCCACAGGATCGCCATAGCCAGATAAGATAGCTTCGTCAGTGATTGCTGTACCCTTAGCAGCTTTCTTGATTTCAACTTGCTTTAAAGATGTGCCGATTTTATCTAAAGGAATCTGTTCGCCTTCACCAATGTCGGTAGCGTCGCCCATATACGTAAAGCTAGGGAACTTCAAGATTGAGCCTGGTTGACCTTGCAATGTTGCGTCGATTTGAGCTAACGGTGTAAAGCGTAATGCGTTTTCTAATTCATAAGACACGATTGGTGCCAATACTTCGGGATTTACCAAATCCGCAATGTGTGTAATATTATCTGCCATTATTCATGACCTCCTGTTAATTTATTGAATAGTTCTGGGTTTTCTGCATGTAATTTAACTTTTTCAGTCATATTCATGCGATTAAAATCTTCTTGTGTAACTTGAGCTGGCAATTTCTTACCATTTGCTTTAGGTGTTTCGCCTTTCAGCAATTTAGTGCGTTCATCTTCACGAACTCGTGCAATCAAATCAAGCAACTGATTAGCGTTGTATTGCGTGCCTTCTGCTTCAGCCGTCACGATCAAAGCTAAATCTTCATCAGAGGGTTCGATGCCAGAATCAGCAAACATCTTACGAGCTTGTCCTTGCATCTCATACTTAGCTAACTGGGCTTGTGCCTCCTTGGCCTCATTCTGTGCTTTCTCAAGCTCGTATTGTTGCTTTTGGTCAGCGTTCATTTTGGCTAACTTCTTAGCTTCAGCTTTTTCTGCTTCGGCTTGCTTTTCGGCACGTGCTAAGCGGTCTTTGATCATTGCATTGACTTGTTCTTGAGTGAATGTTTTACCTTGAGATTCAGCTTGTTCTGTTTGCTCGCCTTGTACTTCGGCTTGTTCAGTTTCAACCGTTTCTGCTTGTACTTCTTCAGCCATTTAATAACCTCCGTTTAAAGTGCGGGTGCACTGTTTACTCACGATCTTATTTAACGTCCACGATCGAGGAAAACGGACAATTATTTAACGTATAACTGCGAGATGTAAGGGATCACCTCCAAAAACTGCATAAAAATAGCGGTGGCTGTTAAACCATCGCTTTTATTCATTTTCATAATAAGCTGCAAGACTGCACATACAATTCGGCTCATTCACGGATGGCGGGGGTATGCTGGTACATTATCAATCTTGTACACACCCTCGCCATCTTTACCTCCATGTGCAATATCTTCGCAGAAATCGCAAGCACTAGCTTCTGCTATCCACTTAACGAACTTAATACCGTATTTCTTATAACTTTCTTTTTGTGCTTCACCAATCAATCGAGTTGATTCAGTTCGAGCAATGCGTTCAGTCACATACTTAGCTTGGCCTGCAAACTGGTCACTAACTAAATCACGTAACCGCCGAGCAATCTTATCAGGGTTCTCACCTTTAATGCGATTGTTAGTCAGCAATACATCTAAACGAGCCTTTAATTCGTCCGTATTCTTCCACACACGGTCGCTAAACGTTGCCCCGTCTGTTTGTGCCAGCACGTGCTTAATAATGCGGTCAGCTCCCATGTGCTGAAACGTGCGTCCTAGAATACCAGCTTGTCGCTTGAACTCACCAATGTATTTGCTGAAAAACTCCTTAGTCATCTTGTCGATAACGTTCACGCCTGCCTTGACTAACGAGAGAGCAGAGCGCGATTTCAGATATTCTAAACGGTTAATTCTCATTGTGGCATTGTAGATCGTCATGCGATCATTAACCGCATCAGTGAAGTCTGAGCGTTTAGCATTGCGTCCTAGCTCCTCACGAATCTTATCAGCTTGAGCAACGACTTCCTTAGCTTCTTGCTCATATCGACGAATATCAGCTTGCTTAACATCTTTAGAGCTAAAGCCTAGCTTATCCAAACGAGCGTATTCGGCATCGATTTTTTCTTGAATCTCATCGACTGCTTGCTGGTAATACTTTTTTAGTTCAGGTATGTTGGTCGCTTGCTCCATGTACTTTTGCTCTTGCTTAATACGTTTCTTCCAGTATGCGTCATCTTGCTTCGGCAGTTTGCGAGCCATCGCCGTTCATCTCCTTATCAGTAGCCACACCGTAATCAATACGTGACTGCTTGACCTGTTCAGTTTGTTCATCAGCAATACGTTTAATTTCTTGTTTAGCATCATCCACGAATGATAGGCTTTTAAGCTGTGTTTCTTTCGACACAATCCCGTTGAGTTTTTGAGCAGTATCTGCTTCGTCTTCAAGATTAACAGGCATATTGCGAATAAACTTAAACGTCAAGTCTTGAGCTTTAGCATTGACGACTGTTCCAATATCAAATACACGGCCGAATAATTTTCGCAACGACTGTGTGAATTTGCGTTCCTTTGTGGATGCTAAGTTGAGCATTGGCAACAGCTTATATTGAATTGCCACACCACTAGAGTTCCCGCTAAAAGAATCATCTTTCAAATTAGCTACGTTCGAGACTTGATAAATCAAATCGTTCAAACGGTCTAAGTAATGCTCTTGCATACCGTCACTGTCGGGCTTGTTTAAGAACTCAACTCGTGCCTGCGTTGCATCTGCATCTTCAGCAACAATCATATCGTTACCGTCAATATTGACGATTGGGTCGCCGTTTTCATCGTGTGGAAATTGCAGGCCAAGCAATAATAGATAAGCAGAATCGAAATAAGACACGTTGTTAGCTTTCTCGGACAGCGCTTTGTCGAACGCGTCAATCAATGTCATGACTGGTTCAAATAAGCCATGTCGTTCTTCATTAGCATAAAACTCAATACCGGGTACAGCTTGAATCGGATTGATACGCTCATCTAACAATCTGTATGCTGTATCAATCGTGTATGCTTTTGATTGGGTGTAATAACTGCCAGATAAATTGTTATTGTCATCAAACGAATAACGTACGTATGCAATCGGTAGATGTGCCACTGTATCATCATAAATTACAAACGATTCAGTTGGTTCACTGACCGCCACACACGTTTGACTGTCTTCATTCTGATATAGGAACATATACGACCGTCCCATAATGTCAACAATCTTGCTGGCTTCATTCAATTTATCTTGGAATGAGTTCCAATTTAGCCAATCTTGTAGCTTCATATTGTCTGTATCATTGTTCAAGCTAATCTTAGGCGGTACTCCCATAAAGTAACCGTTGAATGTTTCTGTTAATGTTTTAGCATAATTAGGTACTAGCTTATGATCTGGGCGCTTAGTCTTGCGAAATTCATCTAAAATGTCGTGATGTCCCAAATAATACCGATACAACTTGTTGTAATTCTTTGATAGTTCCATATTGGCGTTGATAAACCCACGCAGATCATCGGGTGTCATATTCCTATTTCTTGGATAGACGAATACATTGCCTTTAATCATTGAACCAGCGCCCTGCACTATAGTTTCCAATCTATAATCACCTTCTCATTATTGAAACCGGTTTGCGGTTGTGTTTCGTGTAATATGCGTACCTAAGAGCGTCCATTGCATGGTCTTCATCTTTAACTGGCACACCTTTTTTCTCGTCCCAAATATACTGATATATCTCATCAAGGAACTCTTGAATGCCTGATTTAACGTAATAAAAATGACCAGTCTTGATCAGCTTAGCCACTGATTCAATCCCAGCCATGATATTCTTGTCTGCGTTTATCGTATGCAGTCCTTCACGGATGAACCGCTGCACGTGTTCGGGACGTGCTGAGTCAGCATAATAACGGATATTCCTGCCGTATCTTTGTTGGATGCCTTTAGCAACCTTGACCCAGTAATCTATCTCTTGGTGCTGTTTAGTGTGCTCTTCGACTAAATACGTATTGCCTTGACGATCATCGCCTAAGACAACGATTGAGCCTTTGTGTTCATAACCCCAGTCGACACCAACATAATACTCTAGCCCTTCGGGTGCAACATCAACAGCAGAATGTTTCTTGTCAAAGTCTTGATAAACCATGCCTTCACCTGACACCCACAGTCCTAGGATGTCGCGATCATAGAACATACCTTTAGGTGTACCAGCTTTCTCATGCTTAACATAATCTTCTGGCAAGAAAGTGTTGTCATCAAGAATAAAGTGATAACTCACGATACCTGCGTCAGGGTCTTTGTTGTCGATATAATTTTTCTTCAACCAATGCTGTGGCTGGTCAGGGTTAGTGTCACAGATGATACGAGCATTAGGTGCTGAGCAACGTTTCTTAATTTCGTCGAAAACCAATTCATTAGCTAACGATGCTTCGTTGATATATGCACCAAACGCTGTCATGCCTCGAATTGCACCTAAACCAGAGATTGAACCAGTAAATGTCTGAACGACCTTTACATTATTAAGCTTGAACGAATTATGTTTGTCGAACTTGAACTCAATACCGTACTTGTTGCTTAACTCTTGTAAGACGTTGTTTTGGATAGACTTGCTAGAATAGCCAGCTAAGATATACATTGGCTCTGATACGCCTAACTTGTTAGCTAAGTCTCTAACTCTGTCAATTTCTAACAAGAATATATCGTTATCAATTACAGTTTTGCCCGAGCGAACTGCACCATAGTTAATCATTAACTTCCAGTCGTTGCGATTCAAAGTCTTAATAACTTCAACTTGTTTCTCTGTATATAGATCGTTAAGACTCATCTTCATTCACACCTTTGCGCAACTCTTTTAAATAGCCGGTCAATAATGTTTCAGTATCTTGCCCCGTGTTCTCAATTGCGTCAGCTTTAGCATCTGCAATTCGTGCTTCAGCATTAAGCTTCTTAACTCTAGCTTTTTCAATCTCGGCATTATCATTTTTGAATTGCCCTTTAATCTTCATCCACAATTCAGCAGCGGCGATTTGTTCTTTTGTATCGGCGGGGCTGATGTATGTCTTGTCGTGGATAACTTTGTCTTTGAGATTGTCAACAGCTTTCGAGTGATTGCTTATCTCTTTTCCTGTCGCAATTCGATAGATATTTGTCAAAACCATATCGACTTCGTCATCTTCCTGTTTTTCGACTTTTGATGTCCGTTTGTCGATGTATTCTTGAATTCCAATATTTTCCAATAGAAATTTAGTAGCATTTCTGGCATAACTGTCAGAGTAGCCTGCTTTTATCGCAGCGTCATAAGCATTGTGACTTTTCAACCATTCACGGCAGAACTTGAGTTGTTGCTTATTTAGCTTTTTCTTTTGCACATTCAGCCCCACCACCTTTCAGTATTCGTATATTACAAGATAGTTTTAATAATCAGCCATGCGAATACTTTCCCACCCCAGAATAACAGAGCGAGCAAAGCAATTAATGCTATTGTTGCCAGCAGGCCGTTGAGACAGCCTATGCAAAAGTTTCGTGTTTCTGGCTCCATGGTTACACGTCCAATCTAATCTCACTCTGTGCTTCTTGTATCCGTTTCTCAGCAATATGAAAATATTCTTCGTCCAGTTCCATACCAATAAAGTCACGCTTAGTATTGACACATGCCACACCTGTTGAACCACTACCCATTGTGTTGTCTAAGACTAGCTCGCCTTCGTGGGTATAGGTCTTGATTAAGTTGGTCAACAGCTTAACTGGTTTCTGCGTCGGATGATTAACTTTCTCGTGCGAATTATTAACTACGCTTGGGCACTTTATATAGTCCATTGGGTTCTTATAGTCTTTGTCCCAATTTAAAGAACTAACATTTTTTGTTTGTTTTGGGCTAAACGAAACCTGAGAGGTGTTGTTGTTTGTCATAGTCCAATTGTTTTTTTGTGCTTCTGCAACACGTCGTGATTTTCTTGGTTCCATTTGACGATTGTAGGTCGGCTGTCCACTTCCGAAGATAATAATATCTTCAGTATATTTAAGATGCCTTCTTTTCGCGTTTGCCCAGTTGCTTGCTCTATGCTTTATCCATGTTATTTTTTCTCGAAATTCTTTGATATTTGAGCAAATCATAGTCGATGTAAAAGGCTCTGTCGCAAATAACACGATTGCACCTTTATCTTTGATAATTCTATGGTATTGCTCCCACAATTTATCGAATGGCAACACATTATCCCATCGGCACTTGGTAGTCCCATAAGGTAAATCACACAGCACCATGTCCACACTCTTATCCGGTATCTCTTTCATCAGTTCTAGGCAATCGCCTTGTTTTAAATCAATCATGTTATCGTCCTTTCTAACTGCAATAAAAAAGACAACCAGCAATGGCTGCCTATATATATTTTCAGTTACTGTTATTCTGTTGTGCATTGCTTTCTCCTTGCAATAAAAAAGACAGCCATTAAGCTGTCTGAAGAATATGTAAGCCTGTGACCCTGGCTAAGGGACTGACATCACGGCCAGCACGTTATTTATAAAGGAGAAAAATATGTGCTATACAAACTGCTTAATTAAACATTTTTGTATATTACAAATATACAACACTTTTAAGGGCGTTTTGTCTCGTTTTTGTCTCGTTTTGTTAATTCTTTTTGAACTTCATCTATAAAGGCGTTTTTTCTTGCGTAAACTCTTGCACGAGATAAACCAACTTTATCAGCAATTGCCTGCGCGTTATATCTTTTTACTTCCGCAAAATAAAACTCGTAGATAATATCGTAGGTAGCTTTATCTAGCAACGATCTAACTTGCTTGTCCACACATTGCCTTAGAACGCTCTCTACTACGTTTTTATTTCGCTCTAGCTCAATTAGCTTAGGGTCAGATAAAACTCGGCTAACCTCATTCTCGAGCGATTCATCACGTACATTCTGCGCGCGTCCGCCACCGATATTTTCATCTGGGTATTTATCAAATGGATATCTGAGTTCTAGCTCACGTCTGCGTCTATCACGTTCATAATCTGGATATCTCTTAATTGCTTGAATTGCTTCATCTCTTGTTGCCAATAGATCACTCCCTAGAATAATTTAAACAATTGGTTTAGTTTACTGTCTCGTTTTGCTGCCCGATTGAATTTGTACAATCTTGGCCCAATTCTGCGGTAGATGTAGTGCTTGCGTTTAAATGACATTATTTCGCCCTCCCCACATAAATCTCAACGTAATGTCTCCCTGCCACGTGTTGTCTGCGTGTACGAGTTACCAAGTTATCCTTGTATTGTTGGATTCGCTCATCTTGCAGTAACTCACTCACAGTGTCACAGAATCGCATATCAGTGAATTGGACGTGACATTCTGTGGTTGGTTTCATTCCAGTTAATTGTTGCTTAAGTGTTTTCTTCATAATTTACACCTCGTATTTATAAATTAAATTTGCATTCTGGTTCTTAAATCGTTTGTGTGCAGTTGGATAAGTTAGCCAACGTGCCGTGCTGATTGACACATGCATAAATTCAGCCATTTCTTGGATCGTATCGGCAACTGTGATAAACCTGTCGCCACGATATAAAGCATAAAAGTTATTCATCAGTCAGCCTCCGTCCACACATGGGGCAATAATTGACATTTTTTAGGACAGCTTCACCGTCACCCCATGCAATGATTTTTCTGTCTGGTAGGTTTAATTCTAATTCCGTATAATCGCCCTCAATGTTATATTCCTGAGAGCAATACTCACATTCGGTTATTTGCTTACCTTCCCCATGTATTTCCTGCTCAGTAATATAATAGTTTGGCCAACTCTTACCAACTTGAGACAAACCAACTAATTCTGCACTTTTTCGGGTCTTATAAACTCCGTACACGATGCTTCCGCCTTCTGAAACCATTTCTAATACATAAACTTTCATTCGCTTACCTCGACTTTCTCGAATAAATCATTGTCCAAACCGTAGTGTTTAAGTTCTTCTGCGGTGAACTGCTGGTGATGATAACAGTTATATTGGCTGTCTTGATAATCAAGTGTTTCATCATCATTTTTCCAATAGAACATATTTTTGAGCTTAGGCACTCGCACATTCCATTTCTTTTCTGGCAGGACTTCGATTAAATCTGGGTCCGCCCATGCACGGGCAAACTCTAATTCGAACTTAGGGATAGACATTATTGCGTGCTCATAGATTCGTTTGTATAGATGTGGATAGTCTTCGCGTTCAATAATATCCAAAGCGTTATATAGCGTTTCGTCATTATCAATCGAATCAAACTCAGCTTTCTCTGCTGGTGTAAGTTTAATTTTGGGATAAAGCAGGGACTTGGGAACCATTAAATCAGCAGGTAAGAAACGCTCATGAATATACATTTTTCCATCAACGTCATGGTTAATTAAGCTAACGTCATTCATCTGTCCATAATCAACTTTTATCTTCTCTAAATCTTCACTGTGGATCGTTACGTAATCTTCCATTTTCTCGTCCTCCATCATTTGAGATACTTCGATAATTTTATTTATATTGCTTGATTTAATTGATATTTTTGGCACTAATTGATGGGCGTCTTTAAAATCCATAAAAATTGAATCTGTCAAGAATGTAGTAGATGAGAACGGGTATTCTAATTCTAGATGTTCCATCAGCCAGTTCCACTGCTCTTGCGTTCTCACTCGGTAATATTTGCTCAAAACTTAACACCCTTTCTTTTCTCATACTCAAACATCGTCATCACTTCGCCTGCTGTAACATCTTCATGCCGTTCCAGCTCTTTCATCGTGTCATAATCACGGTAACCACCTGTTGGCAGGACGAACACAAATTGATGTCGTAGATCTTGAATCTCGTTGTAATGCGTCCACAGTCCGTGCTTCAAGATGGCTTCTTTAATCTGTTTGCGGTCAACGTGCAATTTCTCCGTCATCATCTGCATGGTTAGTCCCTGACCGACTAGCTTCTTCATGCGGCCAAGATGTAGTTCTTTCTTGGCTACATTATTCGGTGTCAGCCCGAGCTTCTGGTAATGCTTGTTGACGGTTGTACCAGTGACACCAATCGCTTCTGCGATTGCGTTTCTGGTTAGTCCCTGTTTGTGGAGTTTAATAATTTTTTCGTCAATATCTTTGCGATTGCCATGTGGTGGGCGCGGGACGTTCGATTCCATTATTCGAATATGCTTTGAAACAGTCGACACTGCATAATCTAATTGGTCAGCAATCTGCACTCTAGTCAGCCCTTGCTGGTTTAGCCTGTTGATCGCTTCGTCATCGATTTTCTTTCTGTTGCCACGACGTTTCATCGGCTTATTAGAGTTAGGTACAATACCAGCAATTTTTCTTTGCTCGACCACAAACGGGTCGTCATCTGGTGCGTCAGGATGCTGCTCGAAGTAATTTGCAAGTAACATCGTTGCTTTAAGTGATTCTTTCATACGATTTCGCTCCTTAACTCTTCAATTTTCACAATCGCTTTAAAAATAGGCAGAACTTGTTGAGGTACAACTGCATTGCCTAATGCTTTAAGTCTGTCCACCCCAGTGGAAAGCCCATCATCATTTCGTTGAATTCTGCTGTCTCCATGGGCGATTTTTTCTGCGCCTGCAAGTAATAAGTTGTGCGGATCGTTCCCATGTGTCTGCCAGGTTTGTCTTCCAAAGCTCTCTGCAAACTCCCTAACACATCGGTTTTCTTGACTTTTGTCCAAGCCCCCCCCATCGCTGGCGGTTGGCGTGGGCCACAATAAACGTTCTTTTTCGTTGGTGAAATGCCCCGACGGCACAAGCTGGTAATACCAATGCACGTGTTTCGTAGCCTGCACTTTCCAAGTTAAATAACGTGCGGTCGAGTTCCATATTGGCGAAGTTAGCAACATTCTCTCCAACAACCCAAGTTGGCTCGAGCTCTTGAATAATTCGAAACATCTCTGGCCAGAGGTCGCGGTCATCTTCCGTGCCTTGTCGCTTCCCGGCAATACTGAAAGGCTGGCAAGGGAATCCGCCGGAAATAATGTCAATTGTTGAAGCATCTATACCTACTCCTTTTAAGCTTTCTGAATTTATTTTCTTAACGTCTTTTAAACTGGAACTTTTGGAAAATTTTTGTTTAATATCTTGCGTGGAAACTCTGCATATTCGCACAGGCCAGCAACTTCAATGCCTGCCATTTGTTCGGCCAAAGCAATACCACCAATTCCTGCAAACAGTTCAAGTGCTTTTAACTTTGCTATCTTAATCACTCCTTTGTTTAAATTTATCCGGATAAGCCCCGCTCAGGAGTTGCACCTAAGTTAAACTGTTCGGGGCAATGCAGTGACTAGAATTAATTAAATATATATAATTGAGGTCTTCACATCCTTTGATTTATTTTCTAGTCACTGTGTGGCTGAGTGAGTGCGTAATATTAGTAGGGGGTGCGTTCACACTCCTTGAGTTTTTTCTCACTCGGCCAATGATTATGCGGGTTTTGACACCCACATAAACTGTTAATCGACCGGGATAAGCTTAACTTCGTCCCAATTGATTGCTTTCAATGCTGGATTAATTTTTAGATCTTCGATTTCAGTCTTAGTAAACGTGACCCGATAACCGAAGACTTCAACTCTTGTTTCGACAGCATAATCTTCTGCTTTTTCTGAAAAATTCAAATACCCTGAGGGACAATCAAAGACCTGCACGTAATACTTCTTCTCGATAATATCTGCTAGTTCTCTTAGCTTACTTGCGTATTCGCTTAATTCCATTGTTTTAAGCTCCTTTATTGTCTTCTGGTGTAATTACACCAATCTAGTATTTAAATCGCTTAGGTGCCCGTTTAAGCACGATTAAGGGCTATTCGTCTTCTTCCTTAACAAACACCCCGTTATGCATGTGACCTTTACGTTTCGCAATCACGTTATAAGCTTCAGCTAGTGATGCTTCATAGTCCACACCCATTAGCTCGGCTGCAATGATCAATGTGACCTGCACATCACCAAACGAATCGACCAGTTTGTCTTGCCAGCCTTTATCGTATGCTTCGGCAATCTCGCCGACTTCTTCGACGACTTTCATAAACTGTGCCCGTGGGTCGGTGATGCCTTTGTTTTTGCCCCACTGTTGAACTGCTTTAGTTAAATCTGTTTTATTTTCCTGCATTATTAACATCCTCCACTAACTTAATTGCGTCTTCAGCGCTCCGACAGACACCGTACAATACCGGATATTGACTGATAAATTCTTGAAACTTAACTTGGTCAGGTCGAAGTCGGCCTTTTTCATTCTTAACTTCCACAAGCAGCATCCGCCCGTCTGATTTACGAAAGCCAGTGATGTCTGGCCAACCTCGGGGTGCTAATTTGATGATTCTTCCTTGCATTGTTCTGGCTTGCCCAGCATTTGTGCGGATCACTGTGCATCCACACTTACTGAGCGCGACTAAAATTTCATTTTGAATTTGCGCTTCTGATTTCATAGTTTCCTTTCCTGACACTAACACTGTCATGCTGTTATGCTTACTCTCCCAGCGGTTATAGCCATCGCTGACACTAAATGACTGTAATTTCCCCTCGAGGCTCTTATATGGTTTTATATAGTTCCTAAAAGTATATCTATTTAATAGAAATTAGTGTCATACTGTCATCTATATAGGTTTAAGACTGTTATATCAACGTTTTTGAACCTGACACTAATTCCAAATTAGTGTCAGCCAACTGTCAGAATGGTTCTTACTGTCATTTATAAAGGGTTATATCCGTTCTTAATTTCGATTTTTCCTTTTAATTTCAGACCAACATAGCCACGTTCGCTTTCTGTCCGATATTTTTCATACCGATCAGACAATTCTCTGGACAGTCCACGGATAGTCAGTGGAGTACCATATATGTCTTTCCATTCTTTGAATCTGTCTGAAATTTCAGAAAATGGTGTTCTGCATCCAGGAACTTTATCAAAGCAATCGTTAATAAATGTTGCCACATCGTCCATGTCTTCTCGGTACTCATCAACTTCATTGGTGATAATCTTTGGCAATTGGATGCCATCACGTTGATATTTCAGCGCTCCTTCAATGATCCAGTTCATAATACCGGCTTTTTCAGTCATCAATTTATCTTTGAGGTGTGGGTCTTTCTTCGTGATCTTGGCCGTCATCGGGATAAATACTAGTCGCCGCCAAATACCGTTATCGGTTCCTGAAATAATTGGTTTGTAGTTAGAACTCATCCACAATGTGCCTGTTGGCGTAAAACTGATTGGCTTTTCATATAGCCGTTTAGCAGTGATCATCTCGCCACCAGTTAGCCGTTTGAGCATTGATTCTGACAACTTAGCTCCACGTTCGATTTCTGATGTTGCAATCATACGGGCACCTTTTGTGTCGGCAATCTGGTTGTCGGTGTTGCTGCTTGAATTTGTTGTCTTGCTATAAGTTATCGTCTCGGGTTGAATGCTGACCGCATAGTCTCCCAGAATTTGTCGTAACACTTCGACTAATACCGATTTACCATTCGCGCCATTTTCGTTTCCTTTGCCTAGCAAAAAGACTGTTAGTTGCTCAGCCACAGTCCCAGTAATTGTGTACCCAATCAGTTTCTGAACTAGCTCGATCAATTCGGGATGACTTGGAAAAATATCTAGCATAAATTTGTCAAAAATTGGTGTTTCAATTTCAGAAATTTCTGCATTGGTCGACTTGGTAACTAGGTCTTCGGTTGTTGCTGGTTTAATGCTCCCACTTGATAAATCAACAATTCCTGAAGGTGTATTGATAATGTTTGTCTTGCGGTCAAATTCTGAATCATCGACTCCTCGCTGATTTGCAATCATGCTTAGCACCGCCTGCTGCCCATTGTGGGAGAGACATCGTTTTTCGAAATCATGAAATGCTTTAGTTGCTGCACCTTCATCTTTTGCGCCAACATCATCGGGTGAAAGCCGTTGTTCATTCCCAATCTTGTCAATTACTGGATCCAACATTCGAGGAACAACTCCACTCGTGTCATAGACCCAACGATTGCCGTTAAAGTACAAAAACTGCTTGGTTTGTTGAGAAAATAAAACATCTTTTGGATGATCGCGTAAGAACCTATTTCTAAAACCGGTGTCAGTATAATTAAATGCAGTCGTCAGAGTAATTGGTTTAGCATCATCTGGCACATTAAAACCTTTGACGAATATCTGGTATTGATCAGAGTGAGATTTATACGTGTCTGAAGTTGAGTTGATTGCTTCGTTCATTGTGATTTCGCCGTAAGTCAATCTTCCACGGCGTTCGTCCCATTTCGGGCGATAGAGTCCAGATTCTCGCATAATTTCGTCCATCATACTGCGGTCTTTAGCTGTCCAGAATGCCAAATCATTCATAAAGGCTTGGTCGGCTTCTGACTGTGATTCATATAACCCCTGCCAGTCGCCTTTGTATAAAGTTGTGAACCGCTTGCCTGTTTTGCTTTGTGCTGCTTTTAGAATTACATCGTTTTTGCTTAAATTATTTGATGGCACTGGCTTATTTTCTTGAGGAATTAAGGGTTTATCTTCTCCGATGTAGCGCTTATACAAATAATCAAAGTCTTCTGGTTTAATCCGATTGATGTTTGAATAATCACTTACACTCCCGAAAGCTTGTCCGGTTAATGCGAAGAAACGTCCTTTGTCGTAGAATTCAAACTGCCCTTTCCGATGCTTTTGTCCTTTGAAGTTCCCCTTAGTGATAATGTGGATGCCTTCACCCGACATTGATGTTTCAGTATAACTTTTGGTACGTTTGATAAAGTCATTAGTAACAGTGTTAGGGTCGCCTTGGATAGTAGCAGTGATGTCATCTTTAATGTGATCAATGTCAATTCCGATGTAGGGCGGTTTGAAGAAAAATGCTAAACCAGCAACTTCAAAATTATTTGGTGTTAGATAAGCAGTTAGTGCTTCGCCAAAGCTTGACCATGTCCTTTCATTAGTTGACGATGCTGCTCTTCCATCCACAGTTAGTGGCAACTTAGTATATTTATTTTTTTCAGGTAACCATTTTCTGGAATATAGTCCCCACTGTTTTAGATCACGCAGCTCTTGCGGTATTTTTGCATAATCGAACAATTAAAAAGATGCCTCCTTTATTTTATTAACCGGCATCTCACCGGTCCGGCGTATCAAGTTCACTGACTATTTAAAATTTAGAACGGCAAATCTGAGCCACTGATGTCAATTGTTTGCCCTTGTCCCATTAATGGATCACTAGCCTGCTGTGGATTGTCTTTCCACTGATGCTGAATGTTTGGGAATTCTGTTTGATTCCAACGCTTAACGTTTAAATTGTCGTATGTTTGACCGTTGAATTCTGACTTTTCATTCTTGACCCGAACTTTAACTGCTTTGCCATGGAATTCCTTTAGAAGGTCATCAAATGAGTTGTATGATTTCCCTTCTGGCAAGCCAACAGCTTGAGCAATACGCATGATCATATTGATGTTATACTTACCAGTTGCTTTTGCTTTCCAAACCCGGTGAAAAATGTGTGAGTTCTTGTACTGCTGCTCAATGTCGTTACGGATAATCATGTCGAAGTTGATAAATTCTGAGCCGGATGGTGAAGCATCTTCGTTCACAGTAAAAATCACTGCTTCGTAATCTCCATCCTTGATTTGTCCATCATTTACATCACTGTAGTCTAATTGAAATGCCATAATTAAATACCTCTTTCTTTATTTTGTTATATTTTTTTGTTTTGCTTGGTACCAAACCCAACCTGGTTTATAACCGCGCTCTTTTCGAATTTTTTCGAGATCGTCCCAAGTTTTGGCTTCTTTTAGTTTCTGCCAGTAGTCACCCTTGTTTGCAGACTTGAAATTTAAGACTATTCCAGGTGTGATTTCTTTTAGCTCAGCATCTTCATGAATTGGCCCGTTTGATTCACGTCCATTGCTGAGTAACTCACCACACAATGGACAGAGCATCCCGACTTTGTGTGTTCGTATGATGCAGCCTTTACCGCAATCAGAACGTTCGGATACGCCTAAGCAATTCTCACATTGCACAATGTCCATTGCTTCGGTATTTTTCTTGGGTTTGCTTTCCAACGACCACTCACGATCAGCGTCTGGCAAGTTGTGTGTTTTCCAGTTCGCAACCATATCAATGATTTTGGCCGTTTTGTTCGGCTTATAACGCATTGCCCGCATTGTGGTTTGAATAAACAAACTCAACGATTCAGTTGGTCGTAGCATTATGACAGTCTCACAATCAGGAACATCAATTCCCTCGCCGTAAAGTTCGGCATTCACTAGAATCGTCACTTTTCCAGTCCTAAAATCGTCCATCGCTTTCTGTCTGACATCTTTTGGTGTCTCACCATCAACTTGCTTAGCGGAATATCCTGCAGCTAGAAACTTATCGGCAACCTTTTTGCTAGATGCAACATTGTAGGTGTAGACAATAGTTTTTGTGTGATCAGCAAACTTCTGATAATGCTTTACCACATCACCATAGATAATTGATTTGGCAGCATTGCCCATGCTCTGAACTGTATAATCACCTGTGGATGAACGTTTTAATTCTGTTGTGTCAATCATGTTGACAGAATAGTATTTGTATGGTGCAAGAAAGTTGTTTTGCACTAACCATTTAATTTTTGGGCCAAGGACTAAATCGTTATAAACAACATCTAATTGCTTCTTACCTAATCTTTGCGGTGTTGCAGTAAAGCCAATTACATTTGCATTAGGAAACTTATCGAATATTCTTTGATAAGTCTTAGCGATTGAATGATGACACTCGTCTACCAAAATCATTTTTGGTATTGGTATTTTCTGCAATCGTCTTGTTATGGTTTGTACCATGCCAACTTGGCATAAACTCATATCAACGCCCCATTTGGTAAATGTCTGTTTGATTTGCTCAACTAATTCTCTACGATGAACAACAAACAGCACACGATTGCCTTTGTCAGTAGCAGACTTGGCAATTTCTGCCATTGTGACGCTCTTGCCACTACCTACGCAGGGGACTGCACAACAACATTATGGTTTCCAGCTAATAACGATTTGCGTAAATCACTAATCAGCTTTTTTTGATAATCTCTCAAAGGCAATCCCTAATCACCATCCTCAAAGTTAAACAATTCTTCAATCTTGCATCCCTTACGATCGTCTAACCGGTTTTTAGCAAAAGTTCCATCATCGCCTTCAAGAATCACGCCACGTTCGCCACTGTCTGGTTTTGCAATCATTCGACCCACAATGTCGGTCAAGCCCATAAATAAATCGCGTACATTGTCACGGACAGCTGGTGCGTACTGGTTGAATTGCTGACCGTTTGCAGTTGTAATTGGTCGTTGACTTTCCCACGCTGTTACTAAGATGTTGACGGGCAAACGGTAGATTGCTGAGATAAGTCGTGCAAAATAGTTTGTATATCCTGAGTAATCTTGCAGCTCATTGCGAATACCGCTCTTAGAATTTCGAGCTTGCTCAACAAACCAGTCTTTTTCAAAAGATGAAATGTTATCAACAATTAGATTCTGGTAACCCCCAATAAAGCTAGGAACTTCTTTAATAAAATCATTGATCTCTTGCCCTGGTTGTTGCCGATTGAACTCAATCACATCAATGTCTGTACCGCCTAACACTTTGGCTGAGTTATCTAATGCTAGAATTAGCGTCTTGCCTTTAAGGTACTTCGCAGAGCTTGTCTTTCCGACACCTGGCTTGCCGTACAAGCAGACACGCCATTGCTCGGTTCGGCTTGTGTCCTTTAACGATTTGATTTCCATTATTTAATCACCACCCCTCGGTTCGGTTTCAATTCAGCACCTGGAACGTTGCCAGCTTTTAAGTCGCTGTACAGTTGTTTCTTGTCAATCTTAGTGACAGTCTCTGTGTGGACGTAATCAGCCGGTATTTTGCTCTCATCCACGATTCGCACGCTTGCACGGTAGTTTCTCGGCCGTAACAAATGGTTTTCAGTCTGCACTGACTTAACCCCTCGGTCGTCAATTGCCGCCGCCAGGTACTCGTTTAATGATTTGTTTCGGTTGTCTAATTGCTTGGCCAACTCCGAGAACTCCTGTGCTTTTTTCTTGGCCCACTCAATTTGGCTCTTGTTTGATTCGATCCATGATGCAATGTTATCGAGTTTCAAGTTAAACTCATCGTTGATTGAATCGAGCGTGTCCTTAATGACTTCTGGGTCAGCGTCTGAGTAAGCTAACTGTTTGTAAGCATCGTTTAAATCGTATAGGTTCATGCTTATTCCCCTTTCTTGCGCATGTACTCCGTCACACAGTCAATTGCTAACTGAATGCCTTTGATGGTGTCTGTCGGTCCTTCATAGTTGATGCGTTCGTTCTTGCAATCGACTAGCTTCAATAAGATACGTTGTGCTTCGTCAATCATCTTCTGCCACATCCTCTCGTTCGTCCCAGTCGTATGTGGGCGGGTCCATTTGCAGGTTTCTATCTGCCTGTTCCATACTGCGGTCCCAATTTATATTTGGCATGTTGTTCCCTCTGCTTTCTTAGGTTCGTGATCGTTGCTTGCAGGTCATTGCGCTCGAAGATGCTTAACTTCGCATCATTGTCGGCCAACAAGCGTGTCAGAAACGAAATCTTCTGCTCTGTTGACATGTTCGCAATCACATGCAACGTTTCTCGGTATTTGTCCATAAGCTCTCCAATCTGTGGTATAATAACCACATTGAATATTTTGCTTAGTCACTCTGGCAGGAGTGGCTATTTTTATATTTTTCTAAAATCGGCTTGAAATATTTCTCTTCTGCTTCTTTACGAGCATTGATCGCATCTTGCTTGTTTTTGAAACGTTTATGAAGAATATTTTTTCCTTTCAGATTTAAAGTAGCTATCCATAATTGTTCACCTTTTGAAAAACAAACACCTCTGATTCCACTTAAACTATTTGATTGCGGTTTATCGACCAAATTTGTTAAATCCGTGTTTTCTTTTAAATCATTTTTTTGTCTTTTGCTTCTAGCGAATTTTTCAAAATCAAGTTTGTGTTTTTCTTTTGCAAAACAGCCACAGCTTTTCACACTTCCAGATTTCAAAGCATCGGCTCTTGAAATAGTCTGATTTCCACAAGTGCACTGACATTTCCAAAAAGTTCTTCCATTTTTTCTTTGATAAAATTGAACAACTGTCAACCTGCCAAACCGCTGTCCCGTCAGATCGATTACTCTACTCATTTTTCTCGCCTTCTTCTAGTGCTGCGCCCCGAACTATCTTGTTGATTTCTGGCACAACTTTCCACAAACTAATTACTGCGATTATTAACAGAATCACTACTAGAATCGTCATTCCTATTTGTTGAATCAGTACCCAGTTCATCTTTCCACCTCTTTCCCTCAAGGCTCCACTCGATGTCGTCCAAGATAAGGCACAACACCGTTAGCAGTCCGACAATTGCAATACTTAACGTTTCCCCCACCCCTTTGGTGCTTCCTTAAATAAATCGTTCGGCGTGCACTTAAAGAGGGTACATAATTTTGATAATGTCCCAATCCTGAACGACATATCTGGAGTCACTTTATTATTTAGTAAATTAGATATAGTACCTCTGCTAAGTCCTGTTTTTTTAGCGACATCGCTAACATTTAAATTAAAAACTGCCATTTGAACTTTTAAGCCACGTTGGAAGTTTTCTTTCGTATACTTCATTTTCCCCACCACCTTTCAATTAAGGCCCTCAAGGCTTTCCAAGCGATGAAAAGGACAACTGACAACATCACAGTCCCTATTGGTGTCATGGCAATTTCGCCTCCCAGTCGATGCGGTCCCGATTGTCTTCCATCCACTCACAGGCTGGCTTGGCGAAGATAATAAACTGACTGCCACGCCCCCGGCTAAACTTCAACCACCCACCGTGACGATAATCAATTTCTTCTCGAAACTCAGCAAACACAAACAGCTTGACCCAATCGGGTGACTTGCTCCCACAGCAATTCTTGCGGAACTCGTCTAACGTCCATGTTTTGCCAGTGGTTAATTCTTCAAAGTAACGTTCTGCTTGTTGCTGAACCATCGCTTGGATTTCTTGCTTGGGAAAAGTGATTGAGAGAGTCTGTTGCATCATAATCACCATTCCTTTCTATTGCCGTTCTAGTTCACGTAACGTGTACTTCCTAGGCAAAAAAATATCCTCAATCTTAACGTTGTAATGATCAGCAATTTTAAACATCTCATCCATTTTGAATTGAGTCTTCCCTTGTTCTTTGTTGCGATATGCCGCAGTACTGATGTTAAGCATTTTCGCCAAATCATCTTGTAGTTCTCCGTGCTCTTTTCTAATGCCTGTTAGAATATATTGCATTTTGTTTCTCATCTCCTTCCTGAACTCTATGTTATTATAGTACACGATACGTGAACATAAATCAAGCGTTAAAGTAAAAAAAGTTCACTTTTCGTGATTTTTGTTATTGACTACTATAGTAGTGCAATGTATTATATTAAGTGTACACAGGAGGTGAACGTTATGGATTTAGCAAAATATGCTGGAACCAAAATCAAATATTTTCGTGAACAAAGAAATTGGACCCAGACTGATCTTGCTAAACAATTAGGCATCGGCAAAAGTGCAATTGCTAATTACGAAGCAGGAACACGACAGCCAAAACAGGATGTCTTATTTTCATTATCAAAAGTTTTCCATGTTAGCATAAACGAGTTTTTTCCTTATCCTGACAATGTTAAACCAATAACTACCGGTATTCGCCGTATTCCCGTCCTTGGAGCCATCGCTTGCGGCGATCCAATCACTGCCGATGAAAATATTGAAGGTTATCGTGAAACTATTGCTGATCTGTTACCAAGCGGAACAGTTTTCTATCTTAAAGCAAAAGGTCAGTCAATGGAGCCGACAATACCGAATGGTTCGTATGTATTGATACGAGAGCAACCAACTGTGGAAGATGGCGAGATCGCTGCGGTACTTGTCGACAATGACAATGAGGCCACATTGAAACGGATCAAGCACCAGGGCGACATTGTCATGCTGATGCCAGACAATCACGAATACGATCCAATAATTTTATCAGATGATTACACTGGCAGAATAATAGGAAAGGCAATGCGATTCGTTGCCGACCTATAAAAAACGCCCTAGCCAGAATTTAGGGACCGGCTAGAGCATGAGAATATGTGTTCAACTCAAATATACCATGAAGTTGGACACATTACATATTTAATTAAAATAATACATAGTCCGTACCTCGTGGACGTTAAAAACCGAGGAAATATTATATTTGGAGGAATTACAAATGGCAAAGAAAAAAGTAACTGGCGAAGACGGAAAAAAATATTATGTAAAGGTTAAAAAACCTTTTTATAAAAGAATTTGGTTTTGGGTTCTAGTTGTACTTGTTGTATTTATATTTGCTGGATCAATGGGTAGTAATGAAAGCGACACATTAAGCGATTCATCTTCTAGCGAAAAGACTGAAGAAAAAACATCAAGTGATTCTAGCAAAACAAGTGAGAAAAAAGATGATGTACCGGCTGAATATAGAGCAGCTCAACGAAAGGGACAAACTTACGCCGACACCATGAATATGTCAAAAGCAGGTATTTATGATCAGCTAACTTCTGATGCAGGTGAAGGCTTCCCAGAAAAGGCTGCACAATATGCAGTAGATAATATTAAGGTCGACTATAACAAAAATGCATTAGAGAAAGCCAAAGATTATCGTGAAGAACAAGACATGTCCAATGATTCAATACACGAACAATTAACTTCAGAGGCCGGCGAACAATTTACATCTCAGGAAGCCGATTATGCAATTCAACATATAGATGATTAATAAAAAAACACATCCCCCACTCGCCAAAGTTTAGGATGTGCTCGCTTAATTGCTCAGGGACAAGTATGCCCTTTTATTATTATAACACAGAAAGGAATGATTAAAATGGCAAGTTATCGAAAAACTTCCACTGGTTGGGGGGTTCGCGTATCGTGGCGCGATGCTGACGGTGAACTAAAACAGAAATATAAAGCAGGCTTTAAGACTAAGAATGAAGCCCGCTTGTATGCAATCAGTTTCGAAAATGATGTGGCTAATAATAATGTGGATGTGCGTGAAGTACCTTTCGCAGATTATTTCGACGAATGGTTTCAGCTTTACAAAGAAAACAAGGTTTCTCAGGTCACTGCTAATCGCTATCGAATAATCTCACGTGAGCTCCATCACGCTTTCGAGAAAATAAACATTAAAAAAGTCGATCGCCGAAAATACCAGAAATTTATCAATAGTTATGGCGCTGATCATGCGCCAGAAACTGTCAAGAAACTAAACTCCATTGTGCGAGCGTGCGTTAAGTCGGCTGTCTATGATGATCTAATCAAGAAAGACTTCACCCAGAATGTCTCTCTCACGTGGGATAAGAGTCGTGAAATAACAGTGGACTATCTTAACATCTCCGAAATTCAAACGTTAATCAGCCATACTCAATCAAAACTAAACCCACACTTCACTAGCCGATACATGATATTAACAGCAATTTATACTGGCGCACGTTTAGGCGAGATTCAAGCATTAACTTGGAAAGATATTAACTTTAATTGGCGAACGATCTCTATCAACAAATCATGGGATGCACTTAACAACAAATTTAAGCCAACTAAAACCGAAGGCTCGACTCGCATTATTCGCATCAATGATGATTTGCTGGATATTCTTGAACAACTGCATCACGCTGATTCTGGAATGGTGTTTGTTAATCAGTATGGCACTATCCCTACTTCTAACGCAGTCAATAAGACACTTAGAAGCCTTCTTCAAGATTGCGACATCAATCGACAAGGCTTCCACTTCCACAGTCTCAGACACTCGCACGTGGCTTATCTGCTTTCTCAGGGTGCTGACTTATACGCAATTAGTAAACGTCTTGGCCATACCGACATGACGACCACATCAAAACGTTATGCTTATTTGATTGACGAGTACAAAGCAAAGTCCGACGATTTAATTGAATTACTACTTGATAATCTGACAAATAAAAAAGGTACCCACTCTGCAGATGTTGCAAAGTAGGTACCTTGTTGCACTTTTGTTGCACTTAGCAATCAAGAATGCTGTTATATCAATGCTTTAAGTCACTTTATGATGCCGGCTGCAGGAGTCGAACCTGTGACCCTCGGTTTACGATACCGATGCTCTACCAACTGAGCTAAGCCGGCAAAACTATTTCTATCTAACTGACCCGTACGGGATTTGAACCCATGTTACCGCCGTGAAAGGGCGGTGTCTTAACCACTTGACCAACGGGTCATAACTAACAGTACTAACACTGTAAAACTCCGGCAGGCGGACTCGAACCGTCGACACCCTGATTAACAGTCAGATGCTCTACCAACTGAGCTATGCCGGAATAATAAACAAAGCGCGGCAACGACCTACCCTCACAGGGGGCGATCCCCCAACTACTATCGGCGTGACAAAGCTTAACTTCTGTGTTCGGCATGGGAACAGGTGTAGCCTTTGTGCAATAATCGCCGCACTTTTGTTTATTTTTGAGAGATCCATTCCCTCAAAACTGAATAACATTCATCTCTTGTAATTCTTTGGACCGAGTCACTCGCGCGACTCTTTGGTTAAGTCCTCGACCGATTAGTAATGGTCCGCTCCATGCCTCACAGCAC
>NZ_BQXH01000002.1:110450-179885 GCF_022836475.1 Ligilactobacillus pabuli | reverse complement strand
CCAAACTGTACCAGTCTATTCAAGCAAAAGCTTAAGTTGTTGAACCGCCGTATACGGTCCCGTACGTACGGTGGTGTGGGAGGTCGATAGTGTGAACTATCTCCTACCCGATCATATATATGGTTGCAGCAGAGGGGAGCAACTATTCGATCACATTAGCACCGAGCGAGTTTTTAAAATGACCTAAGGCCCAGTCGTGACCAGCAGGATCAAAGCTGGCGACACTATCAGCGTACACATTAATGTGGTAATTTAGGTTATAGGCTGCAATCGCAGTATGCAAAACACAAATATCGGTACAAACACCGGTTAAGTATAGCTCTTTTATGTCACGACTGCGCAGGTAGTTGTCCAAGTTAGTATTTTGAAAACTTGAATAACGATTCTTATTGTACTTGTAGACATTGTTTTGTTCTTGATGGGCTGCGTACCAATCAGCTAATTTGCCGTACAAGTCTTGTCCTGGAGTGCCTCCGATGTTGTGTGGTGGAAAGATGGCTGTTTCGGGGTGGTAGGGATCGTCTTTGATGTGGTAATCGTTGGGTAAAATGATATAGTCACCGGCGGCATCGAAATCTGTGACATGTTGCAGTAAGGCATCTTCAATGGCACGACCTGGTTCACCACAGTTCAGGGCACCGTTTGTTGCGACAAAATCGTTGGTATAATCGATCACTAGTAGAGCTTTTTTTCTGGTCATGTGTAAAACCTCCATAATTTGTATTAAAACAGTTACCATTATTTTACCCGAAGGATCGATGCAAGAGAAGCAACAAGATTTGAAAAACATCTTACTATAGAAGAAAGGTGTTTTTTTCAAATGAGAGAGGTAAATTTTCATTCCTCAAAGAAGGCAGCAAAAGCCGGAACAGCACAGTTAGTTGGCTGAACCTTGTAGAAAAAGACGGAGCAATTAAGAAAAAAGCCATTTTTTTCAAAAAACTTTCAGAAAGTCCTTGCACCGCAGGGCAGTTTGTAATACTATGAGTAGGTACCTGTTTGAGCAGGTACTAGGTTTGGTATGCCGCCAAACCAATAATACGAGCTTTGATGCGGAAGGTTGCGACACACCCGGATGCTTTGCCACAGATGTGGCGGTAATTTCCGCGGAGCTAGTCTTATTTTTAAAATAGACGAAGGAGGGAACAACATGGCAAGACAAAAAATTCGTATTCGCCTTAAAGCATACGAACACCGTATTTTAGATCAGTCTGCGGACAAGATCGTTGAAACAGCAAAGAGAACAGGTGCTGAAATCTCAGGACCAATCCCATTGCCAACAGAACGTACATTGTACACAGTCCTTTCATCACCACATACGCATAAAGATGCTCGTGAACAATTTGAAATGCGGACTCACAAACGTTTGATTGACATCGTTAACCCAACACCAAAGACAGTTGATTCATTAATGAAACTCGACTTGCCTTCTGGCGTTGACATCGAAATCAAGCTTTAATTTTTATTTTACTTTAAATCAATTTAATTGGAGGTGTACTCATGACCACAAAAGGAATCTTAGGTAAAAAAGTAGGTATGACACAAGTCTTCACAGACAACGGTGAATTAGTTCCCGTTACAGTTGTGAAAGTTGATGCCAACGTCATCATGCAAGTTAAGACCGTTGAAAACGACGGTTACGAAGCAGTCCAATTGGGCTACGACGACGTGCGTGCGGTCAAGGCTAACAAACCTGCTAAAGGTCATGCAGCAAAAGCAAATACTGCTCCTAAGCGCTTCGTTCGTGAAATCCGCGATGTTGAGCTTGGAGATTACAAAGTCGGTGAAGAACTTCACGCAGACGTCTTCGCAGCCGGAGACAGCGTGGATGTAACCGGAACATCAAAGGGTAAAGGTTTCCAAGGTAACATTAAACGTTGGGGACAGGCTCGTGGTCCGATGGCACACGGTTCTCGTTATCATCGTCGTCCAGGTTCAATGGGTTCTATCATTAACCGCGTATTCCCTGGTAAAGTTCTTCCAGGACGCATGGGTGGCAATCAGGTAACGATTCAAAACCTACAAATCGTAAAAGCTGATACAGAAAATGGTGTACTTTTAATCAAGGGTAACGTACCTGGCGCTAACAAGTCATTCGTTACTGTTAAAAGTACAGTGAAATAAAATAAGGGAAGGGAGGAAATACAAACATGCCTACAGTTGCATTATTTAAACAAGATGGTAGCAAGAATGGTGAAGTTGAATTAAACGAAGCTATCTTTGGTATCGAACCTAATAACAATGTGATCCATGATGCAGTTTTGATGCAACGCGCATCTCTTCGTCAAGGAACACATGCTGTTAAGAATCGGAGTGCCGTTCGCGGTGGTGGTAAGAAGCCATGGCGTCAAAAGGGTACTGGCCGCGCTCGTGCTGGTTCCACTCGTTCACCTATTTGGGTTGGCGGTGGTACAATCTTTGGACCAACACCACGCTCATATGCCTACAAGCTTCCTAAGAAAGTTAGCCGTTTAGCACTTAAGTCAGTTCTTGCACAAAAAGTTCTTGATGATGCCTTTGTTGTTGTTGATTCATTCGAATTTGCACAACCAAAGACAAAGGACTTTGCCGCAAGCCTTAAGAGTTTAAATGTTAACTCTAAAGTATTAGTAGTTCTTGAAGATGGCGACGATAACACTGCTCGTTCAGCACGTAACCTTAAAAACGTTACAGTTCTTTCCGCAAAAGGTTTGAATGTATTGAACGTAATCAACAGTGACAAACTCGTGATCACTAAAGGAGCTCTTTCTCAAGTAGAGGAGGGTCTAGCATAATGGATGCACGCGATGTAATTTTACGCCCAGTTGTCACTGAAGCTTCAATGGCAGAAATGGACAACAAACGTTACACATTTGATGTTGCTACAACTGCAACTAAGTTCCAAATCAAAGATGCTGTTGAAGAAATCTTTGATGTTCAAGTTGCAAAAATCAACGTCATGAACTTAAAAGGTAAGAAGAAGCGCATGGGTCGTTACGAAGGCTACACAAAGAAGCGTCGTAAGGCTATCGTTACTTTGAAACCAGAATCAAAAGAAATTAAAATTTTTGAAGAAGAATAAACAGAAATAGGAGGGAAATAAAGTGGGGATCAAAGTATACAAACCGACTACTAACGGTCGCCGTAATATGACTAGTTCTGACTTTGCAGAAATCACAAGCACAACTCCTGAAAAGTCGTTGCTTTCTTCTCAAAGCAAAACTGCTGGTCGTAATGTCTACGGTCATAAAACTGTTCGTCACCGTGGCGGCGGTCACAAGCGTCAATATCGTTTGATCGATTTCAAGCGTATTAAAGATGACGTACCTGCAACCGTTAAAACGATCGAATACGATCCAAACCGTTCTGCAAACATTGCTTTGCTTGTTTATGCAGATGGTATCAAATCTTATATCCTTGCACCTAAGGGCTTGAAAGTAGGCCAAGTGGTTGAATCAGGTGTCGATGCAGATATTAAGGTAGGTAACGCATTACCATTGAAGAACATTCCAGTCGGAACTGTTATTCATAACATCGAATTAAAACCAGGCCGAGGTGGACAATTAGTTCGTTCTGCTGGTACTTCTGCTCAGTTATGGGGTAAAGAAGAAAAGTATGCAACTATTCGTTTAACTTCTGGTGAAGTTCGTAAAGTCTTAGAAACTTGCCGAGCAACAATTGGTGCTGTTGGTAATGAACAACACGAATTGATCAAACTTGGTAAAGCTGGTCGTAAGCGTTGGATGGGTGTCCGTCCTCAATCTCGTGGTTCTGTAATGAACCCTAACGACCATCCACATGGTGGTGGTGAAGGTAAAGCACCTATTGGTATGCCTAGTCCATTATCTCCATGGGGTAAGAAGACAGCTGGTAAGAAGACTCGTTCTAAGAAGGCACGTTCAAACAAATTTATTGTTCGTGGTCGTAAGAAGAAATAATCATCATCAAAAATGAAATGATGATTCTATCCGAAAGGAGGATAACTCTTGAGTCGTAGTTTGAAAAAGGGCCCATTCGCAGATGAACATCTGTTGAAAAAGGTTGCAGCACAAGCTGATAATGAAAAGAAATCCGTAATTAAAACTTGGTCACGTCGTTCAACGATCTATCCTAGCTTTGTTGGCTATACGATCGCCGTTCACGATGGTCGGAAGCATGTCCCAGTTTATGTGCAAGAAGACATGGTTGGTCATAAATTAGGTGAATTCGTACCTACACGTACTTTCCATGGTCATGGCACAGATGACAAGAAGACAGGCGCAAGATAATCTAAGGGAGGAAACGAAATGGCTGAACAAGTAACATCAGCAAAAGCAACTGCTCGCGTAGTTCGCATCCCTGCACGTAAGGCACGTCTTGTGATCGATCTTATTCGTGGGAAAAATGTTGCTGAAGCACTTGGTATCTTGAAGTTCACTCCAAGATCTGGTGCTTATCTGATTGAAAAAGTTTTAAAATCCGCAATTGCCAACGCAGAAAATAATTTTGACTTGGATGCTCAAGATTTGTATGTAAGCGAAGCTTTTGTTAACGAAGGACCAACCTTAAAACGGTTCCGTCCTCGTGCTAAAGGTTCTGCTTCTCCAATCAACAAGCGTACCAGTCACATTACTGTTGTGGTATCTGAAAAATAAGGAGGGATAAAGCGTGGGTCATAAAATAAATCCTACTGGGATGCGTGTCGGTATCATTCGTGATTGGGAATCCAAGTGGTATGCAGAAAAAGACTTTGCTTCATACCTACACGAAGATATTCGCATTCGTGAATACATTCAAAATAAATTAGCCGACGCATCTGTCTCAACCGTTGAAATCGAACGTGCTGCAAAGCGCGTGAACATTTCGATCCATACAGCAAAACCTGGTATGGTTATCGGAAAAGGCGGTTCTGAAGTTGAAAAATTACGTAAGGAATTAAACAACTTAACTGGCAGACGTGTTCATATTAACATTATTGAAATTAAGAAACCTGATTTGGATGCTAAATTAGTTGGCGAAAATGTTGCACAACAGCTTGAAGCTCGTGTTGCATTCCGTCGTGCTATGAAACAGGCTATCCAACGCACAATGCGTTCAGGTGCCAAGGGTATCAAGATTCAAGTTGCTGGTCGTTTGAACGGTGCAGATATGTCACGTGTGGAACACTTCTCAGAAGGAACAGTTCCATTGCATACATTACGTGCCGACATCGACTATGCTTGGGTTGAAGCTAATACTCAATATGGTAAGCTCGGTGTTAAGGTATGGATCTTCCGTGGTGAAATCTTACCTGAAAAGAAAAACTCAAGTAAAGGAGGGAAATAGTCTATGTTAGTACCAAAGCGTGTAAAGCATCGTCGCGAATTCCGTGGCAAGATGCGCGGGGAAGCCAAGGGTGGTAAAACAGTTGCTTTCGGCGAATACGGTTTGCAAGCACTTGATTCACATTGGATCTCAAACCGTCAAATCGAAGCAGCTCGTACCGCTATGACCCGTTACATGAAGCGTGGTGGGAAAGTTTGGATCAAGATTTTCCCTCATAAATCATATACTTCAAAAGGTATCGGTACTCGTATGGGTAACGGGAAAGGTGCACCAGAAGGTTGGGTAGCACCAGTTAAACGTGGCAAGATCATGTTTGAAGTTGGTGGAGTTTCTAAAGAAGTTGCCGTAGAAGCACTACGTTTGGCTTCACACAAACTCCCTGTTAGAACTAAAATCGTTTCTCGTGAGGAAGTAGGTGGCGAATCTGATGAAAACTAAAGAATTCAAAGATGAACTCAACAAATTGACCACTGACGAATTACTTGCTAAAGAAAAGCAATATAAAGAAGAATTGTTCAATTTGCGTTTCCAATCTGCGACAGGTCAGCTGGAAAACACAGCACGTCTGTCAGTAGTCCGGAAAGCAATTGCGCGCATCAAGACTTTGCTGCGTCAAAGCGAAGCTGCGAAATAAAGAATACGAAGAGGAGGCTAATCGCACATGAGTGAAGGTCGTAACTACCGTAAAGTTTACCAGGGCCGTGTTGTGTCCGACAAGATGGACAAGACGATCACTGTCGTTGTTGAAACTTATAAATTCCATCCAGTATATGGCAAACGTGTTAAGTATTCTAAGAAATACAAGGCTCATGATGAACATAATGAAGCAAAAACGGGCGACATCGTCAAAATCATGGAAACCCGGCCGTTGTCAGCTACAAAACGTTTCCGTTTATCAGAAATAGTTGAAAAAGCAGTTGTTCTTTAATCAGTTGATTAAAAACAATTAACGCACTGATTCGTATTCTGATCTAATAACGAAAGGAGGTCACATAACTGTGATCCAACAAGAAAGTCGTTTACGTGTTGCTGATAACTCCGGTGCACGCGAGCTCTTAGTTATTAAAATTTTAGGTGGCTCTCGTGTTAAGACGGCAAGTATCGGTAATATCGTTGTTGCTACTGTAAAACAAGCAACACCAGGTGGCGTTGTCAAAAAAGGCGACGTTGTAAAAGCTGTGGTCGTTCGTACTAAGTATGGTGTAAACCGTGCTGATGGTTCATACATCAAATTTGATGATAATGCAGCCGTTATTATCGGCGATGACAAATCACCAAAAGGCACCCGTATCTTTGGACCGGTTGCCCGTGAACTGCGTGAAGGGAACTACATGAAGATTGTTTCCCTTGCACCTGAAGTTCTGTAAAACAACCGTCTATCCGACAAGGAGGTGCACAAGTAATAATGTTCATTAAAAGAAATGACAAAGTTAAAGTAATTGCCAGTAAAGATAAGGGTAAAGAAGGAGAAATCCTGAAAGCTTTCCCTGCTGATAACCGTGTAATTGTGAAAGGTGTTAACATCATTAAGAAACATCAGAAGCCATCTAACGAAAACCCTAATGGTGGGATCGTTGAAGTAGAAGCTCCTATCAATGTTTCTAATGTAATGTTGATCGATCCTTCTAACAATGAAGCAACTCGTGTTGGCTTCAAGGTAGAGGATGGTAAAAAAGTCCGTGTTTCGAAAAAAACTGGTGAAATTATCTAATAACTAGCAAGGAAAGGAGGAACACTTTTTCATGGTTAACCGTTTAAAAGAAAAATATACAAACGAAATCGTTCCATCAATGATTGAAAAATTCAATTATTCATCAATTATGCAAGCACCAAAAGTTGAAAAGATTGTGATCAACATGGGTGTGGGTGATGCAGTCAGCAACGCCAAGAATCTTGACGAAGCTGTTGAAGAATTAACTTTGATTGCTGGTCAAAAGCCAGTTATCACTAAGGCTAAGAAGTCAATCGCTGGTTTCCGCTTACGTGAAGGGATGCCAATCGGTGCGAAAGTTACATTGCGTGGTACACGGATGTATGACTTCCTAGACAAGTTGGTTTCTGTTTCATTGCCACGTGTGCGTGATTTCCATGGTGTTAGCAAGCGTGCCTTTGATGGCCGTGGTAACTACACTTTAGGTATTCGTGAACAATTAATTTTCCCTGAAATTGATTTCGATAACGTCAACAAGGTCCGCGGAATGGATATCGTCATTGTCACAACTGCTGATACTGATGAAGAATCTAAAGAACTTTTGACACAACTTGGAATGCCATTCGCTAAATAAGGAGGTTACAAACTTGGCAAAAAAGTCACAAATCGTCAGAAACCATCGTCCCGCTAAGTTTTCATCACGTGAATATACACGTTGTGAACGCTGTGGACGTCCACATTCTGTCTATCGTAAGTTTAAATTATGCCGTGTTTGCCTACGCGAACTTGCCCATGAAGGTCAGATTCCTGGCATGAAAAAGGCTAGTTGGTAAACCATTAATATAGAGTAAAAGGAGGCAAACAACATGGCAATGACAGACCCAATTGCAGACTTTTTGACTCGGATTCGGAACGCCAACATGGCAAAGCACGAATCAGTTGAAATTCCTGCTTCAAAAATCAAAAACAACATGGCTGAAATTCTTAAGAACGAAGGCTTTGTTCGTGATGTTGAATACATCGATGATGACAAACAAGGTATCATCCGCGTATTCTTGAAATATGATAAAAATAACGAACGTGTAATCTCCGGTTTACGTCGGATCTCAAAGCCCGGCTTACGTTCTTATGTTAAAGCTGATGCAGTTCCTAAGGTCTTAAACGGCTTAGGTATCGCAATGATCTCAACATCTGAAGGTGTTGTGACTGATAAAACAGCTCGTGCAAAGAACATCGGTGGCGAAGTTCTCGCTTACGTTTGGTAATATAAAATAGAAGCAAGGAGGTGTACATCTCGTGAGTCGTATTGGTTATAAAACTGTTACAGTTCCAGCAGGCGTTGAAATCAAACAAGATGGTAACATGGTTACTGTTAAAGGTCCTAAAGGTGAATTAACTCGTGAATTCTCCGACCAGATTTCTATGAAGATCGAAGGAGACGTTGTTTCTTTTGACCGTTCTGCTGATGACTACAAAACAAAATCTTTGCATGGTACAACCCGTGCAAACTTCAACAACATGGTAATTGGTGTTACAGAAGGCTACAAGAAACAACTTGAACTTCGTGGTGTTGGTTACCGTGCACAGATGAAAGGCAAGACACTGGTCTTAAACGTTGGTTACTCCAACCCAGTTGAAATTGCCGAAGAAGAAGGTATCTCTGTTGAAGTACCTTCAAACACAGAAATTACTGTTTCTGGGATCGACAAAGAAGTTGTCGGTGACGCCGCAGCTCGTATCCGTGCTGTCCGTGGCCCAGAACCTTACAAGGGTAAAGGTATTCGTTATGTCGGCGAATTTGTTGCTCGTAAGGAAGGTAAGACTGGTAAGTAAACTAGCAGCATAAGAGCTGTTAAATAAAATCAAGAGGTGAAAATAGTGATTTCGAAACCAGACAAAAATAAGACACGTCAAAAACGTCATATTCGTGTCCGTAATAAGATCTCTGGTACTGCTGAGTGCCCACGCTTAAATGTATATCGTTCTAATAAAAACATCTACGCTCAAGTAATTGATGACGTAGCGGGTGTGACGCTGGCTAGTGCCTCTACTTTAGATAGTGAAATTGCTGCTGGTAACAAGACAGAACAAGCTTCTGCCGTTGGTGCCTTAGTTGCAAAACGTGCTAACGAAAAGAACATTAAAGAAGTTGTGTTCGATCGTGGCGGTTATTTGTACCATGGTCGCGTGATGGCATTGGCTGATGCTGCTCGTGAAAATGGCTTAGACTTTTAAGAAAAGGAGGAATTAACGTTTATGGCTTTTATTGACCCAGCTCAATTAGATTTAGAAGATCGTGTCGTAGCGATCAACCGGATTACTAAAGTTGTAAAAGGTGGACGTCGTTTGCGTTTTGCCGCTTTAGTAATTGTCGGCGACCATAATGGTCACGTAGGTTTCGGTACTGGTAAAGCTCAGGAAGTTCCTGAAGCTATCCGCAAGGCCGTTGATGCTGCTCGTAAGAACTTAATCGAAGTTCCAATTGCTGGAACAACTCTTCCTCATGAAGTTGTTGGCCAACACAGTGGTAGCAAGGTTTTGCTTAAACCAGCTGAAGCAGGTTCTGGTGTTGCAGCCGGTGGTTCGGTTCGTGCCGTGATGGAACTTGCAGGTATTGCTGATGTGACAAGTAAGTCACTTGGCTCAAATACTCCTGTTAACGTCGTACGTGCTACAATGAATGGTTTTGCAAACATGCGTAGTGCCGAAGAAACAGCCGCACGTCGTGGCGTTTCTGTTGCACACTTAGCAGAATAATAAGGAGGACACGAATAATGAAGAATATTAAAGTTACTTTGATTCGTTCAGTTATCGGTCGTCCCCAAAATCAACGCGAAATTGTAAAAGGCCTTGGCCTTGGCCGTATCAATAGTTCAGCTGTTGTTCCTAACAACGCTGCTATGCGCGGTGCAATTCGTAAGATTAACCATTTAGTGGACGTCGAAGAAGCTGAATAATAATTATTTAGTAGAACAAGGAGGTGCCAACCCTAATGAAATTACATGAATTACAAGCTAGTGAAGGTGCACGTCACGTCCGCAATCGTGTCGGCCGTGGTACTTCATCTGGTAATGGTAAGACTGCTGGCCGTGGCCAAAAAGGTCAAAAGGCTCGTAGTAAAGTACGTTTGGGCTTCGAAGGTGGACAAATGCCTTTGTTCCGTCGGATGCCAAAACGTGGTTTCAACAACATTAACCGCAAAGAATATGCGATCGTTAACGTTGAAACACTTAACAAATTTGAAGATGGTGTAGAAGTAACTCCAGTTATGCTCGTAGAAGCTGGTGTCGTTAAGAACGAAAAAGACGGCATTAAGATCTTGGGCAACGGTGAACTTAGCAAGAAATTAACTGTTAAGGCTCACAAGTTCTCTGCATCTGCAAAAGCTGCTATTGAAGCAGCAGGCGGTTCAACTGAGGTGATTTAATAAATGCTGAAGACACTGAGAGATGCGCTTGCTGTTAAGGATATTCGTAACAAAATCTTCTTTACACTAGGTATCTTGATTGTATTTCGTCTTGGCACTTATATTACCGTCCCTGGGATCAACGCTAAAGCTCTGACTAACGTTGCGTCTTCAGGGTTAATTAGTATCTTGAATACTTTTTCAGGTGGTGGATTGACTAACTATTCCATTCTTGCAATGGGTGTTTCGCCATATATTACTGCCCAAATCGTGGTACAGCTCCTGCAAATGGATATTGTTCCACGTTTTGTTGAGTGGAGTAAGCAAGGGGAAGTTGGTCGGCGTAAACTTAATCAAGTAACTAGATACTTGGCAATTGTGTTGGCGTTTATACAGTCAATTGGGCTCACTGCCGGATTTAACACATTGAGTAGTTTGAATCTTGTGGAACATCCGAGTGTGCAAACCTATGTAAGTATTGGAATCATTTTAACTGGTGGTACGATGTTTACGACTTGGCTGGGGGATATGATTACAGATCGCGGTCTGGGTAATGGGATTTCCATGATCATCATGGCTGGTATCATTGCCCGCATGCCCGTTGGTGTGCAACAAATCATCCAAGAACAATTTACTGGGGTACAAATGGCTGACTATTGGCAACCAATCTTGTATGTCGTTTTGTTGTTGATTGTTTTGTTAGTGATCGTAACGTTTGTGACTTATGTCCAACAAGCCAACTATAAGATACCGATTCAATATACCCGACGTTTAGCTGGGGCAGGCAATAATTCTTACCTGCCGCTTAAGGTGAATGTCGCTGGGGTGATCCCGGTCATCTTTGCTAGTTCGTTTATCGCAACACCACAGACAATTTTAATGGCTTTTGCACAAAACCATCAACAAGATACTTGGTATCAAGTGACGACTAATATCTTTAATATGCAGACCACTGCAGGGATGATTTTGTACACGGCATTGATCGTTGTCTTCACGTTTTTCTATGCTTTTGTTCAGGTCAACCCAGAAAAGCTTTCTGAAAACTTGCAGAAACAAGGGAGTTATATCCCATCTGTTTGGCCAGGAAAGGAAACTGAACGTTATGTCTCCTCATTGTTGATGAGACTGAGCTCGGTCGGTGCTCTTTTCTTAGGATTAGTTTCATTAATTCCACTAATTGGTTCAGCCTACTTTGGTTTAGATGAATCAATTGGTTTAGGTGGTACTAGTCTGTTGATCGTTGTCGGTGTCGCTCTTGAAACGATCAGACAACTTGAAGGTATGATGATGAAGCGTGAGTACGTCGGTTTTATCAGAGAATAAGAAAATTGGGTGGGTTCAGTTAGTGGACTGCCCATTTTTTTCGTGACAGGACTTTATTCGAAAAGATGGATATAGTCCGTTACTCAAATAACCAAAGTTTTAAAGACTGGTAAGTTATCCGATGGGTAACCTACAATTTTAGGAGGGTTTTTGATGGCATTGAACTTAATGTTAATGGGTCTGCCTGGTGCCGGTAAAGGTACTCAAGCAGAACGAATCGTTGATGAATACCAAGTTGTTCATATTTCAACTGGAGACATTTTCCGTGCAGCAATGAAAAATGAAACTCCAATGGGTCTTGCAGCCAAGGCTTATATTGATAAAGGTGAATTAGTTCCTGATGAAGTTACTAATGGCATCGTCAAAGAACGCTTAGCACAAGAAGACGTTAAAGATGGTTACTTATTAGATGGTTATCCACGTAACATGGCTCAAGCACATGCATTGGAAGAAATTGGTAAGGAACTAGGACGTCCTTTAACTGGCGTGATCAACATTGATGTTGACCCAGCTTCATTGATGGAACGTTTAACTGGTCGTTTTATTTGCCGGAATTGTGGTGCAACTTACCATAAAGTTTTCAACCCAACTAAGGTTGAAGGGACTTGTGATCGTTGTGGCGGACATGAATTCTACCAACGTGATGATGACAAACCTGAAACAGTTAAGAATCGTTTAGATGTCAATATCAAGATGAATACACCATTACTTGATTTCTATGAACAACAGGGCTTATTGCACAATGTTCAGGGTAACCAAGAAATTACTAAGGTCTATTCTGATATTCAAACGATTTTGAATGCTTTAAAGTAGTAATTATTGTTGAGAGAAGTGAAGTTCCAGCCGTGAAAAAGAAAGCTGCAGTTTTTGAAAATTAATTTGCAAAAACTATGAAAATTACCTTGCAAGCAGGCGATGCTTGTGCTATGATAATTTAGGTTTATCTTTTCAATAGGTTTAGTTCGCCCAATTTTTGGATGAACGAAGCCCGACGGAAAAAAGGTGGGACTCCAACAAAGCTTCTCACATTTTTAAGTGTAAAGTTTTAAAACCAATTTAAGGAGGTACTTTTGCGTGGCGAAAGATGATGTGATTGAAATTGAGGGTACGATCAAGGAAACCTTGCCGAATGCGATGTTCAAAGTTGAACTCGAGAATGGGCATGAAATATTAGCTCATGTATCAGGTAAGATCCGGATGCATTATATTCGTATTTTGCCGGGTGATAAGGTGACGGTTGAAATGTCTCCATACGACTTAACTAAGGGTCGCATCACCTATCGTTACAGATAGATTGTACTTCAATCTTATGCAGGAGGTATAATTATGAAAGTAAGACCATCAGTTAAGCCAATGTGCGAACACTGCAAAGTTATCAAACGCAAAGGTCGCGTTATGGTAATTTGCTCAAATCCAAAGCACAAACAAAGACAAGGATAATAATAAATTAGGAGGTGTAATTGTAATGGCTCGTATAGCAGGTGTCGATTTACCCCGCGATAAGCGAATTGTAATCGGCTTAACTTATATTTACGGAATCGGTAACACTACTGCCCAAAAGATTTTGGCAGAAGCAGGCGTTTCTGAAGACGTTCGTGTACGTGATTTAGCTTCTGATCAAGAAGACAAGATCCGTGCCGTTGTTGATAACTATAAAGTTGAAGGTGACCTTCGTCGTGAAGTTTCCTTGAACATCAAGCGTTTGTCAGAAATTGGCTCATACCGTGGCATGCGTCATCGTCGTAATTTGCCCGTTCGTGGACAACACACGAAGAACAATGCGCGTACTCGCAAAGGCCCAGCAGTTTCAATTGCCGGCAAGAAAAAATAATTAATTAAAGAAGGAGGTCAGCTATTTAATGGCAGCTAATAAAACTCGTAAACGTCGTGTGAAAAAGAATATCGAAACCGGCGTTGCTCATATTCATTCTACTTTTAACAATACACTTGTTATGATTACAGATGTTCATGGTAACGCTGTTGCTTGGTCCTCAGCTGGCTCATTGGGCTTCAAAGGCTCACGTAAGTCAACACCATTCGCAGCTCAGATGGCATCTGAAGCAGCTGCAAAGGGTGCAATGGATTTTGGCATGAAGTCAGTCGGTGTTACTGTTAAAGGACCAGGTTCTGGTCGTGAAGCAGCTATCCGTGCTCTTCAAACAACAGGTCTTGAAGTTACATCTATCAAGGATGTTACTCCAGTTCCTCATAATGGATGCCGTCCTCCAAAGCGCCGTCGTGTTTAATTTGGACTAGCACTCATTTTGAAGTTTTACTTCATGATGTTGTTTCCAGATTGCACGTTACGTTTTGAAAGGGGTAAAGGTAAGAATGATCGAATTTGAAAAACCAAAAATTCAAAAAGTTGAAGAAAGCGAAAACTACGGTAAATTCGTTGTTGAACCACTAGAACGTGGCTACGGGACAACCCTTGGCAACTCTTTGCGTCGGATTCTCCTTTCTTCATTGCCAGGTGCTGCTATCACCGATGTTCAACTTGATGGCGTCTTACATGAATTCTCATCAATTGATGGTGTTTTAGAAGACGTAACTACAATCATCTTGAATCTAAAAAAAGTTGCATTGAAGTTAAATTCCGAAGACGTTCAGACATTGGAAATTGATGTTACTGGTCCCATGGAAGTGACTGCAGGCGACATTCAAGGAAGCAGTGAAGTTGAAGTCCTTAATCCTGATCTATACATCTGTACGGTTGCAGACGGCGCTTCATTCCATGCACGGATGACTGCTAACAAGGGTCGTGGCTATGTTTCAGCTAATGAAAACAAAGCTAAAACTGAAGATATGCCGATCGGTGTATTGGCAATCGACTCGATTTATACCCCAATCGAACGTGTCAACTACCAAGTAGAAAAAACACGTGTTGGTCAAAAAAATGATTTTGACAAGTTGACGCTTGATGTCTGGACTAATGGTTCAATTACGCCGAGTGAGGCAATCAGTTTGTCAGCTAAAATTCTGACCGAACATTTGACTTTATTCGTTGATTTGACTGATGAAGCTAAGAACGCTGAAATCATGGTCGAAAAAGAAGAAACGCATAAAGAAAAAATGCTCGAAATGACGATTGAGGAACTCGACTTGTCTGTTCGTTCTTACAACTGCTTGAAACGTGCCGGTATTAATACCGTGCAGGAATTGACTAACAAGTCAGAAGCAGACATGATGAAGGTTCGTAACTTGGGCCGGAAGTCATTGGAAGAAGTTAAGGCAAAATTGGCCGATTTGGAATTGTCATTGCGTCATGATGACTAGTAATATCAACTAACTAACAAGGGAGGAAATCTGTTCATGGCATACCGTAAATTAGGACGTGACAGTGCTCATCGTAAAGCAATGTTACGTAACTTGACAACTGACGTGATCGTTAATGGTAAAATTGTCACAACTGAACCACGTGCAAAAGAAACACGTAAGTTCGTTGAAAAGATGATCACATTAGGTAAGAAGGGTGACTTGGCTTCTCGTCGTCGCGCTGCTGCATTCATGATGGATGTTGTTGCTGACGTTAAAGATGAAGGCGAAAAAGTTACTATTCAAACTGCTTTACAAAAATTATTCGATGAGGTAGCTCCACGTTATGCAGAGCGTAACGGTGGTTACACTCGCATCCTGAAAATGGATCAACGTCGCGGCGATGCAGCCCACATGGTTGTTCTTGAATTAGTTGATTAATTTTTGATGCATCAAAAATTAAATTAACAAAGTGTCACTTTTATGGCGATAGATAGGCGTTATGATGTTGGGTTAAACCGAGTCTAGTCTTAAGTAGCAATTTTAAAGTTGTGAAAATTTCGTCATAAAAAGTGATTTTTTATTTGCAAAAACTTTTGAATTTTACAGCGGTTCACGATTAAGTTCGTGGGCCGCTTTTGGTTTTCATTCCAAATTTTAGTGTGAAATGTTTTAACTGGTAATTTTGCGTGACCAGTGGTAATCTAAGCGCGAGCCTACATAAAAGTGGTGGTTCAGGTTAGTCGGATCTGTGCAACAGATTTGTTGAGCTTTCAAGCGGGTTAAGGTATTACAAGTGAGTTTTAGTTTAACAGGAATTTTGCGTGTCAGAATCTGACTGAAAAGATGGTTAAAAGGGCTATTTGCTAGGAGTGTCATCGTTTTCAGTGAATTCCTATTTTTTCACTGCTAGCATTATGGTATGATTGACTTTATAGACTAAAAATTGAAAGGGCAGGCACAATGAGTGGAATAATTGACATTAAAGATCTATGCTTTCGTTATTCTCAGGAAAATGAAGAGTTAGACCTTTCCCATATTGATCTACATGTCAATGAAGGCGAATGGTTAGCAGTCATTGGTCATAACGGTAGTGGTAAAAGTACCCTCGCCAAAGCAATTGACGGGCTAATTGCCCCTGAAGCTGGCGAAATTTATATTGATGGGGAAAAATTAACAGATCAAAGTTTATGGAACATTAGAAAAAAAATCGGCATGGTTTTTCAGAATCCTGACAATCAGTTTGTTGGGGCAGACGTGGAAGGCGATGTGGCCTTTGGGTTAGAGAACCAGGGCATTGAACGTGAAGAAATGCATGCACGAGTCAAAGAGGCGCTAGAGGTCGTCGGGATGCAGGATTTTGCCCAGCACGAACCGGTCCGACTGTCAGGCGGTCAAAAGCAGCGTGTCGCAATTGCCGGCGTCCTGGCTTTACGACCTAAAATTGTGATTTTTGATGAATCAACCAGCATGCTTGATCCAGAAGGACGGATGCAGATCATTTCCCTGATTCGTCAACTCAACAAAAAAGAAGGCTTTACCGTCTTATCGATCACGCATGATATCGATGAGGCTTCGTTAGCTGACCGGGTGATCGTGGTCGATGACGGTAAAATTATCGATGATAGTTTACCGCAGGACCTATTTCAAAAAGGCAATCAGTTAATTGAGATTGGCTTGGATGTCCCTTATCCGCAACGGTTAAAGGGTGAGTTAGCGCAACGCGGTATCGATTTACCGCAAGAATACATGGATGAAGGGAGCTTGGTGAACTGGTTATGTCGATCCATATTGAAAAATTAAATTATGTTTATCAAAGCGGTACTCCATTCTCTCACCGTGCGTTGACCGATGTTTCGCTGGATATTGCGGATAATACCTACACGGCGATCATTGGACATACTGGGAGCGGCAAGTCGACACTCTTACAACATTTAAACGGCTTGTTAAAACCGACTTCTGGGAGTTTAACCGTTGAAAACAACAAAATCACCGCTGAAACCAAAAACAAGGAATTAAATGACTTACGGCGCCATGTCGGCTTTGTCTTTCAATTTCCGGAAGCACAGCTATTTGAAGAAACAGTTTTGAAGGATATTGCTTTTGCCCCGAAAAACTTTGGTAAAAGTGATGAGGAAGCTGAACAAATTGCCGTTAAAATGGCCAAGCTGGTTGGTTTGCCTGATAGTGTCCTGCAAAAGTCACCCTTTGAGTTATCGGGTGGTCAAATGCGTCGGGTCGCCATTGCGGGGGTCTTGGCGATGGAACCCCAGATCCTGGTCTTGGATGAACCAACTGCGGGACTTGATCCTAAAGGTCGCCTAGAAATGATGGAAATGTTTGACCGTTTGCACAAGGAACAACATTTGACTATTATTTTGGTAACTCATCAGATGAATGATGTGGCTAATTATGCCGACCATGTGATCGTGATGGAAAAGGGACGAGTGATCGCGGACAGTCAACCAGCCGAGATCTTTAGTGATCCAGAGTGGCTGAAAGCTCATCATTTAGGTTTACCGCAGACGACAGCCTTCGCTGCTAAATTGCAGCAACAAGGTGTTCCATTTAAGACGCTGCCTTTGACTGAAGCACAATTAGCTGCTCAGTTGGCAGACATGATGAATGAGCAAGGAGGTGGCCTTCGTGGATAAAATGTTGTTAGGCCGCTATATCAATGGTGATTCATTGATTCATCGGATGGATCCGCGCGCCAAGCTCTTCTTGAGTTTTTACTTTATTGTGATCGTCTTTTTGTGTAACAACTGGCAGACCTATGTTTTGATGGCGGCTTTAGTGCTGTTGTTTATCAAACTATCAGACATTTCCCTTGGCTTTTTCATTAAGGGTGTTCGCCCACTGATTTGGCTGATCTTATTTACAGTGTTACTGCAGATCTTCTTTTCTAGTGGCGGAAATGTGTACTGGCAATGGGGACCATTCACAGTGACTGACCGTGGGTTACTGAATGCAGTCTTTGTCTTTTGCCGGTTTGTCTTGATCATCTTTATGTCGACCTTATTGACTTTGACGACCACGCCGATCGAAATTTCCGATGGCTTGGAGTCCTTGTTAAAACCGTTAACTAAGATCAAGGTCCCAGTCTACGAGATTGCCTTAATGCTGTCGATTGCCTTACGGTTTGTACCGACTTTGATGGATGAAACTACTAAGATCATGAATGCGCAACGTGCACGTGGTGTTAACTTTGGTGAGGGTAGTTTGATTAAGCAGATCAAGTCAGTCATTCCGTTATTGATCCCATTGTTTGTCAGCTCCTTTAATCGAGCTGAAGACTTGGCGACTGCGATGGAAGCCCGGGGGTATCATGGTGGAGAAGGACGCACTAAGTACCGTAAACAGGAATGGAAACAAAATGATACAATTGGTGTGATTTTGTTTATTGTTTTAACCGCAGCCTTGATTTTCTTAAGAAGTTAAGGACGGTCATTTTGGATGACAGGAACGCACCGTTGAAATTTTGAGCGGTGCGTTTTTGTCACTAGTTAAAATAAGCAGATTTTTAAGTAAAGGAATTAATGATGACAAAGCGTTATAAAATTACGATGGCCTATGACGGGACAAAGTTTGCCGGCTTTCAGAGTCAGCCAAATCAACGGACAGTCCAGTCAGTCTTAGAAGCAGCCATCAATAAAATGAGTAAGCTGCCCGACAAAATCAATCTTTATGGCTCCGGTCGGACGGATGCGGGGGTGCATGCGTATGGGCAAGTGGCCCACTTTGATTTTCCCCATGAAATGCCGGCACAAGCGATGTTGCGTGGCCTCAATAGTATGTTGCCCTTAGATATTGAAATCGTGGACTGCGAAATTGTGCCAGAGACGTTTCATGCGCGCTATGAGGCACATGCTAAGCGGTATTTATACCGAGTATCCCGTTCATGGTTTATTGACCCGTTTAAGCGGCTCTATACGGGCCATTACAAGTATCCCTTAGACGTTGAGCTGATCAAGACTGCTTTACCGGATGTCGTTGGCACGCACGATTACAGCAGCTTTGTGGCCTCAGGAAGTCAAACGAAGTCGCATGTTCGGACTATTTATGAAGCAACAGTCCGTGAAGATTTAGCTAACGATGAGTTGATTTTTGAATTTTGCGGCAATGGCTTTTTGTATAACCAAGTTCGGATCATGGTGGCGACCTTATTAGAAATTGGGAACCAGCGTCGGCCGGTGCATGATTTCTTACGGTTGTACGAAGTAAAAGACCGCAACCAGGCCAGAGAAACGGCACCAGCAAGTGGATTGTATCTTAAAGAAGTTTACTACGGGGACGAAATTCAAGCACAAATCGCTAAAAGTGAGGTCCCAGGGGAAAAATTTAACTAGAAATTGGTGAAAAAATCATCTTTTTCGTGGTTTTTATTTGACTACTCGGCGAAAAAATAGTACTATAGTACATGGTATTGTTTGCCCCACAGTAGGCCCCGTTAACTTATTGTTTGTCAAACAAGCATCACAAATGGAGGAAATAAACGTGCGTACAACATATATAGCAAAACCAGGCGAAGTAGAACGTAAATGGTATGTCGTTGATGCTACAGATATCCCTTTGGGCCGTCTTTCTAGCGCAGTTGCATCTATCTTACGTGGTAAAAATAAACCAACTTATACACCAAACGTTGATACAGGTGACTTTGTCATCATCATCAACGCTGAAAAAGTTGGTTTGACAGGTAAAAAAGCTGATCGGAAGATTTACTACCATCACACACTTCATCCAGGTGGTTTGAAAGAACGGACTGCCGGTGATTACCGTGAAAAAGACCCAGAAAAATTACTTGCACTTTCTATTGGAGGCATGCTTCCAAAGGGTACATTGGGTCGTCAGCAACTTAAGAAGTTACATGTTTATCGCGGTGCAGATCACAAGCATGCAGCACAAAATCCAGAAGTTTTGGATATCAATACTTTAATCTAGGAGGAATTCGAAATTGGCTCAAGTACAATATAGTGGCACAGGCCGTCGTAAGAACTCCGTTGCTCGTGTTCGTTTAGTACCCGGTACTGGTAAGATCACGATGAACGGCAAATCAGTTGAAGAATATATCCCATTTGCTAACTTGATCGAAGTTATCAAGCAACCATTTGGTGTGACAGAAACACAAGATCAATACGATGTTTTGGTTAACCTTAATGGTGGTGGCTATGCAGGCCAAGCCGGCGCAACTCGTCATGGAATTGCCCGCGCATTGCTGCAAGTTGACCCAGAATTTCGTGGTGTATTAAAGCGTGCTGGACTCTTGACTCGTGACCCTCGTATGAAGGAACGTCGCAAGCCAGGTTTGAAGAAGGCTCGTAAGGCTCCACAATTCTCAAAACGTTAATTCGATTATCGTTTATCAAGAAACACTTTCCCGTCGTGGAAGGTGTTTTTTTTTGCGCAAAAAACTCTACTTAGCTCCCCATTTGAATACCGTAAGTTAGGGCACAGCCTAAAAATCGTTAAAATTGAACACTAAAAAAAAGGATAGCGGGCTATCCTTTTTTGGTAATTTTAAATGATAGTTATTTTCTGCCAGTCAGCCGTTGTTGGATGATCAAAGCCAGGTACTTAGGTAAGGCTAACATCCGGCCGAAACGTTGTGGTTCTTGTAGTAAGCGATAGAGCCACTCTAAATGACGATCCTGCCACTTTTGCGGGGCGCGTTTGACAATTCCAGCCAGAACGTCGAAACTGCCGCCAACGCCCATCCAAATCGCAGCAGCGGCCTGGTGGTGTTGGTGAATGAAGTAATCTTGCTTAGGAAAGCCCAGAGCGCAAAAGACAAAATCAGGCTCTGCAGCTTTGATTTGCTCGACGACTGCTTGTTCATCATCAAAGTAACCGTCGTGCCAACCGCAGACTTGTAAGTTGGGATAATCGTGGTTGATATTTGCGACGGCCTTTTGAATGACAGCTGGCTTGGCTCCCAATAGGAAAACACGCTTCTGGTGGTCATTTGCCCAAGCCAATAAGCTTAACATGGTGTCATAGCCCGTGATGCGCTCAGGGAGAGATTGTTGTAAAATCTTAGCGCCATCGACGATCCCGACACCATCTGGTACCGTATAGTCGGCCTGAGCGAGGACGCGTGCATAACGCTGATTTTGCCTGGCAAATAAGACGATTTCAGGATTAGCAGTAACGATCACCCGATTTCTGCCGGCCTGGCTGTCCGCGTAGAGCTGGTGTAAGAATTGTTCGTTTGTAATTGATGTAAAATCTACCCCAAGGACTGAGACTGTTGGAAAGTTGGGTTGCATGTTACCACCTCTTTTGTCTGAATTAGAATAAGCATATTATAGCAAACCTAGAGTTAAATAGTTGGATAGTTGAAAAAAATTAACCAAATCACAAGATGATGACGTTTTCTTTAGTGAAAGAGATGTAGTAATCAACTAAAAATAGACCACTATGCTTAAAAATTGTGAACTAGCCTGGTTTTAGTAGTTGGAGCGGTAGAAGACCAGTGCAATTTTTACGGCAAAAAAATGAGAACTTTTACTGAAAAATTTCGGCAAATAGTGTAAAATAAGTGCCAATGATAGAAAATGTGACATCAAGAATACTAGCCAAAACTGACAAGCTGGTCCGCTGCAAGCAGGCACTTTGTCAGCTAGTCGGTGCGTGACTGTTCATTTTGAGGAGGAAGAAACTATGCGTCCGTTGCAAAAAGAGATTATTGCTGAATTACACGTTGCTCCAACTATTGAGCCGGCAACAGAGATTCGCCGCTCAGTTGATTTTATGAAAAACTATTTGAAGAAATATCCGTTTTTTAAAACACTGGTGTTAGGAATTTCTGGTGGACAGGATTCAACTTTAGCCGGTGCCTTGGCACAACAGGCTATTAAGGAATTGCGGGAAGAAACAGGTGATCAGAAGTATCGTTTCATCGCTGTGCGGTTACCATACGGCAAGCAGGCTGATGAACAGGATGCTTTGGATGCAATCGAGTTTATGCAGGCAGATGAAACAGTCCGGGTTGATATTCAACCTAGTGCTGATGCGATGGTCGCTGCAGTTGAAGCCAATGATTTAGCAATCAGCGATTTTAACAAGGGAAATATTAAGGCCCGTGCGCGGATGATCGCCCAATATGCGGTTGCTGGTGCACGGAGCGGCGCTGTCATTGGAACTGACCATGCAGCGGAAGCGGTGACTGGCTTCTATACCAAATTTGGCGATGGTGGAGCGGATATCACACCATTATGGCGCTTAAACAAACGGCAAGGCCAAGCACTTTTAAATGAACTGGGAGCTCCAAAGCACCTTTACGAAAAGGTTCCGACAGCGGATCTTGAAGAAGACCGGCCAGCTTTACCGGACGAAGTAGCTTTAGGAGTAACCTATCAAAATATTGATGATTATTTGGAAGGCCAAGAAATTGACAGCCAAGCGGCAGAAAAGATCGAAGGCTGGTTTGAAAAGACACGTCATAAGCGTCATTTGCCAATCAATGTGTATGATGAATTTTGGAAATAACAGTCTAATTTGATGACAGCAATTTAAGCCAGCAATCAGGGTGGTTTCCATGCTATACTAGGTTAATCAGTTTGATCACAACGAGGAGGAACCACTTTTGAAAAAACAAGCAAATTTAGGCCGGTATCTACAAACGGTCACTGATGTTTTACGCTCGACCGAAGAAATGGGCGGCCAGCTTAACGAATATTTTGAACTAGCAAATGCAAATGTGACGGAAGAAAAGCCGTTGACAGATGAACAATTTGCGGCAATCCAAGAAAGCTTTAGTCAAGGAATTGAACAGTACCATCAGAATGTGGCAGCCTTGAGCAAGGTTGCAGCGCCAATCATGATTATTGGGCCACATAAGCAACTCTTGAAGGGTTACCGTGAATTTGTGGCTGGCTGTGAACATATGCAAGACAGCATTGATTACACGGCTCACAAAATTGACGGCCCAGCCTTTAAGGCAGCTGAACAAGAACAATCCGAAGCGATGGATCATGTGAACGTTCATGTTGGCCGGATCATGCAAAAAGTCGGCTAAAAGCACAGAGTGGAACAAAGCGGTTAGCTCCCGAGCATTATCGTGGCCTGGCCTTTAATGCGCTTTTGGCATTGAAGGTTGGGCTGGGATAAGCGGAAGGAGTTGCTTTCAGTAACTCGACTACAATCACAGAGTGGAAAAACTCGTTTAGAAGACGAGCATCAACAGGCTTCCGGGCATGATGCGTTTTGGGCATCGTGACAGAAAGCAGGTTGAGCGGAATTTTCTGAGTTTTGGAACTCGACTACAATCACAGAGTGGAACAAAGCGGTTAAGAGACAGGATCGATTGGAATCTCTGCTTCACCAAACTCACTTAAAAAAACAGGGTTCAGCAAGTGTTATAGCTATGCTGAGTCCTGTTTTTTTGTTTGAATTGCTAGTTGCTCAGACAATGACCGCAGACTGAGATGATGCGACCGCTGTTTTGCTCAGACAACGACCACAAAGAGAAATGCGACCGCTGTTTCGCTGAAACGACGACCGCAAAGAGAAATGCGATCGCTGTTTTGCTCAAACAACGACCACAAAGAGAAATGCGACCGCTGTTTTGCTCAAACGACGACCGCAAAGTGAAATATGACCGTTGTTTGACCAAAACGACGTCCGCAATATGAGACTCCAACATTGTTACCGCAAAGTAATGTCCGAATCAACCAACAGCAAGCCAGCTGAGCAACAAAAAAACGTGGTTGAATCCCATGCACCTACACAAGGGATATTTCAACCACGTTTTTTTATAAAAGATTAACTTATGCATGACGGTATTTGGCGATGGCTGCCAAAAATTGCGGGCCGTATTTGGCAATTTTAGCCTGGCCAACTCCTTTGATGGCTAACATTTCTTCATCGTTAGTTGGTAAAGCACTGCACATTTCGCGGAGCGTCTGGTCGGAAAAGATGACGTAAGGCGGTACATTTTGTTTCTCGGCCAGTTCGTAGCGAAGGGCGCGTAAATGTTCGAAAAGTTCTGAGTCGACCGGTGCCGCACTATGTTGTTTGATCACCGTAACTTTTCTGGTGACGTCTTTTTCGCCATGCAAGACAGCTGCCCCTAAGGCCGTAACGTGTAGAGTCGGGTATTGCGGATCCGGCATGGTTAAATAGCCGCTTGCGGTCAGGTAGTCGATCAGTTCTTCAATTTGATTGGCCTTGACATTGTGCATTATGCCATAAGTGGTCAAAGAAGTCAGGCCGAGCTCGGTGACCCGCTTGGCTTTGGAACCAGCTAAGACCTGGGCGACTAGTTTTCTGCCGTAACGCTGGTGCATCCGGATCACGCACGACAGGATCTTTTGCGCGTTAACTGTCACGTCGGTTTCTTCGCGTTCGTCGGTACAGTTAGAACAAGTTCCACAAGGGGACATGTCCTGGCCGAAATAGTTGACGATGAACTGTTGCAAGCACTGCTGGGTGTTGACGTAGTTGACCATGCTTTGGATATTATGGTAAATAACTGCCTTATGTTTTTCATCCGCATCTGAATTTTCCGCAAAAAGCCGTTGAATTTGCATGTCTTGTGCGGCATAAAGTAAAATTGCTTCAGCGTTGGCACCATCGCGTCCCGCCCGACCAGCTTCCTGATAGTAGGCCTCTAAACTTCCCGGGGCCTGGGCGTGGATAATATAGCGGACGTTGCTCTTATCGATTCCCATGCCAAAAGCGTTGGTTGCCACAATGACCGCTAAGCGATCAAATAAGAAATCTTCTTGAGTTTGTTTTTTGATTGCGTCTGGTAGACCAGCATGATAAACTCCTGCTCGGATCCCAGCTTTGGTCAACATTGCGCCAATTTGTTCCGCTTTCTTGCGAGTCGCAGCGTAAATAATACCGGCCGACTGCTTGTTTGCCTGGACGTACTTTAAAATAAAATCATTCTTATTCTGGCCTTTGACGACCTGGAATGCCAGGTTCGGGCGTGCGAATCCCGTGGTGATCTCATTTTCTGCGGGAATATTGAGCCGTTCTCTGATATCAGCTGCCACTTCGGTAGTCGCCGTCGCAGTCAAGGCGATCACGGTCGGGTGCGATTGAATTTGTGGTAAAATAGAACTCAACGAGAGATAACTTTTTCGAAAATCGTGCCCCCACTGGGAGATACAGTGGGCTTCGTCGATGGCGGCCAGCTGGACATTTAAGTGTTGTAATTGTTGCATGAAACCTGGCTGTTCCAGGCGTTCGGGAGCAACGTACAAGAGCTTGAGTTGTCCGCGAGCGGCTTGGCTTAAAATCGATCGAGTCGTGGGCCAGTCTTGCGAGCTGTTGATGAAGCCAGCGCTGATCCCACTGTCTTGTAAGGAATCGACCTGGTCTTTCATTAAAGAAATTAATGGGGAAACAACCAGTGTCAAGCCTTCTAAAAGTAGGGCTGGTACTTGGTAACACAGTGATTTTCCGCCACCGGTCGGCATGATTGCCAGCGTGTTTTGACCATTGAGAACTTGGTTGATAATTTGTTCTTGGCCCGGTCGAAACTCGGAATAACCGTAGTATTTTTTGAGAATATCATGTGGGGTCAAAAGAAAGCTCCTTTCAAAAAACTTCACCTTAAATTTTAGCATTTTATCGCTGGCTTTTTTAGTCCTCCAGCCAATTTTTCTGAAAGGTCATGGTAGCTTATGACAGATCAACAATTACAAGCTCTGGTCCAGCAAATTTCACAGGTTAGTTTTGGCCGACCTTTTCAACACCAAGCACGGTTCAACACGCGGTTAAGAACCACTGGCGGGCGCTACTTGCTGCAAAATCATCAGATCGAAATTAACCCGAAAATGCTGAGTGAGCATGATGAGGCCACTTTAGTGGGAGTGATCAAGCATGAACTCTGCCATTACCACTTACATTTGATGCAGTCAGGTTACCAGCACAAAGACCCTGAGTTCAAGCAGCTGCTGCAAGCGGTGGGCGGTTCACGCTTTGCACCGGCACCAGCGAAACGGCAACGGCCTAAACGCCGTTATTTATACCAGTGTTTGGCATGCGGGCAAGAATATCCTCGTGTGCGGCGGATCGATGTTTCCCGTTATGTTTGTTCGAAGTGTCACGGCCACTTAAAATTAATGCGAGAGCTGGCGCCGAAATAAAAAAACTCTTGCATAACTGGCAAAACTTTGGTACAATTATTTTTGTTGTCGCGGGTATGGCGGAATTGGCAGACGCGTCAGACTAAGGATCTGGTGAGCATTGCGCTCGTGATGGTTCGAATCCATTTACCCGCATCAAAGCAAGTCGTTGAAAGCAGAAATGTTTTCAGCGGCTTTTTTCGTGCAGAAAAAATACACAGGGCGAAGTAAAACGGGAGATAGCGAGTACCATCAGAGCCTGGCCTTTAATGTGTATTTGGCATTGAAGGTGAGGCTTGGATGGACGGAACATTCTGTTTCACGTAGCCCAACTAAATACACAGGGCGAAGAAAAACGGGAGAAAGCGAGTACCATCAGAGCCTGGCCTTTAATGTGTATTTGGCATTGAAGGTGAGGTTTGGATGGACGGAACATTCTGTTTCACGTAGCCCGACTAAGAAACAGGGGGCGCCGCGGGAATGACCCGCAAGCCGGATGGACTTCCGTCGGCAAACGGAAATCCCCGCAGAAGTTTGCCTGATTTGGTCAGTCCCTCAAATTTTGGCGAAAAAAAGAACCCGACCTTTTCAGATAGAGTTCTTAGTTAGATTGCTCGTTTGGGCTTAATAACCACCGTAATAGCCGTATTGATCAGCAGGCTGTTGATTGGAATAGTCTTGTTGATTGGAATAGTCTTGCTGGTAGCTTGGCGCAGCGTACGTTCCATCGTAGGCACCATTGTTGGCTTGGCCTTGGTCAGCGGCTTGTCCGTTATTTTGACCGGCAGTACCAGCTGAACCGTCACTTTCGATCGGGTTCGTGAATTCTTCGGTCGATGGTTCGAGGTTTAACTGATTGCGGATCCGTTTCGAAGCCTTTTCTTTTTCTTCTTTCGAAGCAATTTGATAAGAAGAACCGCTTAACATGGCATCATCACCGTGGACTGTGTAGGAATCGACGGACTTAGCGGCATCCTTGTAGTTGCTGACGATGGTGAGCATATCATTATAGGTCAGGTCTGTTTGCATGTTACTTTCAATTGACTTCAATAGTTCTTGGAAACGAGTGATTGAAGAAATACTGATCGCCTGATCAATGATGGCACTGATAATTTGTTTTTGCCGTTTCTGGCGGCCGTAGTCACCTTCAGGATCATCATAGCGCATCCGTGAGTATGCTAGAGCTTGTTTCCCATTCAACTTTACTTTTTGGCCCTTTGTTACGTTGGCGTCTTCATACTTGAAGGTCAATGGTGGGGTCACAGTAACGCCGCCGACGGCATCCACGATTTTGCGCAAGCCGCCCATGTTGACCAAGACGTAATAGTCGATCGGAACGTGGAGCGTATTTTGTACCGTCTTGATTGCCGTTGAGACACCGCCGATTGTGTAAGCTGTGTTGATCTTATCGTAAGAATTGTCCGAGCCGGCGATGCGCACTTCGGTATCTCGCGGAATCGAAGTCAACGTGACCCGTTTTTTGGCGGGATTGACAGTCGCTACGATCAGCGTATCAGTCCGGCCGGTATCAGAGCGACCCAGGTCACCAGTATCGGTTCCCAGGATCAACAGTGAAAACGGCTTTTTGTTTTTGATCACGTCGGAAACATCACGTAATTTTTTAACGTTAGTTTTAGTATAAGTATCATTGAGGGTGTTTTTGGCAGAATGCAACATGTGTGAAGCATAGGCGGTTCCACCATAAATTACTACTAAGCAGACCACGAGCAGGATCGCACAGATCTTTTTGCGCAAAGAATGGTTGGGCTTAGCTTGATGAGTAGTTTCAGGGTGACGTCGTAAGTTGGAACTGTAATACTCATCGTCGTTATTTTTTTTATTAGCCATAAGGTACTCCTTCATTTTTTTCAAACCTAAGTGAAATTATACACGTTGAGGCCTTTTTTTTAAATGAAATTTTGTTAGCTTTGGCGATTTTTAAGAAATAAGAATGGCAAATGGGTGCACAAAGGAACACTGCTTGTTTGCTGGGTGGGACTAAATGACAGTGCTTGCCCGTGACACTTGCGCTTTCACCACAGTGCTTGCCGTGCTATACTCGAATTGTTAGTATTTTTTGAAGATACACTTTAAATAGAGAGAAGAATTTGTTGTGGGGATTTTTATGCATAGTATTTCAGGCGTAATTATTATTTTAGGCCTGATCATTGTCGGTTATGTCTTGGCAGCTCGTGGCTGGTTTCCGGGAACAACTGATAAGTTATTAGCGCGGCTGGTGACGCAAATTGCCTTGCCGTGTTACATGATTCAAACGATCACCAGCAGGTTTAGTGCACACCAGATGTTGACGATGGTGCCGGACCTGGTTTTTCCAGTCTTATCAATGATGATTTTAATGGTCATCTCACTCATTGTGATCCGGGTCTTTAAGGTTGACCCAAGTCACCAGGGCTTGTTTGCCTCAATGTTTTTTAATTCCAATACCGTTTTTGTTGGTTTGCCGATCAACCAGGCCTTGTTTGGTGATAAGAGTATTCCGTTTGTTTTGATTTATTACATGGCAAACACCACGATTTTTTGGACGATCGGGACTTATTTCATTCAAAAAGACGGGGCTAAAGCCGTTGATTTTAGTTGGAAAAAGACACTGGGCAAGATTTTTTCACCGCCTTTGTTAGGCTTTATCGTGGGTGTTTTGTTAGTTCTAGCTCAGGTGAAACTGCCGTTATTTTTAGCCAAGGATTTTCAATACTTAGGCAATTTAACAACACCTTTATCCATGTTATTTATCGGGATCTGCATTTACCGAGCAGGCTTAAAGCAGCTGACTTTACACAAGGATAATTGGTTGATCTTGCTTGGACGTTTTGTGATCGCACCGCTGGTTTTAGCCTTATTATTACTGCCGACTCATTTGCCAGTGTTAATGAAGCAAGTTTTCATAATGCAAGCGGCGATGCCAGTCATGACTAATGCACCAGTTGTCGCTCGTTTATATGATGCTGATGCTGATTATGCGTCAGTGATGGTCACCGAAACGACCTTTTTATCCTTATTAGTGGTGCCAATTTTAATGATTTTAACTCAAGGAATCGGGTAGTTTTTTTGCTTGAAGGGCCCAATCATTGCGGTAATTTTAAATGATCGGGTCTTTTTTTACGGACAAAATTCAGCAAATTTGGTAAATTTGTCGGTATTAATTCAATTTGTTTGTAATAATCCTTAAAAATTGCGCAAAATCTAAAAAGCCCGCTAAAATGGGCTAAAAGGTTGATATTCCAGATGTTTGTTTCTGAGCAACTTTTGTGTTTTTACGTTTGTGAAACATTTTTGTAATATAAGAGCCGTTTTCTGGCCGTTTGCATTAGTTTTTGTAAATATAATGTAATGGTTATCTCAAACTAACAATGCTATTATAGAAATCGTGGTATTTAAGCGAAACATAATTTAACTAAAAAATAAAATTAAAACAGATTACTTAGGAGAACATATTTCATGAAGAAGAACTTACTTAGTCAATGTGCCATCGTCTTGGCAACAGTCACAACTATGAGCGTTGTGGCACCCAGCGTTTTAGCTGACACAACCTCTGATTTGAACGACGTCAATAGCAAAATTTCTCAAGTTGAAGAAAAAATTTCAGCTTCGCAAAAGAAAATTGACGCTGCAACCAAAGTCCAGATGGAAAAATCACAAAAGATCAATGATTTGAAATCAGACATTGCTAAGCGTGATGCTCAATTGAAAAAGCAAGCTCAATCAGCTCAATTAAACAGCTCAAACTCAATGTTGAAATTTGTCAGCGATTCTGATAGCTTTTCTGACGCTGTTGGCCGTTCTGTCACAGTTGCCCGCATCGTTGGTGCAAATAACCAAGCAATGCAACAACAAAAAGATGACAAGGCTCAAGTTGAAACTGAACAAGCTGCACTGACAAAGTCAGTTAAGGCACAAAAAGATGAAAAATTATCCTTATTACGGAACCAAGCTGAACTTGGTGCTGAAAAGGCTGAATTAACTGCTAAGAAGAATAGCGAAGATGCTACTGCTAAAGCTAATGCTGAAGCAGCCCGTAAAGCTGCTAATGATGCCAAGAAGACCAAAGATACTGAAAAAGCAGGTCGCTTGGTAGCTGATGCTAACCGCGCAGCTAATGCTGATCAAGATCAAGCTAACCGTGACAAGCAAAATGATTTGACTGGTCATAATGGTCGTGACAATGGTTCAGCACAAAAGACTCAAGTTAAAGTTGAACAAGTTCAACTTGGCGGAACTAGCCATGGCAAGGGCGGCGGTCCTAACGGTTACCCAGCAGGTCAATGTACTTACTACGTTAAGATGGTTGCTCCTTGGGTCGGCGGTTACTGGGGTAACGGTCAAGAATGGGCTGGCTCAGCCGCAGCTGCTGGCTTCCGTGTAGATCACACACCTGCAGTTGGTTCAGTTGCCGTTTATGCCGGTGGTTCTAGTGTTGGTGGCTGGATCGCCGCACCAGGTTACGGTCATGTTGCTTATGTCGTTGGTGTTAATGGCAGCTCAGTTACTATCCAACAGGGTGGGACAGGCTTCTCTAACCCAATGGGACCTAACACACAGACTCTTTCAGCCGGTGCTGCAATGGCTTACATCCATCCATAAAAAGAAATTAACAAATAATCTGTTTAAAGATCGTCTACTTAGGCGGTCTTTTTTTGTGGGCAGAACTTGAAGTTGCGGGTAGTAATATTTAGTTTATATTACAAAATGTTACATGGTTTTTTACAAAAGATTTAGTAATGAAAATCACAAGAAAACTTGCTAAATAAAACTTTGGCGTGATTAGATATACTTACTAAAGAAAAGTGTGAAATCTTTCTGTGTTATTTGGGCGATTTTATGGACTGGCTTAGACCAATTTGTAAAATTTCTGTAATTGTTATTGTTTGAACTTGATGCTAGTATTTATCTCGTAGGCTTCAGAAAAGACAAATTAACTCAAAAAATTATACATAGGGGATTAAAAGCATGAAAAAGAATTTCATTAGTAAAAGTGCCATAGTATTAGCTACAGTGACGTTGATGAGCGTTGTTGCTCCAAGTATTTCCGCTGATACAACCTCTGATTTAAATCAAGTTAATACGGAACTCGCCGCTGCCAAGCAAAAAATGTCAGCAGCTGAAACAAAAATTAGCAGTAACACAAAATTACAAGCAACTAAAACGAAAAAAATTGCAGATTTAAAAGATAAAATTGCCCAGAGAAATGATCAACTCGCTAAACAAGCACGCTCAGCTCAGATCAATAATTCTGGCTCTGTCTTAAAGTTTGTGGCGGACTCTAATAATTTTTCCGACGCTGTTAGTCGGACGGTGACTGTTGCAACGGTGGTTCACGCTAATAACCAAGCAATGGAACAACAAAAAGCAGATAAAGCTGCCATCGAAACTGAACAATCAGCTTTGAAGACTTCAATTAAAAAACAAGAAACTCTGCGGATCCAGTTAATGCAAGCTAGTGCTAATTTGGATGCCAAACGGGCTGATTTAAATGCGCAAAAGAACCGGGAAGATGAAGCTGCTCAAAAGGCTGCTAAAGCAGCGGAAGCAGCTGCAAAAGCTGCTGAACAAGCTAAAACAGTTGAAGCCGCTGAAAAAGCCGCTGATACAGCTAAGACTTCGGTTGCCGAAACAACTCCAGCACCAGCAGTTCAGAGCCAGTCAGTTGATTTGGCTGCTAGTCCTGCTAACAATGCCAGTCAACCAGCTCAGGCCAGTCAGCCTGCTAGTCATAATAATAACACTCGTCGTCCAGCTGCCAGCCAGCCGGCATATTCACCAGCCCCAGCAGCTTCATATGGCTCAGTGACAAGTTACGCACTGTCATTTGTTAACAAGACACCTTATAAGTACGGCGGTACAACTCCAGCCGGTTTTGACTGCTCAGGTTTTGTTCAATATGTCTTTGGCAAATTTGGCAAATCAATGCCACGGGTCACTTCAGCTCAGGAAAGTGCCGGGACACCGATCCCACTGGGACAAGCCCAAGCAGGTGATCTGTACTTCTGGGGTGGTCGCGGTGGCTCATACCATGTTGCGATTGCTTTAGGCGGCGGCAGATATGTGCACGCACCAGCACCTGGCCAAAAAGTTTCCACAGGTTCAGTTTCTGGTTACCGTCCACAGTTCGCAATCCGAGTTAGATAACAGATCAGTTTTTTTTACAAATACTCACTAAGCACAGGGGAGACTCTGTGTTTTTTTATCGTGTATTAATAGTGACGGGAGTGTTTGATAGAAGTTGACTTTTGTTTCTGCTGAAAATTTGCTATGATATTCCAGTAATAGAGGAGATGAGTACTTAATGGTCAAATTAGTCTTGTTACGACACGGGCAAAGTTTAGCGAACCTAGTCAATGAATATACTGGTTGGTCTGATTCGCCCTTAACTGCCAAGGGTGAACGGCAGGCCCACGCAGCTGGTCGTTTGTTAGCTCAGCAGCAGTTGGAATTTACTGATATTCATACTTCGGTGCTGGTCCGGGCCATTAAGACTGCCAATATTGTGGCAGAAGAGTTAAATCAAGCATATTTGCCTTTACACAAGACTTGGCGCTTAAATGAACGCCATTACGGTTCATTACGTGGCTGGAACAAAGATGCCACGCGACGGATCTTTGGAAAAGAACAGGTGGCTTTATGGCGCCGTTCCTATTATGCGGTACCGCCGCAATTACCAACGCCTGATCGTGAGCGACGCTATGCACAGTTGCCGCAATCATCTTTACCCTTAGCTGAAAGTTTGGCGATGGCTAGTGCGCGAATTTTGCCATATTGGGTCGATGAAATTGCGCCGCATTTGTTGGCAGGTGAAAATCAGCTGGTCGTGGCACACGGGAGTACTTTACGAGCGCTGATCAAATATATTGAGCAGATCAGCGATGTTGCGATCGATGGGGTGGAGGTGGCCAATGGTGAACCACTCATTTATACCTTTGATAATCGATTAAACTTACAAAACAAACAAATCATAACTAAGTAAGAGATACCTTGATCAATGAGGTGTCTTTTTTGTTTTTGTTTGGAAAAAGAAAGTAAGTATCATCTCAAACTGTAATAGCCGTCCCTGTTTTGGAAAAGTAGTACCGGCAATCGAGATAGCCGTTCCTGTTTTGGAAAAGTAGCGCCGGCAATCGGGATAGCCGTCTCTGTTTTGGAGAAGTAGTGCCGGCAATCGCCCAATTTCCGGTTCCAAACTCCAGCAACTCCACACGCAAGCTCAGTGCACGCAAAAAGACACCACAATGTTTCCATTGCAGTGTCTTTTCTGAAGTTATTAAGCTAATGAACCCATTGGATCCCAAGGTGCGAGAACTTTTGGTTCTTCTTTCAAGACTTCTTGTAAGCTTTCTGGCAAGAATTTCTTGTTAACAACTACTTGGTAGCAGTATTCGTCCATCCAGCTATCACTCATTACGAAGAAGCCTTTTGTCCCAACTTTTTCGCCCCATGAGTTTTCAACTTTCCACTTAGTTGGTTGGTCATTGACCAAATCAACACCAGTTAAGACCATCGCATGAGTCATCAAGCTTTCGCCGTAGTCCAAGCGTTCTGCTTTAGACATGGAGAAGTCGATATCAAACAATTCGTCTTTGCTGTAAAGTTCAGTATCCATGATACCTTTTTGACGGTCAGATGATTGACCAACATCACAACCGAACCAAACACTTTCGCCGGACTTCAATTGCTTAACAGCAACGTCACGGAAAGTAGCCATGTCGACATTTAAATGACGAACTTCGCGGCCATCGACCACGTTACCCAGCATTTCAACTGTGTACATGTGGTTGTAAGGCTTGTCAGCAGTAGGTCCGTTGATGATTGAAACGTAGTCATCAAGATTCCAGCCGATGTACTTCTTGAAGAAGGTTTGTGGTGTTAAGTTTTGGTCAAGATGGTAGTTGTTGTCTTGATCACGGTATTCGAAGTCGAAAGTTTGTGTTGGTTCGCCAAAGGCATAAGCACACAAGCGGTAAACTTCATTTAACATCTTGTCTTTGCGAGCAGCGAGGTCTTCGTCGCTAGCACCGCTGGCAACTAATTCACGTAATTCAACGGCATCTTTCCGTAATTTCAGGTTAAGTGTGCTGTTGAATTCGCCAGAAGCTGAAGAGCTCTTCGTTTCAGGCATCACGGACTGAGGAACGACACCGTATTTTTGAATCAATGCGATGACCATGTCCCATTGGCCACCATCTTGTTGAGGAGTAGTCATCAACCAAGCAACTTTCCGGTCGCTAGTTGGTAAAGCTGCTGTCTTCAAGACGTTTTCGTAGAAGTAGTTGGCCTTTTCGAGTTTGTCCCAGAAGTAAGTGTAGCTTTGGGATAATTCGAAGTCGTCAGAAACTTTGAAGTTGTTGTGGATATCATGCCGCATTGTGTTCAATGCGGCAAACATCCAGCAACGGCCAGATTGTTTCTGGTTGGCAACTTTACCTGTGTCCAAATCGATGGAGAAGACAGGGCTCATGTTGATTTCTGAGCGATAGTCGGCGCTTGTTGCTAAAATTCCGTTTTTAGTTACCGCACGTTCGGCCACTTGGGCGCCAGCGTGTGTATCAAGATCTTTTTGATAGTTTTTTAATTGATCAGAAGTAATTGCTGAAGTCATTAAAAAGTCACTCTCCTTTAACAGTCTACTCATATTTTACGGCATTCTTTAATAATAGTAAATAAGATTGCTTAACTAAAACCATAATTAAACGAAAGTTCCCGCCAAAATATTACAGAAAGTTTGTGCTGGCGGGCTAAACTGCTTGTTTTCCCAATGAATTATTTGGTTAAAAAAGTTTTAAAAAAACCAGCAGAATAAAAAATCTGCTGGCAAATTTAAGTTTAGCGATTTGCATCTAGGACTTTTGGACCATCGGCTAAGCCAACAACCACCGTGTTGACCATATTTAAGAATAGTCCGTGTTCTACAACACCGACTTCTTTGATCAATTCGTCTGCCAAGCGTTCAGGCTCTAGGATCTCACCTAAATGCAGGTCGATAATGTAATTTTCAGAATCTGTTAACAAAAGGCTGTTACCATCGGCACTCTTGCGGAAAGTGGGGTTGTAGCCTTTTTGTTCAAAGCGTTCGAAGACTTTTTGGCTGCCATATGGGATCACTTCTACAGGCAGTGGGAAAGCTCCGAGATGTTTGACCATTTTACTTTCATCCACGATCCACATGACTTTTTTGGAATTAGTTGCAACGATTTTTTCAAATAAGAGGGCAGCACCGCCGCCTTTAATTCCTTGGAAATCGGCACTAATTTCATCGGCACCATCGATGGTTAGGTCAATGTGATCGACTGCATCAACAGACTTAAGAGGGATCCCTAGTTCTTCAGCTTGCTTAGCAGTGGCTTTGGAAGTGGTAACTCCAGTAATGCTTAAGCCTTCAGTTTTAACGCGCCGACCTAGGGCATCTACCATAAACTTCACCGTAGAACCAGTTCCTAAACCAACAGTCATTCCGTCTTTGATCCATTCTACAGATTTTTCGCCGACTAATTTTTTCAATTCATCTTGTTTCATGACGAGCTGTCTCCTCCTCGTGGGTCTGTTTTATAAGTCTAATTTTTTAACGGTTAAAAAATCTAAAAAGCAGGGCTTTTAGAGATTTCCTGACACTAATTATTGTAACATATTGTTGATTTTTTTTAAAAAGGTCTTTAAGGTGCCCCGAACTTTCGGAAGTATGTTATTATGAAAACATGTGAAAAATTATGCGAAAATGAGGGTTAGTTTTGAAAAGAGGATTTGAAAAAGTTAGCAGATATCCTGCTGAAGATGTTAAATTACCACAACGTGCCACGGAACACTCCGCTGGTTATGATTTTTATGCGCCAGAGGACTTCGTAGTCCGTAGTATTTGGAAAATGAACTTTATCAAGGTCTTGGCCGCGATCCGTTCTGGACAAAAGCTGGCACCAGATGACCTCCAAGTACAGCGGGCTCAAAAAGCGTTGAAGCCTTTCTTGGTTCCAACAGGAGTTAAGGCTTATATGGGACCAGATGAATACTTATTGTTGGCGGACCGGTCGAGTGCACCGTTAAAGCGGGGCTTAGTTTTGCCAAATGGAATCGGAGTGATCGATTCTGATTACTATAATAATGAAGGCAATGAGGGTGAAATTTTCGTCCAATTGTTAAACTTTTCTTTATTTGACCAAGTGATCAAGAAGGGTGAAAAGATAGGTCAGGGAATCTTCATGCCATATTTGAAGGCAGATACAGAAGAAACGCCGCAGGCAAAAAGAGCGGGCGGCTTCGGTTCGTCAGGCAAATAAACACAGGGTGAATTAACCCGGTTAGAAGACGAGCATTAACAGGCTTCCGGGCAGGATGCGGTTTAAGCATCGTGACAGAAAGCAGGTTAAGCGGAATCTTCTGGGTTAAGTAACCCGACTATAAACACAGGGTGAATTAACCCGGTTAGAAGACGAGCAATAACAGGCTTCCGGGCAGGATGCGGTTTAAGCATCGTGACAGAAAGCAGGTTAGGCGGAATCTTTTGGGTTAAGTAACCCGACTAGTAAAACACAGTGCGGAGCAATCATCAACAAAGTTCCCTCCGATAAAGTAAGCACCATTTGAAACAATTAAGAGAAAAGAGGCAGCCAAGTGGCCAAACCAAAAATTAAGTATGTTTGCCAAAATTGCGGCTATTCATCACCCCGGTATTTGGGCAGATGCCCGAACTGTGGTGAATGGAACTCACTAGTTGAAGAAGTTGAACACAAGGAGTCTAAAGTTCGGACTGCGACTTTTTCAACTGGGCCAGCCAGCAGCAACAAACCCCAGTTATTAAAAGAGATCTCACTGAAACAAGCTCCCCGAGTAGAAACTAAAATTGGGGAATTAAACCGAGTTTTGGGTGGTGGAATCGTGCCAGGCTCACTGGTTTTAATTGGTGGAGACCCGGGGATCGGGAAGTCGACCTTGCTTTTGCAAGTGTCCGGCCAACTAGCGGAAACTGGCGGTAAGGTCTTATATGTCTCAGGGGAAGAAAGTGCGAACCAGATCAAGATGCGAGCCGACCGTTTGGCAGTGTCTAGTGATGATTTTTACCTCTACCCTGAAACTGACATGGGAGCAATTCGGGCTAATATTGATGAATTAAAGCCGGATTATGTAGTGATCGACTCTGTGCAAACGATGCAGGAACCAGAAGTGTCATCGGCAGTCGGCAGTGTTGCTCAGGTCCGGGAAGTGACTGCGTCTTTGATGCGACTGGCAAAGGGGCAAGGCATTACGATCTTTGTGGTCGGCCACGTGACTAAAGGCGGGGCGATCGCTGGACCGAAGATTTTAGAACATATGGTGGATACGGTCCTGTATTTTGAAGGCGACCTCCATCACTCATATCGAATCTTGCGCGCAGTTAAAAACCGTTTTGGGTCAACCAATGAAATTGGTGTCTTTGAAATGCGGGAAGGCGGCTTAAAAGAAGTCAATAACCCGTCAGAAATTTTTCTGGAAGAACGACTAGAGGGTGCAACCGGCTCTGCGGTGGTTGTTTCTCTGGAAGGAACGCGACCGATCTTAGTAGAAATTCAGGCCTTGGTCACACCGACTTCATTTGGAAATGCCAAACGAACGACAGCGGGACTGAACCAAAATCGAGTTTCCTTGATCATGGCAGTCCTTGAAAAACGAGCTGGTTTAATGTTGCAAAATCAAGACGCCTATTTGAAGGCAGCAGGCGGAGTCAAACTAGACGAACCAGCCATTGATCTCGCACTGGCGATCAGTATCGCTTCGAGCTACCGGGAAAAAGAGAGCGTCCCAACTGACTGTTTCATCGGCGAAGTTGGTTTGACGGGTGAGATCCGACGGGTCACTGATATCGAAACGCGGGTGCGCGAAGCACAAAAATTGGGCTTTAAACGGATCATTATCCCGCAAAATAACATCTCTGAAGGTCATTTTCCAGCTGGCATTACAGTCCGTGGTGTTAAAACGTTAAACCAAGCCTTACATTTTGCGTTTGACTAAGTTAAAAAGAGCGCATATTTAAAGAAATTTTGGTAAAATATTAAAGAAAGTATGGTGCTTTAGCCATACAAGTAAACTAGAGAAAGTGAAGTGATAAAGATGCGGAAAAGAATGATCCAACTGATTTTCGCACTTTTAGGGATCGGTGCCGGTTATTCCTTAATGCCGATGGTGTGGCGCATGGCTCATGTGACGAGCCACTGGGTGAATAATATTTTCATCGATATGGTAGTTGGTTTGGCGGTCTTTGTACTAATTAGTTTCTTTGTGATCGACCCGCTCGAAAGGTTAGTACAAAAAATCGAACGCTTCTTAACTAATGAGAAGCCGGAAAAGATGATCCCAGAATTAGTCTCGACTGTGATCGGGTTAGTGATCGCTGTTTTGATTTCCTTATTATTTACGAATTCGCAATTATTTTTCTTGAACACGATCTTACCATTTATTCTGGTGATTTTATTTGCTTATCTCGGCTTTATTGTGGGTCAAAATCGTTTTAATGAATTACGCAAACTGTTTGGTCGCCATAAAAAGAATGTGCTAGATGGTAGTTCTGATCAGGCAGCAGGCGAAATGCTGGAAAGAAAAGCCGGCGACAACTTTCACAAGTATAAGTTGTTGGATACCAACATTTTGATCGATGGTCGGATCTATGATTTGGTTCAGACGGGCTTTTTAGAAGGTATCCTAGTTGTTCCCAACTTCGTCTTGTATGAATTACAATACATTGCTGATTCCGGTGATAGTGTCAAACGGGTGCGGGGCCGGCGCGGCTTAGATATTTTGAATAAGTTGCGGGAAGAAAAAGTGATGCCCGTGCAGATGTATGACGGCGACTTTGACGATATTCAAGAAGTCGACAGTAAACTCTTGAAGTTAGCGAAAATGATCGACGCAGTTGTGGTCACGAATGACTATAATCTAAACAAGGTCGCAGAATTTCAAAATGTTCAGGTCTTAAACGTGAATGCTTTGGCTAAATCACTGAAACCGCGAGTGATCCCCGGCGAAAACTTAAACGTCATGATTATCAAAAAAGGAACCGAACGCCAACAAGGGGTCGCTTATTTAGACGATGGCACGATGATCGTGGTCGAAGATGGGCAATACTACATGAATCAAAAGCTGTCTGTTGAAGTCACGAGTGCTCTCCAAACGGATGCTGGCCGGATGATTTTTGCCAAACCAGTCCATTCCAAACGGGGAATTCGCGAGAAAAACTAAGAAATCTTTGAACTAGAGTGTTTATTTTTAGGAGTAAGCATAGTACAATTTAAGAGTGTGGCTGTAAAAACAGTCAATGAAAATGAAAAATACAAGCAAAAGATAATGAAAGAGGCGTAATTTTTAATGGCTAATGATAAAATTCGGGTACGTTATGCACCAAGTCCAACTGGACATTTGCATATCGGAAATGCTCGGACTGCATTATTCAACTATTTATTTGCACGGCATAACAATGGGACATTTGTTTTGCGGATCGAAGATACTGATACTAAGAGAAACGTGGCCGATGGCGAAAAAAGCCAGATGGAAAACTTGGAATGGTTAGGGATCGACTGGGATGAAGGTCCAGACAAGCCCGGCGAATATGGTCCATACCGTCAGTCTGAACGACGCGACATCTATGCACCATTGATCCAAGAACTTTTGGATAAGGATCTGGCTTACAAGTCATACATGACAGAAGATGAATTAACTGCCCAACGTGACGAACAACGTGCTAACAACGAAGCTCCCCGTTATATCTATGAATATGCCGGTATGAGCGACGATGAGATCAAGGATGCTCAAGCCAAAGCGGAAGCAGCCGGCATCAAGCCTGTGATCCGTTTGCGAGTTCCACATGATCATCTCTACGAATGGGATGACATTGTGAAAGGCAAGATCAGCTTCAAGTCTGATACCATTGGCGGTGACTTTGTGATTGCCAAGCGCGATGGCATGCCAACTTATAACTTTGCCGTGGTTGTTGATGACCACATGATGGAAATTACTCACGTCTTACGTGGTGATGACCATGTGGCTAACACACCTAAGCAGTTGGCTGTTTATGATGCCTTTGGCTGGCAAGCACCTGTTTTTGGTCATATGTCATTGATCATTAACACCGCTACAGGTAAGAAGTTAAGTAAACGTGACGAAACTGTCTTGCAGTTTATCGAACAGTACCGTTCATTAGGTTACCTGCCAAATGCGATGTTTAACTTCATCACATTGTTGGGCTGGTCACCAGTGGGCGAATCAGAAATCTTTACGAAGAAACAATTCATTAAGATGTTTGATCCGAACCGTTTGAGCAAGTCACCAGCTTCATTTGATAACAAGAAGTTGGAATGGGTCAATAACCAGTATGTGAAGGCCGGTAACGCTGACCAAATCACTTCCTTGGCTATCCAACAATTGATCAAGGCTGGTCGTTTGCCAGAAAACCCAACTAAAGAACAAATTGAATGGGCACGTCAATTGACTAACCTGTACAAACAGCAAATGTCATACGCTGCCGAAATGATCGACCTGTCTTCTGTCTTCTTTACGGAACCTGAATCATTAGACGAAGATGCTTTGAAGGAAATGTCGACCGAAACAGCACCAGTTGTTTTGCAGGCCTTTACCCAAAAAATTAAAGATTTACCAGTCTTTGGTGCATTTGAGATCCAATCAGTGATCATGCAGATCCAAAAGGAAACTGGCATCCGCGGCCGGAAGTTATACATGCCGATCCGGATCGCTACGACTCGTGAAATGCATGGACCTGATCTGGCACCTTCAATTGAATTGATCGGTCGTGAAAAAGTCTTGTCTCATTTGGAAAAGACCTTCACAGAATTAGGCATTAAGTTTTAAACAATGATTGTGAAAAGTTCGGCAGCAAAACTAAATCTGTTTTGTCTCCGAGCTTTTTTAATAAAGACGGCAGGCAACTGTCAAAACGAGTAAATAATGATGAGTGACTCGAGTGAGTGCGAAGACGGGTCCGTCGGGGAGGCTTTGATATTGATTCAGTTATACAATACATTAACTAAGAAAAAAGAAGAGTTCGTGCCAATGCAGCCGGGAAAAGTGCGGATGTACGTCTGTGGACCGACCGTTTATAATTACATTCATATTGGCAATGCCAGAAGTGCGATCGCCTTTGATACGATCAGGCGTTACTTAGAATATCGCGGTTACCAGGTCAAGTACGTCTCGAATTTTACCGACGTTGACGATAAGATCATCAAGGCTAGTCAAGAACTGGACCTGCCAGTCACGGCGGTAACTGAGAAGTTTATTCAAGCATTTTACGAAGATACAGATGCACTGAATGTGAAACGAGCAGATCTCAACCCCCGCGTGATGGATAATATGGATGACATCATTGCTTTTGTGGGGACGTTGGTTGACAAGGGTTACGCCTATGAATCAGCGGGGGATGTTTATTACCGCGCACGGAAGTTCAAAAACTACGGTCAGCTCTCAGGACAGGCAGTCGACGATTTGGAGCAAGGTGCTAGTGCGCGAATCGATGCCGCAGACCAAGCGAAAAAAGAAGATCCTCTCGATTTTGCCATTTGGAAAGCTGCTAAACCCGGTGAAATTGCCTGGGATTCCCCTTATGGCAAGGGACGTCCGGGCTGGCACATTGAATGTTCCGTGATGTCGACCAAGTATTTGGGTGACACGATCGATATTCATGGCGGTGGTCAAGACCTTGAATTTCCGCACCATGAAAACGAAATTGCCCAAAGTGAAGCGAAAACCGGGAAAAAGTTTGCCAACTATTGGATGCATAATGGTTTTGTGACGATCGGCGAAGAAGACGAAAAGATGAGTAAGTCACTCGGAAACTTTGTAACTGTCCGTGATTTGCGCCACCAAGTCGACCCACAAATTATTCGGTTCTTTATGGCAACAACACAGTATCGCCGTCCGATCCGCTATACTTCTGCGAACTTGCAGGAAGCACGCACAAACTTGGCACGGATCCAAACAGCTGCCAGCAACATTGACTATCGCCTAAAAGATGCACAAGATGGGGAACTTGATCCACAAGTTCAACTAGAGTTCCAGCAGCATGAAGCAGCTTTCCAGCAAGCGATGGATGATGACTTTAACGCGCAAAATGGTGTGGCAGTTGTGTATGAACTGGTTAAACAGCTCAACATTTACGCTGAACAAGCACAGGTCACAACCGCGACCTTGCAGTATTTACGGACAGGTTTTGCCAAAATCGTGGCGGTCTTTGGTATCGAACTCAAAGCAGCTGAAATTTTGGACACCGAAGTTGAAGAACAAATCGAACAACGTAACGCGGCCCGCCAGAATAAGGATTTCGCTTTAAGCGACCAAATTCGTGACCAACTGAAAGAGCAGGGGATCATTTTAGAAGATACTCCCCAAGGGACCCGCTGGAAGAGAGAATAAATTAGAATGACAAGAGCAAATTATCAACAAATTAACGGCATTGCGCTAGCCTACATTGGCGACGCTGTCTGGGAAGTTTTCGTACGTGAACATTTGTTAGAGCTAGGTTTAACTAAGCCGAACAAATTACAGCATACGGCGACCCACTATGTTTCCGCCAAGGCCCAGGCCTTTTTGATCAGCCAAATGGAAGAACAAGAATATTTGACTGAAGAAGAATGGACCTTTTTTAAGAAGGGACGCAACGCTAAGAGTCACACCTCGGCTAAAAATACGGCCGTGATGACTTACCGGATCTCAACGGGTTTTGAGGCCCTCTTTGGTTACCTGTATACGAGCGAACAAGATGCTCGTTTGGCAGAGTTGGCACACTGGTGTATTGACACCATCGAAGCTCAGCCAGCCATGAAAAAGCCTCGGAGCCGTTAAGATGGCACAAGCAAAGGATAAAAATATGAATAACAAAAATAATCAAGCAGACACCGGGATGGTGATCGGCCGGCACGCCGCTCAAGCGGCAATCAATAGTACTCAGCCGGTGAATAAAGTTTACATTCAAGAAAAATTAAAGTCGGATGCTTTGCATGACCTCGCTGTGAGCGCACGGAAAAAAGGCATTGTTGTTTCACGAGTTCCCAAGAACAAGCTGGACATGTTAAGCGACCACCAAAATCACCAGGGCGTGATCGTCTCAGTCGCTCCCTTCCAATATGCCGAGTTAGATGACTTGTTTGCCAAAGCTGATGAAGCTGGTGAACCGCCATTTTTCTTGATTTTGGATGAAATCGAAGACCCGCATAACTTGGGCTCGATCATTCGGACAGCTGATGCGGCTGGAGTTCACGGAGTAATTATTCCTAAACGACGGGCAGTTCAGTTAACTGCGACAGTTACCAAAACCTCAACAGGGGCGGTTGAATATATTCCAGTGATGCGCGCTAGCAATTTGACAGCCGTTGTCAAAGAATTAAAGAAACGCGGCGTGTGGGTCTTTGGGACTGATATGGCAGGCCAAGATTACCGCCAGTTTGATGGGGCAAGCCCGACAGCCTTAGTGATCGGAAACGAAGGCAAGGGGATCTCGCCGCTCTTAAAGAAAAACTGCGATGGCATGCTGACGATCCCAATGGGTGGTCATGTGCAGAGTTTGAACGCTAGTGTTGCAGCTAGTTTATTGATGTACCAAGTTTATACAAGTAGAGGAAAGTAAGTACTTCATGAAGAAAAACATCTTGATCGTCGATGCCTATAATATGATCGGCAATTGGCCTAAATTAAATCAGCTCAAGAAACATGACCGCTTAGAAGAGGCCAGAGATCAGCTCCTGCGTGTGTTATCGGATTACCATAAACAAAGCGGGGCGCAGATCATCGTCGTTTTTGATGCGATGTATGTTCCGGGCTTATCTAAAAGCTATCAGCAGTATACTTTACAAGTCATTTGGACCGACGAAGGACAGACCGCTGACAGTTACATCGAATCGTTGGCGGGAGAGTTAATGTCGCCATTGACGCAAGTGACCGTGGCAACGAGTGATCAAGCGGAGCAGTGGACGATTTTTTCTCAGGGAGCACTCAGGAAACCAGCCTGGGAGTTGGCCCAAGATATTCGGCGAGCACAAAAAGAAGTTAAAAAGGCTGCCCAACGCTATCAGGACCAACGAGCAGTCAGACGCAATCCCTGGGACCCTGAACAGCTCGAAACCTTACGCAAACTCCGCGATCACTTGTCGAAGTAGCAGGTGGGCGGACTTCATGCAGTATTGACTTGTTTTGATGACCATGATAAAGTTACAAATGATAGAATGAAGGAGAACGAAGATGGCTGGAAAAAGAAAAATTGCCTTAGCATGTTCAGAATGCGGCTCACGGAACTATACGTTAGTCGAAAATCCTGCACGTGTTTCACGGTTGGAAGTTAAAAAGTTCTGTAAGTATTGCGGTAAGCATACAGTCCACCGGGAGACAAAGTAAAGTAAATTAATAGACACTCGCCAGGCGAGGGAGGCTAAATTATGAAATTTTTAAAAAATGTTGGTCAAACCATGAAGGCAACGACATGGCCGACCGCGCGTGAAAATCGCAAGGATACAACAACGGTGATTTTGATGGGACTGGGATTTGCGGTCTTTTTTGGAGTTGCAGATTATTTAGTCCAGCTTGTACTCAAGCTCATTATCTAGGAGGATTGTGACTAGTAATTTGGAGCAAGATTTGCTATAATCACGGTGGTAAGGAAACTTCGCAATGTCGAGGTTTTTTTATTTTGGCGAAAAATTGAAGATAAAAGTAAAGTTTGACAGATAAAAGGAGACATTAGAAACAATGGCTGAAAATCTTGAAAAGAAATGGTATGTTTTGCATACTTATTCTGGATATGAAAATAAAGTGAAAACTAACCTTGAATCCCGGGCACAATCAATGGGGATGGAAAACAACATCTTCCGTGTGGTAGTTCCTGAAGAAGAAAAGCGCGAAACAACTAAGACAGGTAAGGAAAAAATTGAAAAACTCAAAACTTTCCCTGGTTACGTGTTAGTTGAAATGGTGATGTCTGACCAAGCTTGGTATGTTGTCAGAAACACACCTGGTGTAACTGGTTTCGTTGGTTCTCACGGTTCTGGTAGTAAGCCAGCTCCGCTGTTGAATGAAGAAATCGACAGTATTTTGCATCAATTAGGGCTCAGCACTCGTCATACTAAGTTTGACGCAGAAATTGGCGATTCAGTGAAGATCATCGATGGTGCCTTTTCTGGCATGGTCGGTAAGATCACAGAAATCGACAATGAAAAGATGAAGCTGCGCGTTGATATTGAAATGTTTGGCCGGGAAACTGCGGCTGAACTGAGTTTTGATCAGGTCGATAAGTTAGTTTAAACTAGCAAATAACCTAGTTGTTGGGCGGTCGACGACACTTGCTGATGAAAATCAGTGAAAACAGCTTGCAAAGCAACTAGGGACGTGCTATATTTTATAGGTATGCTTTTGGCATATGAGTGGGAGGCCAAATTTTAAGGCCATCCGTACCACACACGGAACATAAGGAGGAATTCACCGTGGCAAAAAAAGTAACAAACATTGTTAAATTGCAGATTCCTGCTGCTAAAGCAACTCCTGCACCACCAGTTGGTCCTGCATTGGGACAAGCTGGTATTAACATCATGGGCTTCACAAAGGAATTTAATGCTCGGACTGCTGATCAAGCAGGCATGATCATTCCTGTTGTGATCAGTGTTTATGAAGATCGTTCATTCGACTTCATCACAAAGACTCCACCTGCAGCTATTTTATTGAAGAAAGCTGCTGGAGTTGAACATGGTTCCGGCGAACCTAACACCAACAAAGTTGCTAGCGTAACTAAGGAACAGGTTAAAGAAATTGCCGAAACAAAAATGCAAGATCTAAACGCAGCAGACGTTGAAGCTGCTATGCGCATGATTGAAGGAACTGCACGAAGCATGGGCTTCACTGTCGAAGACTAATTACCATGCTTCCCGGTCGGATACTTTGCGAAAGCGAATGTATCAAGTGGGAGGTTTATCCGATAGACCACATATTGCAAGGAGGAAAATTTACAAATGGCAAAGAAAAGTAAGAAGTATTTAGAAGCCGCTAAACAGGTTGAAGCAAACAAAGAATATAACCTTGACGAAGCAATTAGCTTGGTTAAGAAAATTGACTTTGCTAACTTTGATGCAAGTATCGAAGCAGCTTTCAAATTAAACGTTGATACAAAGCAAGCAGACCAACAATTGCGTGGCGCTATTGTGCTACCTAATGGTACAGGTAAAGACCAAAAAGTGATCGTTTTTGCTAAGGGCCCTAAAGCTCAAGAAGCAAAGGATGCTGGTGCAGATGTTGTCGGTGACGATGACTTAGTTGGCCAGATCCAAGATGGCTGGTTGGACTTTGATGTTGCAATCGCAACACCTGACATGATGGCACAAGTTGGTCGTTTGGGCCGTGTTCTTGGACCTAAAGGCTTAATGCCTAACCCTAAGACAGGTACTGTAACAATGGACGTTAAACGTGCCGTTACAGAATCTAAGGCTGGTAAAGTTACTTATAGAACTGACCGTGACGGTAACGTTCATGTTCCGCTAGGTAAAGTTTCATTTAGCGAAGACGCTATTGCAGGTAACTTCAAAACAATCAACGATGTGATCACAAAGGCTCGTCCATCATCTGTGAAGGGTGTTTACATCCAACACATTTCCTTGGCATCAACATTTGGCCCAAGTGTTACACTTGATAAAGCATCTCTTTAATTTTAAAAATTAAATTGAAAAAATAAGTTGACTTCTGTTGGTGTACATGATACATTAATAGAGGTCAATTTTTTTATATGATTCTACCTAAGACTCAGGTGGCGCAAGCCTTAATATCCTGCCGAGGAGTAATGTTTATTATTCTCTCTCTGTGTCTTGGTGGATACGGAGCTTTTTTGTTTAAAAAAGTTCTACACAATGACTGGGAGGTGAATCAAGTGAGTAAAGAAGTTATTGCCAAAAAAGCTGAAATTGTTGATGCTGTTGCTGAAAAATTCAACGCTGCTTCATCAATCGTTGTCACTGATTATCGTGGTTTGACGGTGGAAGAAGTTACTGAATTACGTAAGCAATTACGTGAAGAAGGCGTAGAAATGCGTGTTATCAAAAACACGTTCTTGAAGCGTGCAGCTGACAAGTCAGGTTATGAAGGCTTGGACGAAGTATTTTCTGGTCCTACTGCAGTTGCTTTTGGTGGCGAAGATGTCGCTGCACCTGCACGTGTGATCGCAAAATTTGCTGAAGACCATGATGCATTAGAAATCAAGGGTGGTATGATCGAAGGCAAAGTTTCTTCCGTCGAAGAAATTGTTGCACTTTCCAAGTTACCAGACCGCGATGGTATGTTGTCAATGTTGCTTTCAGTATTGCAAGCACCAGTTCGCAACGTCGCTTATGCTGTTAAAGCTATTGCTGACAGCAAAGAAGAAGATGCAGCTTAAAGTTGCACTTTAAATACATTTGATAAAAAATTTGGAGGAAATCAAAATGGCATTAGATACAGAAAAGATCATTGCTGACCTTAAAGAAGCCAGCATTCTTGAATTAAACGATTTAGTTTCAGCTATCGAAGAAGAATTCGGTGTTTCAGCTGCTGCTCCAGTTGCAGCTGCAGGTGCTGCTGGTGGCGCTGCTGCCGCAGAACAAACAGAATTTGATGTTGAATTAGCTAGCGAAGGCTCAGCTAAGGTTAAGACAATCAAAGCTGTTAAGGACATCACAGGTCTTGGCTTGAAAGACGCTAAGGGCTTGGTTGACAACATCCCATCAGTTATCAAGGAAGGCGTATCTAAGGACGAAGCCGAAGATATCAAAGCTAAACTTGAAGAAGTTGGCGCAACAGTTAACCTTAAATAATTATTCTTTCAGAATATGTTTAGAGACATCTCTCCTTGTGAGGGGTGTCTTTTTTTCGGGCAAAATTTTGTGAGAGTGTGGGATGGCTGATCTTGCTGGCGAGAGAGATAGCCGGTCCTGTTTTGGAAAAGTAGGACCATGAATCGGGATAGCCGGTCCTGTTTTGGGGAAGTAGGACCATGAATTGGAAATGCCATCACTGGATCGGCCAAATGGTGTAAGCAAAAGCAAATGTGCCCGTTGTTTTCCCAAAACAGCGACTGCAAAAGTGAATGCGACCGTTGTTTCCCCAAAACAGCGCCTGCAAAAGTGAATGTGCCCGTTGTTTCCCCAAAACAGCGACTGCAAAAGTAAATGTACCCGTTGTTTCCCCAAAACAGCGCCTGCAAAAGTGAATGTGCCCGTTGTTTTCCCAAAACAGCGCCTACAAAAGTGAATGTACCCGTCGTTTCCTTTAAACAGCGACTGCGAAAGTGAATGCGTCCGTTGTTTCCCCAAAACAGCGACTGCAAAAGCGAATGCGACCGTTGTTTTCCCAAAACAGCGACTGCAAAAGCGAATGTGCCCGTTGTTTCCCCAAAACAGCGACTGCGAAAGTGAATGCGTCCGTTGTTTATCTCAAATCTCTGCTGCAAGATTCAGCTAGGATAGGGCTGCGCGATGGACGAAGGTCGTTTTAAACTAATAAATGTGCTACACTCAATAAGATGAGTTTGGATTTGAAAGGAAAGTTATTAATAATGAAGCAGTTAATTTTGGCAGAAAAGCCAAGTGTTGCCAGAGACTTGAGTAAAGTTCTTGGTGCAACACAGAAACATAAAAACTATTTTGAAGGCGACAAGGTCGTAGTTACTTGGGCGTTAGGTCACTTGTTAGGCCTGCAGATGCCGGAAGATTTGAATAAAGAGTGGGGCAAGTGGCAGTTAGCGACCTTACCGATGCTCCCGAAAAAAATTGGTATTAAGCCGTTACCGCGGACCCAAGGACAGTTGAAGACGATTGCTAGTTTGGCAAAGCGCAAAGATATCGGTGAAGCCGTGATCGCGACTGATGCTGGACGTGAAGGTGAATTAGTGGCGCGTTGGATCCTACAATATGTCCGCTTTAATAAGCCGGTCAAACGCCTCTGGATCTCTTCACAAACGACTAAAGCTGTTAAAGCCGGCTTCCAAGCACTGAAACCTGCCAAAGAATATGACAATTTGTATTATTCTGCGCTTTCTCGTGCCAAAGCTGACTGGCTGGTCGGTTTGAATGTGACCCGGGCATTAACGGTGAAGTACGATGATAATTTATCCGCTGGCCGGGTGCAAACACCAACGTTGGCTCAGGTTGATCAACAGGAACAAAAAATCAACAATTTTAAGCCGCAAAAGTATTTTACGGTAAACTTGGAAGTCAACGGTCAACAAGCGCAACGCCAACAAAAAGACCGCTTCGCTTTGAAAAATCAGGCAGCTGCTCAAGCCGTGGTCAAGGACCTCAGCCAGCAACAAGGGAAAGTGACTGCGGTCGAACACAAAGATAAGTCGCAAGCAGCACCATTACCCTATGATTTAACTGAATTACAGCGAGAAGCGAACCAGGCGTTTGGCTACTCGGCCAAGAAGACTCTCTCACTTGTGCAGAGTTTGTACGAAGTCCACAAAATTGTGTCGTATCCACGGACAGACAGCAAATATTTGAGTACAGATCTGAAGGCAACCATGGCAGAACGTTTGCAGGCAATCACTAATTTGATCCCAGCTGCCAAAGATTATTTGCATAATGGCAGCCAAGTCACGGTCAAAAAAGTGTTCAATGATGCCAAAGTCACAGATCACCATGCGCTGATCCCAACTGAACAACGGCCGCGTTATGACAAACTCTCCCAAGACGAGCACCGGATCTACACCATGATCGCCAGCCGTTTTGCCGGATTATTTGCCCAACCGTACCAAACTAAACAAGAAAAGGTGACGGTTGCTTTTGGTAATGAGACCTTTATTTTTACCCAACAAAAAGTAGTCGAAGCCGGTTGGAAGGCCGGCCATGTCAAAGAGACTGCCCAACAAGATTGGAAAGTTGGACAGACGGTCGCACCAAAATTCAAAATTTCAGCGGAACAAACTACTCCGCCAGCACCGTTAAATGAAGGAAGTTTGTTGGCAAAAATGGAAAAATATGGGTTAGGAACGCCAGCGACTCGGGCTGAGATCATTGAAAAACTGGTGAAGACTGAGTTAATGGAACGGACAGGCAACCACTTGCGGGTGACGCCGAAGGGCAAGCAGCTGCTGAAACTGGTCAATCCAGCCTTAGTAAGTCCAGATTTGACAGCCAAGTGGGAAGAGCAGTTGACCGCTATTTCGCAGGGCAAGTACAACAGCCAAAATTTCTTACATGAAATTGAAGAGGAAACTGTTCAACTAGTTAAAGAAATCAAGAACAGTCAGCAGAAATATCAGGATCATTCGATTACCGCCAAGAAGTGTCCGAAATGCGGGTCACTCCTCAAAGAAAAGAATACTAGAAATGGTAAGCTCCTGGTATGTACTAATCCGGACTGCGACTATCACCGGCGGGCAGAAGCGATGGTCACAAATCACCGTTGTCCACAGTGTCACAGAAAGATGTTGTTGGTTGAGGGGAAAAACGGCACGTACTTCCGGTGCAAGTATGATGGTACGACAGAAAAGCCGAATGACCGCAAGAAAAAGAATAAAAAGATGACGAAGCATGAGGAAAAACGGTTGATGAAAAAAATCAACCAGGACGAAGAACCAGCAGAAAGTCCGTTGGCCGCTGCGCTGCGAAAAGCGATGGCCGACCAATAAAAAAATAAACTGCGCCAGCTCACGACAACAGTTTGTCGGGGCTGACGCAGTTTTTATGTGTGATTTTAATCTTTGATCATCAGGACCATCATCATTTTCAGGTAGAGGTTTTGGTACCAAGTTGCTCCACGCTGTTCGAATTCTTGTTTTTTATCCTGACAATATTTCGTTAGATGGCCAAATAGTTTTCGGTAAATTTTAGTGTTAGTGACCCACTGGTGGAAACGGGGAGAGACCTTCGATAAACCGAAAAACCCGGTGATCAAAAATGGTAGTTGTGGCATGACTGGTAACGCTAGTCCGATGATCCCTAAGACAAATGCGACCACCGTCAGCAATCCCCAGAGTATTTTAGTAATGTTGCGCATGCATTGATCCCTCCTGCAAAATAAACTCATTCACGTTAAAAGTAAACGCGATTGAGAAGATTATAGCACGAAGAAAGCGTTTTGAATATAGTCAAGGTGATAAGAATTGTTTAAGGCTTGCTTGGCTAAATCAGTCGACTAAAATTATTTTTGGTGGAAGTTAGTTTAAAGTTATGTTGCAATAAAGTATAACTAATTTCAATTTTGGCGCGAACTTAGTTAAAAAAATTAAGGTGTTAGGCCAAGAAAAATCAGGGAAATCGTAAAAAATAATTTTTTCAGGGAAAAGGCTTTCAAACTAGGCAATTTGGCAAGATTATGATTTTAGTAACGATTAGTTTAAAATTATTGTTGTCGCTTAAAGGGGGAAACTTACGGAATTTCACATTCTGTCTTAAAAATTTAATTTGAAAAAATCAAGCTAATTTTCTTGCGTTCTGTGCTAAATGTCGTACAATGTAATATGTAAATAATATAGTTTGAAGTCAATTAATCTTCGCAGATTAGGGGTATCAATTATACAATGGGGGTTTCACAATGAGTTCTTTACAAAAATTAATGACAGATTTATCACAGATCCTACAATTAACTAACCAGCAATATAATTCGTCTGAATCAGCCAAACTGGGTGCAATCGATGTCTACTATTTGGAAGCAATTTACCAGTTAAGGCAGCCAACAATTGGTAAGATTTCCCGGCTCTTGGGGCAGTCGACGCCAAATACTAACTACCACATCAAGAAACTGATCAACTTGGGCTTGATCGATAAGCGAATCGACCCTGCCGATCACCGGGTAACTCATTTAGCAACGACTGAAAAATATACTTCAAGTCTCAACAATAACCAAGAGTTCTGGGAAAACTTGCAACGACGCTTAGAAGATGAGATCGAGCCGCGTGATTTTGCGATTTTTAAGCGGGTTTTGGGGCAAGCAGTGGAACTGGTGCACGAAGACCTGTAACAACTTAGAATAATCAAAGTTACTACAAACGACTGCCAAAGTGCGGTCGTTTTTTGTTAGAAAATCTGCTTTTGAAGTTGCTCGGCCTTGCAGCTTAGCTTCGCAACAGCTCTCAACGTCAAAAAACTAGGAGAGTGCTCAGGAACTGTTTTGCACTATTTTTTAGATTAGTCGTTCCGCTCAGAAATGAATATGCTATAATTAAATTCAATGATTATTGAACGATTAACAATTTTCAGTGGACTTTAAAATTACTGTATTTAAACGGAGGTAAATCAAGTGACTAAACATAACCAGACCTATCGGTGGGTGTTGTACGCACTGTTTACTGCAATCATCATTCTGCAAAATTTTATTCCCTTATTGGGCTATATCCCAATTGGGCCGCTTAATTTAACAATTATTCACGTCACAGTTATCGTTGCTGCCTTGGTTTTAGGACCAGGCGGTGGCGGGATCGTCGGCGGTATTTGGGGACTAATTACCTTTGTCCGGGCATTTGTCTGGCCGACTAGTCCGTTAGCGACAATTGTGTTTATTAATCCGCTTGTTTCAGTTTTACCGCGGATCTTGATTGGCGTTGTGGCGGGCTATACTTTTCGCTGGTTGGCACACAAAGGTTCGTCACAATACTGGGCTTTAAGCATAGCGGGGTTGTTGGGATCGTTGACCAATACTCTGTTAGTTTTGGGACAAATTTACTTGTTTTATCGCGGACAGTCACAAATACTTTATCAAATCGACCTGGAAGCATTATTCCCATACCTGTTAGGGGTCGTGGCTACTAATGGCATTCCCGAAGCAATAATTGGCGCGTTAGTTTCACCTTTGATCGCCAAACCATTATTGAGCCGGGGGAAGAAGAGATGATCTGATTGGCACAAAAGAAGCAAACTACTCGTAAAACTAAATCTACGACAAAAACGCAGTCAACAGCTAGAAAAAGACCGGCGAAACGACGGACGTCCAAGCGACGCGGCGTCAAGTTGCCAGACTTGATTTTAATTGTCTTGTTGGTAACGTTGATCTCAGTCCAAACGATCAAGTGGATCGACCAACGACAGGAACCTGCGCGCATCGAACGCGAGTCGCCGCAACAGACTAAGACTGACTTTATCAAACAGCTGGTGCCCAGCGCACAAAAGCAGCAGCGGCAATACCATGTCTTTGCCAGCATTACTTTGGCACAGGCGGCATTAGAGTCGAACTGGGGTCAAAGTGAGTTGTCTGCGCGTTACCATAACTTGTTTGGAATTAAGAGTGACCAGCCAAATAGTCCACTGCTGACGACGAAAGAGTATGTTAACGGTCAGTGGATCACGGTCAAGGCACGTTTTGCTTCTTACGCCAGTTACGATGAATCAATTGCGGCGCATACTCAATTGTTCGTTAATGGGACTGGTTGGGACGCTAGCCACTATCAGGCAGTACTTGCAGCGGCTAACTATCAACAAGCTGCCCAAGCTTTACAAGCAAAAGGGTATGCGACTGATCCAGGCTATGCACAAAAATTGATCGACCTGATTCAAGAGTACCATTTGGACCAGTATGACTGATTTTGGTGAAAGAGGCAGGCTTTTTCAGTAAAAACCGAATGTTGTTGTCTAGTCAGGGATGTGCTATTCTTGACTATATTAGTTAGTTAGTCAAAAATAAAGAAATAAATATGAGGAGGAAATTTTTGTAGTGAAACTATTAGAAGAACGGATCAAAGAAGATGGATTGGTGTTGCCAGGTAACGTATTGAAGGTTAATTCTTTTTTAAACCATCAGATCGATCCTGAATTAATGAATACAGTTGGCCAAGAATTCGCCCACTTATTCCGGGATAACAATATTACTCGGATCTTGACGGTCGAATCATCAGGGATCGCACCAGCAATCATGACTGGCTTGGCTTTGCATGTGCCAGTATTGTTCGCGCGTAAAACAAAGAGTTCAACCATGAACAATTCATTGTATACGGCAGATGTTTATTCATATACTAAAAAAGTAACTAACAAAATTTCCGTAGACCAAAAGTTTTTATTACCGACAGATAACGTTTTGATCATTGATGATTTTTTGGCAAATGGTCAGGCAGTTTCTGGTTTGTTAGAAATTTGTCGTCAAGCTCAAGCACACGTTGAAGGAGCAGGGATCGTGATTGAAAAGGCCTTCCAAACTGGGGGCGCAATGTTGCGTGAACAGGGTGTCCGGGTCGAATCATTAGCGCGGATCGCTTCTTTTGAAGATGACACAGTTCATTTTGTTAAAGAATAATAACAGAGCGGAGTGAAACGGTTAGAAAGCGAGCACTATCGGGACCTGGGAGTTAATGCGATTTAGGCATTGACCCCAGGTTTGGATAGGCGGAACTTTCTGTTTCAAGCAGCTCGACTAAATAACAGAGCGGATCAACTCGCTTAGAAGATGAGTACTAATGGGAAAGGATCTTTAATGCGTTTTGGGCATTGAAGGTCCTTTCTGATTAGACGGAATCTTCTGAGTTTAGGAGTTCGACTAAATAACAGGGCGGATCAACTCGTTATCTGTTTCAAGCAGCCATCTTTCAGTTAGAAGGGTGGCTTTTTCTGTGTAATTAAAATTAACTAAAAAATTTCCTGATTTTCGGTAAAGAATCAGCGGAAACTCAGACTAGAACTCGTTAAGTATGGTATCCTGTTAATTAAGATGTAATATTGAGAAACGGAAAGTAGTGAATTAGAGTGGCAGAGAAAGTCATATTTCCAGAAAGTACCCTCGGTGTGATCGGTAATAGTCCAAATGGTATCGAATTATTGCACCAAGCCAAACAAATGGGTTTCAAAACAGTAGCGTACGGTTCAAATGCTGAAAGTCCAACGCTCCAGGCGGCTGACCTAGGCATTGTCGGTCGCGGCAACGACCAAGTCCAGCTGCAGGAATTTGCTGAAAGATGTGATTTGGTAATTTATGAGTCTGAACAGGTCAGTTCTGAAGCTGTGAAATTTATTGAGCGTTTTACCAGTGTGCCCCAGGGCAGCGAGGCGCTTGAGTTAATGCAGGACCGTTTGTTAGAGCGTGTCTTCTTTGAACAAATGAATGTGAATATTGCACCCTACGCCACAGTTGTTAGCTTGGATGACATTTATCAGTCGATTTCATCAATTGGTTTTCCTTGTGTGTTAAAGCCGATTCAAAAGGGCTTTATGCACCGGCAATTGGTCTTACGCAAACAATCTGATATTGCCAAATGTGGGGAATTGGTCGAGCAGGGAACTTTCATTTTGGAATCATGGATCCCGTATGAACGAGAAGTTTCGGTGTTCCTCTTCCGGCAACAAGATGGGACCTTGACTTTTATGGCACCACTAGAGACCTACTACCAGGAACATCGCTTAGCACAGGTGGTGGGGCCAGCCGACGTACCTGCACCCATTTGGCAAGAAATTAAAAAAATTGCGGCACAGATCGGGGATAACTTGAACTATGTCGGTGTCTTGGAAATTGCCTTTTTCGTCACACCAGCCCAAGCGATTTATGTCAAACGGGTCGTGCCAGCCATGCATGAATCCGGCTACCTTTACCAGAAGATCAGCAATGTTTCCTTGGAAGAACAACAGATTAGAGTTGCAGTTGGCATGCCGTTAGTCACTCCGCAAGTGATTCAAAAGGCGGCCCTTGGCATGGTGACGCCAGAAGACTATCCCGCCATTAAAACGCAGTGGGTCTTGAAGGATAACTGGTTTTACCACTTCTTCCGTTATCCGGCCTCAATGCAGCCGCAGTCGAAAGTTGGTTACGTGATCGTGCCGGCCGACGATGGCTATGCAGCTAAGGAACAACTGGATGCTACGGGGATTTGGGACCAAGAAGCTAAGAAACCGGCAGAAGAGCTGCCCAAAGATTAGCTGCAGTGAAGTCCTGACTAAAATTAAAACTAGGAACTGTCGTTTTCTATCATTGGGGAGCGACAGTTTTTTTACGCGCTAGCTGCCCTAAGTTTGAAAAAGTAGTGCCGGCAATCTTAAGAGCGCCACTGCTTTCCGCTCAAACAAGGTCAGCCAGTAGCATCATTCCGTAAATCACCCTGACCAACTCGCAGGATTTTCGGTAAAAAGCGGGGCCCAGTCACTGACCCGTGGGGGTGGCTGTGATATAATAAAACAGATTGAAGATTTAGAGAGGATTGAATAATTTGGTTCAAAAAAACCTACTAGACAAGATGAACGATAAACAAGCTGAAGCAGTTCAAGCCACCGAAGGACCGCTCTTGATCATGGCAGGTGCAGGCAGTGGTAAGACCCGTGTTCTGACACACCGGGTCGCCTACTTGATTCAAGAAAAAGGTATTTTACCGTGGCACGTTTTGGCAATTACCTTTACCAATAAGGCTGCCCGCGAAATGCGCGAACGGGTCGACCAGTTGTTAGGCGAAGATGCGTCCGCTATTTGGGTGTCAACTTTCCATGCCCTGTGTGTGCGGATCTTACGGCGTGAGGCTGAAAAGATTGGCTTTAGCCGGTCCTTTACGATCGCTAGCCCGAGCGAACAACGCACGTTGATGAAGCACATCTTGGCGGATTTGAATGTTGATACCAAACGTTACGATCCACGGATGATTTTAAGCAATATTTCTAATGCAAAAAACGACTTGTTGACAGTTGATGACTACAAGAAAAATGCCGAAGGACCAGTTGAACAGATCACGGCTCAGGCTTATGAAATGTACCAGGCAGAACTGCGCAAAGACTCGGCGATGGACTTTGATGACTTGATCATGCAAACGATCGTCTTGTTTACTGAGGACAAAGAGACTCTGGAATATTACCAACGGAAGTTCCAATATATTCACGTCGATGAATACCAGGATACCAACGAAGCACAGTACCGCTTGGTCGGGATGCTCGCGGCAGGTTACCGGAACCTCTGTGTTGTCGGGGATGCCGACCAGAGTATTTACGGCTGGCGTGGCGCGAACATGGAAAATATCATGAACTTTGAAAAAGATTATCCAGACGCCAAAGTCGTGAAATTGGAACAAAACTACCGCTCAACTAAGACGATCTTGGACGCAGCCAATGCGGTGATCGCAAATAACTCGAACCGGAAAGTTAAAACTTTGTGGACGGAAAATCAGACCGGCGATAAGATCCATTATTACCGGGGCATGAACGCCAATGATGAAGCTTACTATGTTGTCAAAAATATCCAGCAGGCGATTCGCGAACAGGGTAAAAGCTATAATGATTTTGCCGTTTTGTACCGGACCAATGCCCAGTCACGTGTGATGGAAGAAACATTTGTGAAGACTAACATTCCGTATAAAATCGTCGGGGCGCACCGTTTCTACGACCGTAAAGAAATTTTGGATATCTTGGCTTACTTGCGTTTGGCAACTAACCCGCAAGATTCCATGAGCTTTACGCGGATCGTGAACGAACCTAAACGGGGGATCGGTCAAGCCAGCTTAGATAAGTTGAATAATTTTGCGGCGATGAATGGCTTGAGTTTGTTAGAAGCTGCCGAAAATGTTGTGATGACTAACATTACGGGAAAAGCTGCCAAGCAGTTGGAACAATTTGGCCACATGATGCGTGAGATGCATGAGATGGAACAGACTGCGACCGTGACTGAATTAGCGGAAACGCTCTTGGACCGTTCTGGTTACCGCCAAGCTTTAAAGAAGACGAACTCGCTCGAAAACGAGAGCCGTTTGGAAAACTTGGATGAGTTTCTGACTGTGACGCAGCAGTACGATTCTTCCTGGGAAGAAGACGAGGAGCACCAAGATCCATTCGTTGATTTCTTGGCGGAATTGTCACTGGTCTCAGACCAAGACAGCGTGGATGAGGAACAAAATGAAGTCACCATGATGACCTTGCATGCCGCTAAGGGACTTGAATTTCCAGTTGTCTTTTTGATTGGGATGGAAGAGGGTATCTTCCCGTTGTCACGGTCAATGACAGACGATGATGAACTGGAAGAAGAGCGTCGCCTGGCCTACGTCGGTATTACGCGGGCACAACAAGAACTGTATTTGACGAACGCTTTTTCCCGGATGTTGTACGGCCGGAAGCAAACGAACGCAGCTTCACGCTTTATCGGTGAAATTACGGATGACTTATTGGAAACAGACAATGAGCAGCGCGCTTCTTCAGTCTTCGGCAACCGTCAAACCGCTAGACAGATAAATCCATACAAAAAAGCGGCGGTCAGTGCTCCAGGAACAGTCACGAAACAAGCGACAACGGGAGCCGAAAAGAAGAGCTGGCAGGTGGGCGATAAGGCCTTCCATAAAGCTTGGGGTGAAGGAACTGTGGTCAAAGTGACCGGTAGCGGTGAGGATACCGAGCTGGATATCGCCTTTGATTCACAAGGTATCAAGCGTCTGTTGGCGTCCTTTGCACCAATTACAAAGCGTTAGTTCTAAACTTTGCTTAAAAATACCGCACTTGACCAAAAACTTCGGCTAAGTGCGGTAAAATGATTATCAGCAAAATTGACTGGCGGGTGAGGCGACACCAAGTGCTTTGACCTGCCCAGACAATGTGATCAAGGAGGAGAAACGATGGCCGCCAAGGAGGCAGAACTCGCCGCACAATTACGGCAGAAATTAAATCAGTGGGGGCGTGAGTATTACGTTTTAGACCAACCTAGCGTGGAAGACGCAGTCTATGACCAAACTTACCGTCAGCTCCAAGAATTAGAAGCAAAAAATCCGGCAGTGATCACGCCCGATTCACCAACGCAACGGGTGGGCGGACAGATCTTAGCCGGCTTTGAAAAAGTAACGCACGAGACACCGATGTTATCGTTGGGTGACGTCTTTTCTAAGGCAGAATTGCAGGAGTTTATCGAACGCTTGCACAAGAATGTCGGGGAACAAGTGCCGTTTAACTGTGAATTAAAGATCGATGGTTTGGCCATTTCGTTAACTTACGAGGATGGAGTTTTTGTCAAAGGCTCGACTCGCGGCAATGGGACGATCGGTGAAGATATTACGCAAAACCTAAAGACGATCAATGCGATCCCGCTGCGCTTAAGTGAACCAGTTTCAGTGGAAGTTCGTGGTGAATGTTATATGCCGAAAAGCTCGTTTGTGAAGCTGAATGAAGCGCGTGAAGAACAGGGCTTAGCGGTCTTTGCGAACCCGCGGAATGCAGCGGCGGGCTCCTTGCGTCAGCTGAATTCTAAGGTGACAGCAGCGCGGAATTTGAGTACCTTTATCTACTACCTGATGGAACCTGAAAAGTTTGGCGTGACATCACAAAGCCAGGCACTGCAACAAATGCGCAAGTGGGGCTTTAAGACTAATACGGATTCTCGTTTGGCTACCAGCATGGAAGAAGTCGACCAATACATTGACGACTACCAGGATTCTCGGGCAGATTTAGCCTATGAGATCGATGGGATCGTCTTAAAAGCTGATCCATTTACGGTGCAACAGGACCTGGGAAATACAGTCAAAGTACCGCGGTGGGCGATCGCCTACAAATTCCCGCCAGATGAACAAGAAACGGTCTTACGAGAAATTGAGTGGACCGTCGGGCGGACCGGGGTCGTTACTCCGACTGCAGTCATGGATCCAGTCCAGTTGGCGGGTTCGACAGTTAGTCGGGCTTCCTTGCACAATCCGGACTACGTGGTTGAAAAAGGGCTGCGTTTGTTAGATACGGTCAAGCTACACAAGGCTGGCGACATTATTCCGGAAATTTCTGAGGTCGTTTTGGACAAACGTCCCGCTGATTCCAGCGTCTATGTGATCCCAACGGCCTGTCCAGAGTGTGGGGCAGAGTTAGTCCATTTAGATGATGAAGTGGCTTTACGGTGCGTGAATCCGAAGTGCCCGGCACTACTGAAAGAAAGTGTGATCCACTTTGCTTCTAGAAATGCGATGGACATTCGCGGCCTGGGTAAGGCAATCATCGCACAGATGTTTAGCTTGAACTTGATCAGCGATGTGGCTTCCTTGTATTCCTTGACTAAAGAGGAGCTTTTACAGCTGGACAAAGTCAAAGAGAAGTCTGCGACTAATTTGTTAACGGCGATCGCAGCCAGCAAGCAAAACTCGGTTGAACACCTCTTGTTTGGTTTGGGGATTCGACACGTCGGTGCCAAGGCAGCCCGGATTTTAGCCCAGCACTTTGGCAGTTTGGACGCGATCGCTGCGGCTCCAGTCGAAGAAATCGAGCAGATCGATTCTATCGGCGGTGTGATCGCAGAAAGTTTGGTCAAATACTTTGCAACCGCGGAAGTTCATGAGCTAATTACGGAATTAAAGAAACAAGACGTTAACATGGAATATTTGGGTAAAACAGCCAGTCAGGTGGAAGAAGAGGCTCAGGGCAGCGAGTTTAACGGACAAACGGTGGTTTTGACCGGGACACTTGATACTTTGAGTCGGGCAACAGCTAAAAAATGGTTGCAAGCCCATGGCGCGAAGGTGACTGGTAGTGTTTCGAAAAAAACGACCCTCTTAATTGCCGGTCACGATGCTGGCAGCAAATTAACGAAGGCGCAAGAGTTGGGCACACCCGTTATGGATGAAGCTCAGTTTACCCAGAAAATGGAGGCAGAACAATGAAAAAACAGCTGACATTATGCATTAGTTTGGTTATGTCGCTGGTCTTATTAGCCGCTTGTTCGAATTCTTCGACGACTGGCACGCGGGGCAATACGGCGAAGACGACGGACACGACTTCAAAAACGGGTTACCAAACTACTGGTAAAACGACGGACACTGATTATCAAGGGGTGATCCGGGATGGCAAGTATCAAACGAGTAAGGCGCGTGGGGTAGGTATTACCCAGGAAGCCGATAAGATCATGAACTTGCAAAGTTTTGAGTCCGGCTTAACGACCTTATCGAAGAAACAATTTTCGCCTAAGAAATACGTTTTCCAAGAAGGCCAATTGTTAGGACGAGACACCGTTGAAAACTGGTTGGACCGTGTTTCTAAGGATAATCCAACGGGGCTGAATCCGGCGGATAATGGTAAAAAAGAAGCCGACGAACGTAACCCAATGTATGTCCAACAAATTGAAGAACAAGATTACATGAATGATCACAACGGTAAGTTAAGCTTAGGCGGTTTGACGATTGGGATCGGGATGAATCGGAAGGATTATTACCAAAAAGAACAGTACGGAGCAACCTACATTTCTGATATTTCTAAAGAAGAAATGGTCAAACAGGGTAGAATTACCGCCGCGAAGATTTTATCGCGCTTGCGCAAGGAAAAGGGCGTCAGCAACGACACCCCAATCTTGATTGCGATGTTTGAGCAGGCACCTAATGACAGCTTAGTTGGTGGATCTTTCTACGCGACTGCGGTTTCGAAGAGCGGCAATGAGATCAGTAACTGGACGGATACTAATTTAGCCAGTTATACTTTCCCGGCCACAGCAACTAAGTCGGTGCCAAATGATAACGACGAAACCTCATTTGAAGGTTTCCAAAATAAGATCAAGAACTTCTTCCCGAACCTTGCCGGTGTCACGGCACAGGGTCAGTATAAAAACAAGACCTTGCAGGGAATGAAAGTCAACATTACAACGCAGTTCTACAGTCAGACAGAAATCATGAGTTTCACCCAGTATGTCGCTCAGGCGGCACGGACTTATTTGCCAACTGGGATCCCAATCGATGTCACGATCAAGAGTGCGGATGGGACCGTGCAGTCGTTCCTTTCACGTGAAGACGGTAAGGGCGACTTCTACTCCCACGTCTTTAACAGTTATTAAGCAAAAAAGCAGGTCTGACTGGTTACAAGTCAGGCGAAGTAGTACCCAGTTGGTTTGAGACTGGTTACAAGTCAGGCAAAGTAATAGCCAGTTGACTTGAGACTGGTTACAAGTCAGGTGAAGTAATACCCAGTTGACTTGAGACTGGTTACAAGTCAGGCAAAGTAATAGCCAGTTGGCTTGAGACTGGTTACAAGTCAGGCGAAGTAATAGCCAGTTGGCCTGAGACTGGTTACAAGTCAGGCAAAGTAATAGCCAGTTGGCTTGAGACTGGTTACAAGACAGGCAAAGTAATAGCCAGTTGGCTTGAGACTGGTTACAAGACAGGCAAAGTAATAGCCAGTTGGTTCGTGACTGGTTACAAGTCAGGCAAAAAAATGCCAGGACCTGCACCAATTTGCAGCTACACTCAAAAACTAGCCATTGATTGGCTAGTTTTTAGTGATTATAGGGTTAAACCTTTCTGAAAATATGCTAAAATAGCTAGTGTTAATGTGAAAAAACACAGGGTGGAGCGAAACGCTTAAGAGATGAGCATTATCGTGACCTGGTCTTTAATGTACTTTAGGCATTGAAGGTTGGGGCAAGATCAGCGGAATCTTTTGTTTCACGGAACCCGACTAAAAACCATAAAATCGAAATGAAGAGAAAGAGGGAAACAAAATGGCAATTACCGCCGATGAAGTCAAGCACGTTGCCCAGTTAGCGAAGCTCGAATTCACTGCTGATGAACTGCAAATGTTTGCCGGTCAAATGGATGATATTATTACCATGGTCCAACAGCTGAGCGAAGTTGATACAACTGGTGTGCCAGTAACATCAACAGTCGCCGAAGCTAAAAACGTCATGCGAAAAGACGTTGCAGTTCCAGGAACTGACCGTGAAGAATTAATGAAAAACGTCCCACAAAAGGACCGCGGGCTGATCAAGGTTCCCGCAATTATTGATGAAAGTGAGGAAGCTTAACTAATGGATTACTTTAAAAATGATCTAACTTCGATCCATAACGGTTTGGTCAAGCATGATTTTAGTGCCGCAGAATTAACGGCAGAAACTTTCAAACAGATCAAGGCCCGGGACCAAAAAATTGAGTCTTTCCTGACTTTAAATGAAGAAGCAGCTGTAGCCGCTGCTGCGCAGGTCGACCAAGCAGGCATAACTGATGCTGAAAAACTAGCAGGTATCCCAGTCGGTATTAAAGATAATATTATTACCAAGGGTTTGAAGACGACGGCTGCCAGCAAGATCCTGGAAAACTTTGAACCAATTTACAACGCAACTGTCATGAACAAGCTGAATGCTGCGCGGATGATCAATGTGGGTAAGCTGAACTTGGATGAATTTGCGATGGGCGGTTCTAACGAAAACTCTGCCTTTAAGATCACGAAGAATGCCTGGGACCAGACTAAAGTTCCCGGCGGTTCTTCCGGTGGTCCCGCAGCCGCAGTGGCCTCAGGTCAATTATTAGCTGCTTTGGGCACTGATACTGGTGGTTCAATTCGTCAGCCGGCTGCCTTTAACGGGATCGTCGGCGTTAAGCCAACTTATGGCCGTGTTTCTCGTTACGGCGTGATCGCCTTTGGTTCTTCCTTAGATCAGGTGGGACCAATGACTCGTTCAGTGAAGGATAACGCCTTGTTGTTAAGTGCTATTGCAGGACATGACAAACATGACTTTACTTCTTCCGAACGCGAAGTGCCTGATTTCACTGCTAAATTAGATGGTGATATCAAGGGCATGCGGATCGGTTTGCCAACAGAATACTTGGAACAAGGGGTCGACCCTGAAGTTAAAGAAGCAATCTTGAACGCTGCTAAGACCTTTGAAAAATTAGGTGCAACAGTGGAAGAAGTTTCTTTGCCACATAGTAAATACGGTGTGCCAGTTTATTACATCATTGCTTCGTCTGAAGCTTCATCTAACTTACAACGTTACGATGGGATCCGTTACGGTTTCCGGGCTGAAGATGTGAAGAACTTGGAAGACGTCTACGTTCGTTCACGTTCTGAAGGCTTTGGTGACGAAGTGAAGCGCCGGATCATGTTGGGGACGTTCTCCTTATCTGCCGGAACTTACGATGCTTACTTCAAGAAGGCTGCCCAGGTCCGGACGTTGATCTGTCGCGATTTCGCTGATGTCTTTGCCAACTATGACTTGATTTTGAGCCCAACAACGACTTCAACGGCCTTTGATATTGGTGCTGAGATCAATGATCCAGTTAAAATGTATATGAACGATATCCTCACCATTCCAGTTAACTTAGCTGGTTTGCCAGGGATGTCCTTGCCAGCTGGCTTTTCAAACGGAATGCCGATCGGGATGCAATTGATCGCACCACAATTTGGTGAAGAAACAATGTATCGTGCCGGCTACGCCTTTGAACAAGCAACTGACTTTCATCAAGCCGTACCAACGATTGGAGGAGAAAATTAATGAACTTTGAAACAACGATTGGGCTGGAAGTCCATATTGAAATGAAGACTAAGTCTAAAGCATTTTCTCCGGCACCAGTCCAATATGGTTCAGAACCAAATACGAATACTAACGTCCTTGACTGGGGCTATCCGGGTGTTTTGCCCGAAGTCAACCAGGGTGCGTTAGAATACGGTATGCGAGCTGCCTTAGCTTTAAACTGCCAAATTACTAAAGATATCCACTTTGACCGGAAAAACTACTTCTACCCAGATAATCCAAAGGCCTACCAGATCACTCAGGCACAAACTCCAATTGGTCGGGAAGGTTACTTGGAAGTTGAACTAGAAGATGGTTCAACTAAGAAAATTGGGATCGAAGAAATGCACGTCGAAGAAGATGCCGGGAAAAACACCCATGATCCCGATGGTTATTCATACGTTGATTTGAACCGTCAGGGGACACCTTTGATTGAAATCGTCTCAAAACCAGATATTGCTTCTGCAGATGAAGCTTATGCTTATTTGAAAAAGTTACGTCAAGTCATTCAATTTACGGGCGTTTCTGACGTGAAGATGGAAGAAGGTTCCATGCGTGTCGACGTTAACATTTCTGTTCGCCCAATTGGTTCAGAGCAATACGGGACTAAGACGGAAATGAAGAACTTGAACTCTTTCGAACATGTGCGTTCAGGTTTGAAATTTGAAGAAAAACGCCAGGAAAATGTGATCCGGGCTGGCGGCTCGATCCAACAAGAAACTCGCCGGTTTGACGTTAATACTGGTGAAACAGTCTTGATGCGGGTCAAGGAAGGTAAGAGCGATTATCGTTACTTCCCAGAACCTGATTTGCCGCCGATCCACATTTCAGATGACTGGATCAAAGAAGTCCAAGATTCCATTCCTGAAATGCCAGAAGATCGTCGTCAACGTTACGTTGAACAATGGGGTGTCACAGAATATGACGCCAATGTTTTGACACAGACGATGGAAATGTCAGACTTCTTTGAAGCAACTGTCGCTGCAGGCGCTGATCCTAAATTAGCCGCTAACTGGTTGATGGGTGAAGTGAGTGCCTATATGAACGACAAGAAACAAGAATTGGCTGAATTAGCTTTGACACCAGAACATTTGGCACAAATGATCGGCTTGATCCAAGACGAAACAATTTCTAGCAAGATTGCCAAGAAAGTCTTCAAGCAGATCGTTGCCAATGACACTGACCCTAAAGCTTGGGTCGAAGAAAAGGGCATGGTCCAATTATCTGATCCTGCAGTCTTACAACCAATTATTGACGAAGTTTTGGATAATAATGAAAAGTCAATTGAAGACTTTAAGAATGGTAAGGATAGAGCGGTCGGCTTCTTAGTCGGAAATATCATGAAGCAAACTCGTGGTAAGGCTAACCCGAAAGTGGTCAACCAGCTCTTGATGGCTAGTTTGAAAGAAAGGTAAGGGAAAGCGGTTCGCGTAGGCGGTTTTCCTAGAGAGAAAGATATAATGATGAAAAAACGTTGTCGTGTAATTTATAACCCTACTTCTGGTCGCGAGGCAATGAAAAAAGACTTGATCGGCATTTTGGATATTATGGAAAATGCTGGTTATGAGACTAGTGCCTTTGCGACGACTGCTGAAAAAAATTCTGCCCAAAACGAGGCGAAACGGGCGGCCTTAGACGGCTTTGACCTGTTGATCGCAGCGGGCGGCGATGGGACGATCAATGAGGTCGTCAATGGTATCGCACCATTAGACCAGCGACCAAAGATGGGAATCATTCCAGCTGGAACGACCAATGATTATGCTCGCGCTTTGAAGATTCCTCGTGAAGATCCACTAGCAGCGGCGCAAGTCATTGCGAAGGGCCAAACGGTCAAGATGGACATTGGTCAAGCAAATGATAACTATTTCGTGAATATTGCGGCGGGCGGCTTATTGTCGACGCTAACGTATTCAGTCCCATCTGAATTGAAGTCACAGTTTGGCTACTTGGCTTATCTGGTCAAGGGTGCCGAACTTTTGCCCCGGATCAAGCCAGTCAAGATGCACATCGAGTATGACGATGGCGTCTTTGATGACCAAGCTTCGATGTTTTTTGTGGCGTTGACTAATTCAGTCGGCGGTTTTGAACAAATTGTACCGGATGCTTCACTTGATGATGGTAAATTTACCTTGATCATTGTGAAAACAGCCAATCTCGTGGAAATTCTGCAGTTGATCCGTAAGGTCTTTAACGGTGGGAAGCACGTTGATGATCCGCGAATTATCTACGTGAAAACGTCTAAGATCGTGGCGAGTGCCGACGATAAACAGATGATGATCAACGTCGACGGCGAATACGGCGGCGACGCACCGATGACCTTTATCGATCACAAGCAGCACATTGAAATGTGTGCCAACACCGACGAGATCCCCGATTCAGCAATCACAGCTGAAACGGCTTTGGAACGAGATGTCAGGGACCGCTTTGTCCATGAAATGGAAAAAATTCCAGACCAAAAAGATTAGTGTTTAACAGATGACCGTAGCTTGTGGGTTACGGTCATTTTTAATGGCAAAAACACAGGGCGGATTGAGGCGGTTAAGAGATGAGCATTATCGGGCTAGACCAGAAAATCACGCTTTTCAGTGATGTTCTGGTTTAGCTGGATGAGCGGAGTCTCTTGCCTCAAGTAGCCCGACTAAGAAACACAGGGTGGAGTGAAACGGGAGAAAGTGAGCATCATCGGAGTTTGACCTTTAATGTGGTTTCGGCATTGAAGGCCAGGCTTGGATGAGCGGAGCTTTCTGTTTCAAGTAACCCGACTAAGAAAACACAGGGCGGAGCAAAGTGGTTAGCTCCCGAGCACTATCGGAGCCCGCCTTTAATGCGGTTTTGGCATTAGAGGTGGACTTGGATAGACGGAAGGAGCTGCTTTGAGTAGCCCGACTAGAAAACACAGGGCGGAGCAAAGCGATTAGTTCCCGAGCACTTTAAGTACGTCTGAATCTCCGTCAAAAGTTCCAACTTTCAGTCGAAAAAACGGCTTGCAGCACAGTGAGCCAACCTGCTTGTTTCACAAAAAAAGCTAAATAATAGTACTGCGCCCTTGCAAGTGGGGCGTGAGTCTTGTACACTTGCCAAGAAGTACTTTCGTTACAGATGCAAATTAAGGAGCATAAAATGAAGAAAAATACACCAGTCAAAAAAAATGACGAATTAGTTGCGACAATTTCTGACCTGACTTATCAGGGGATGGGTGTCGCTAAAGTCGAGGGTTATCCCTTGTTTGTTGCAGGGGCTCTACCTGGTGAAGAAGTTAAACTCCACGTCTTGAAAGCTGATAAGAACTACGGCTTTGCCAAGGCGCTCGAATACCTGACAACTAGTCCTGACCGGGTCTCTGCTGGTAAGAAGGAACTCGTCCAAACGGGGATCACTCCCTTACAACACTGGGCTTACCCGGCTCAATTGAAGTATAAGCGTAAGTTAGTGGTCGACCTTTTACAAAAGGCCCACTTGTCAGACCTCGAAGTTGCTGACACAGTTGGCATGGAAGAACCATACCACTACCGCAATAAGGCCCAGGTCCCAGCCCGCGAATGGCATGGCAAGCTAACGACTGGCTTCTTCCGTCGTGGCAGTCACAACTTTATTCCGTTGGAAGATTACTATATCCAAGATCCACGGATCGACGAAGTGATTATTGCTGTGCGTGACATCTTACGGAAATACAAGGTGCCTGCCTATAAAGAAGAAAAACACTCAGGTGTGATCCGAAATGTCATGGTCCGTCGCGGTCATTATACCGGCGAAGTGATGGTCGTGTTAGTTACTAAGACTAAGAAGCTCATGGGTGCGGCAGAAATTTCTGCGGACATCCAAAAAGCTTGTCCAGACGTGATCAGTGTGATGCAAAACATCAACACTGAAAAAACGAACGTGATCTTAGGAAAGACCAGCAAAGTTTTGCGTGGCCGCAACTATATTCAAGACCAATTAAACGGTTTAACTTTCGATATTTCGGCACAATCCTTCTACCAGGTCAACCCAGTCCAAACTGAAAAACTGTATGCCCGGGCCGTTGAACTAGCAGGTTTGACCGGTGAAGAAACTGTGATCGATGCTTACTGTGGGATCGGGACAATTTCATTGAGCCTGGCCCAAGCCGCTAAGCAGGTCTACGGGGTGGAAATCGTCCCAGCTGCGATTGAAGATGCTAAGCAAAATGCTCGCCTGAACCACTTGGAAAACTTAACATTTGAAGTTGCCAGTGCTGAAGACGCAATGAAAAAATGGGCCGCTGCCGGTATCAAACCGGATGTGATCGTTGTTGATCCACCACGCAAGGGCCTCGCAGCCGAATTCATTGAAGCCGCTGCTACAGCTGCACCGCAAAAAATCGTCTATGTCAGCTGCAACCCAGCTACTTTGGTGCGTGACATTGAACGTTTTGGTGAACAGGGATACTCTGTCAAACAACCATTGGAACCATTTGACCAATTCCCACAAACAACTCACGTGGAAACAATTGCAGTCTTAGAACGAGACTAAATTTGTAGGTCACTAACTAAAAATGAAGAACTGCTGCTTTCAGTGTATGAGAGTGGCAGTTTTTTTGCGTGATAGCTCTCCCAAGTTTGAGAAAACAGGGTAAGCAAATGGGAAAGCTCCCCCAAGTTTGAGAAAACAGGGTGAGCAAATGAGAAAGCTCCCCCAAGTTTGGGAAAACAGGGTGAGCAAATGAGAAAGCTCCCCCAAGTTTGGGAAAACAGGGTGAGCAAATGGGAAAGCTCCCCCAAGTTTGAGAAAACAGGGTGAGCAATTAAGATTGCCGCCCCAAGTTTGTAAAAGTAGAGGTGTCAATTGCGATAGCGTCACCTCTTTCAGGAAAATAACATGAGCAAAAGCAGATACAATCGTCGTTTCCCTAAAACAGCGACCGCAAATTCAAATGCGACCGTCGTTTCCTTAAAACAGCGACCGCAAATTCAAATACGACCGTCGTTTCCCAAAAACAGCGACTGCAAATTCAAATGCAACCGTCGTTTCTTCAAAACAACGACCGCAAAGCTAGATACGACCGTTGTTTCCCAAAAACAGCGGATGTAAACTCAAACTGCAAACGTCGATTTCCCTATCTCTTGTCACATAAAAAGCAGGAATCTTTCAATCAAGGAGATTTCTGCTTTTTTGAGTATTTATTGATGCTTTTGGCGAAATACCCCTGACTTTAGTCGGGGGATGGATAGCCGTAGCGTACACTGTACGCTACTTAAAACTACACATTGTTTTAAACTAATAAAGTGCTATGCTAAGGAAAAGATGGTGAAATCAATGGCTCCGATAGCTTTTAAAGTTCGACTATATCCAAATCAAAAACAAATTAGCCAAATGAG
>NZ_BQXH01000002.1:0-110344 GCF_022836475.1 Ligilactobacillus pabuli | reverse complement strand
CAGAACATTTGGTTCGACACGTTTTGTGTGGAATCAAATGTTAGCCATGCAAAATGCGCGCTATAAAAATAATCATCAGGCTAAGTATCAAAACAATTATGCGATGGATTTAATGCTAAAACCGTTAAAAAAAGAATACCCGTGGTTAAAGGACGTTGACGCAACTGCCCTGCAAGCAACGAATGATCATCTGCACGACGCTTTTATGCGCTTTTTTGATCCGGAGCTCGAGAACGGTCACCCAAAATTCAAAAGTAAGAAAAACTATGCCCAAAGTTATACAACTAAAGCAGTTAATCAGAATATCAAAATCATTGACAATCACCACCTAAAACTGCCCAAGCTCGGTCAAGTCTATTTTCGGGCTGGCCGAATACTGAATGGCAAAATCAAACGTGCAACTGTTCGGATCAATGCCCAAGGTCAATATTATGCGACCATCTTACTTGAAAGCGAAAAACAAGCTTTCAAGCCCAAGGATAAAACTAATAAAGTGGTGGGGATTGACCTAGGACTAGATGACCTGATGATTTTGTCAAATGGACAAAAAATCAATATGATGCATTTTGATCTTGAAGCTAAATCTCAAGTCAGAATCTGGGAACGCAAAGTGGCTCGTCGCAGACGAAATGCCCAGAAAGAAATGGCTTTTGATAAGCATGAAAAACTCTTGTTGCCACGGACTAGTTTAAAACAGTTTCCGCGCTACCAACAGGCCCGTCGCACAGCCGCTAAACTCAAACGTCAAGTCAGTGACCGTCGTTATGACCGACTGCAAAAGCTAACGACTCAGTTAGTGCAAAATTACGATGTGATCGTGGTGGAAAAACTTAACACACAAGGAATGCTAAAAAACCATCATCTGGCCCGGGCAATATCCAACGCTGGTTGGGGTAAATTAGTCACCATGCTAAAGTACAAGTGTGATTGGTATGGAAAACAACTGATTTTTGTTGATCCTCAAAACACGAGTCGCATTTGCCATCAGTGTGGGCAAAAGAATCATCAATTTGACAGTTTAAATCAGCATGAGTGGTTAGCCGTCAGAGAGTGGGATTGTCCAACTTGTGGGGCACACTTAAATCGTGATATTAATGCAAGTCAAAACATTTTGCACCGTGGACTGGTCCAAACCACCAAAGAAAAAGCACTCGTTTAGGCGAGTATTGAAACTAAGGTATGGAACGTACCGTGGTAAATAGCAGTGACCGCTGTCTATTTAGTTAGAGTGATCTAACCGATAAGTTTGCTGTGTTCCCAGAATCCATCCTTTTTAAAGGATGGTAGTTCAACTTATTAGAAAAGGGCGGTCAAGTCGGCGGGGCCGGCAAATTTGGTGCCCATGGTGTTTTTGCGATCCATTCCAAGCAACAAGATGAACGCGGTGTGAACTATGGTTATCAAGAGGCCTTTACTGGTTTAACTGACTATAATCATTTCTTCGTGAACGGCGAATTGTTGGCCCGCTTCTTACAGGAATCAGGGGCTAACATTGACCGCCTGACGGAAATGGGACTACCCGTCACTGTCGAACAAAGTGAACAAAAGGCCCACTTAGATGATCCATTGGTCTACCATAAATTTAATAACTTTGCCGAAAAAATGGTGAACTGGGACAAGTTGCCAGCGAAGTTTACGGCAGCCGGCAACCAAGTCTTAACCAACACTGCTGCAGTTGACCTAGAGTATCAAGATGGCTTGCAGGCAGTTTTGGCTCAAACTGACGAGGGTGAACAGCTCCGGATCGCGGCTAAAAAAGTTATTTTAGCAGACGGCGGCTACTGCGGTGATCCAGAAATGATGGCTGAAAAATACGCGGACTCCGCTGAGCTCTTGAACTTAGGCGAACGCAAAGCCGATGGGACCGGGATCAAGTTGGCCGCCAAGCTTGGTGCTAATACTAACCACACACCGGTCTTTGGCTTAGTTTGTTTAGGTGGGCATTTCCAAAAGAATTTGGTGGAAAATGCCATAGAGTAAAGATAGCTTTTTTAAATTTTTATGCTTGCTTAACGTACCTCCAGCTCATCTTAGAATGATGAACTAGGGGTGCTTTTTTTCTATCATAAACAAAAATTTTTTTAATGTCGTTTATCCTAGCGATTGTTATCATTAAATTAAACTTATCTAAGTTTCCCAGGGCTTTATAGTTGACTTTATTATTAAATTCTAATAAATTTAAATCAATATTAAAAAGGAGGTATACGGTTCTTGTATGGAATGATTGGAACATGGTCAATGGCTACTTTAGGAGTTGAGAAAGCAAGCCCTTTATTAGCGCAAGGCCAATCTAGCGGGGATGTAGTAGAAGAAGCAATTTCTGCGATTGAAGATTATCCTTATTTTAAGTCTGTGGGCTATGGCGGACTGCCTAATGCCATTGGTGAGCTCGAAATGGATAGCGCTTTCATGAACGGGGATGACTTTCAAATTGGAGCTATTGCGGGAGTTAAAGATATTGCTAACCCAATTCGAGTTAGTCGACGCTTGAGCCAAGAGCGGGTTAATAATTTTTTAGTGGCGCAGGGTGCACAAGAATACGCCAAAGAACAGGGCTTTGAGCCCAAAACAATGTTAACTGCGCGAGCTATTCGGCGATGGGAAGAACGCCAAGCAGAAGTTGCCCGGACAGGACGTTTAACACCTTACGATGGGCATGATACCGTTTGTGTAGTTGCTCTTGACCAACAGGGCAGTATGGCAGTCGGAACATCCACTTCGGGACTTTTTATGAAACATCCTGGACGAGTGGGAGACTCACCTCAAGCGGGAAATGGATTCTATGTTGACAGTGAAATTGGCGGTGTGGCTGCCACAGGTTTGGGTGAGGATATGATGAAACGTCCGATCTGTTTTGAAACGCTGCAGCTAATCCGGGCTGGGTATTCAGTTCAAGAAGCACTTGATCGAGCTGTCTATAACTTTGTTGATTTATTGAAAGAACGAAATGGTCAGGTGGGTGAGTTTTCTTATATTGCACTTGATCATACTGGTCACTATGCTTGTGCCACTAACGTTGATTTTCAATTTGCAGTTGCGACCGAGTTAGAGAAACCGCAACTTTATTTGGCACAACCTCAGGCGCAACATGAAGTTAAGATCACGCCAGCTTCGCAACAGTGGATCAAAGAGTATTACACCAGAATTCAACAGTGAAAGGCGTGAAGTAAAAAATGGATTCAATTACAGAGATTATTACGCATAATCTCCCACGCTATCAGCAACTATTAGGACAAGTATTGGCGATCCAAAGTGTGAAAGGTCAATCGTCGGATGAAGCCCCCTTTGGGACAGGACCGAGAGCGGCCTTAGATCAAGCCTTGGAAATTGCGGCTAACTTGGGCTTGGAAACCGGAGAAATTGATCACCAGGTTGGTTTTGCACAGTTACCTGGGCAAACTGCGGATTATATTGGCGTCTTGGGGCATTTAGATGTTGTAGCGGCAGGAGATAAATGGGAAACGCCTCCCTATGAATTATCGCTTCAAGGTGATTATATGTATGGGCGAGGAGTTTTGGATAACAAGGGCCCAATTATGGGAGCATTGTTTGCTTTAGCCTTGTTAAAGGAGCAGGGAATTAAATTGAAACGAACGGTTCGGGTCATCTTTGGGACGGATGAAGAATCTGGCAGTCAGGATATTCCTGCTTATTTAGCACAAGAACAACCGCCAATTGCTGGCTTTACTCCCGACGGAAAATACCCTGTAGTTTACGCAGAACGAGGTTTATTAAGGTGCGAAATTGAGCTGCCGTTAAACCAGCCTGACCAAGAGATTCATCAGATTAGCGGGAATTTTGATTCTAGTTATATTCCTGATGAGGCTCAGGTAGAGTTTAGCGATGGTACGATCCACAGATACCATGGAAAAAAGGCACCAAGTAACGCACCAGAGTTGGGTGATAATGTGATTCGACAAATTGCCGTCGCGGGCCAGGATCATCCAGGCTTGCTAGGAAGGTATTTTCAGTGGTTAAGTCAGATTTCCGCTGACACTGTTGGGGAAAACTTAGGGGTTGCATACCATGATGACTCAGGTGATCTGCAATTAAGTATCTGGGGATTGGAATTAACAGCGAAAGCTTTAAAGATTCAACTAACGATTCGTTATCCAGTAACTTTGGATAGGGAAAACTTAGTTGATCAGTTGACTGTTAGGATCCCCTCCAAAGGAAAATTACATCTTTTAAGCGAAATGGCACCATTAGTAGTTGACCCTGAATTACCGATGATTAAAATCATGCAAGAAGTCTACGAAGAGATTACTAAGACTGATGGTACGCCTGTCACTACTACCGGTGCAACTTATGCACGTTCCTTGCCTAACATAGTTGCGTTTGGTCCCTCATTTCCCGGCCAGCGAGGAATTGCGCACAAGGAAAATGAATGGTTGAAGGTCTCTGACTGGCAAAAAATGATTGCAATCGACTATTTAACTATGAAGCGGTTAGCTCAAGAAATTTAATTAGTTATTCAAGTTATCGAATTGAAGTAGTATAGGATAATTTTTGCTGATGTTACATGACATAAAACAGTGAGGTGTTTTTAAATGAGAAAAACAAAGAAGTGGGTCGTATCTGTTGCTGCAGCGTGTACATTGTTAGCTTTAACTGCTTGTGGCAAATCAGCGGACAAAACAAGTGATCAACAAACAATTAATTTGTCAGTCAATAGTGATATTGCCTCGATGGACCAATCGTTAGCTTCTGACACGACTAGTATGCAGATGTTAGAAAATACTGGCGAAGGATTTTTACAAATTGGGAAAAATAATAAGATTGAAAAAGAATTAGCTCAAAAAATTGAAACTTCAAAAGACGGCAAAACTTACACCTTTACCTTAAGAAAAGATGGTAAATGGAGTAATGGGGACCCAGTAACCGCGAAGGACTTTGTTTATGGCTGGCGCCGAACTGTTGATCCTAAAACTGCTTCAACATACGCATACTTATACTCAGGGATTGTTAATGCCGATGATGTCATGAACAAAAAGAAGGCCCCATCAGCACTAGGAATTAAGGCATTGGGTAAATATAAAGTCCAGGTTAAATTGGATTATCCAATTGCATACTTTAAACTTTTATTAGCGATGCCTGTTTTTTATCCGCAAAATCAGCAAGCAGTGGAAAAATATGGGAAACAATATGGAACTAATGCCCAAAAGACAATTGCTAACGGGCCATTTAAAATTGTTGGTTGGAAGGGAACTAATTCAACTTGGAAGTTAGTTAAAAATCCAAAGTATTGGGATCGGAAAAATGTTCATTTAGATTCCATCAAGTTTAATGTGGTCAAGTCACCTTCGACTGGATTGAACCTGTATCAAACAGGTAAGTTAGACCAGACGATGCTGATTGGTAATCAAGTGGCTAATAAGAAAAACTCTAAGGATTATGTCAAGACGAAAACTGCAACTTCAATTTACTTGCAATTTAACCGGAAGTCACCAGAAAGCGCGGCTTTAAAGCAAGCATTTGATAACATCAACATCCGTAAGGCACTTTCACTTTCCTTGAACCGTAAATCATTAACTGACAAAGTACTGACTGACGGTTCAGATCCTGCTAAAGGTTTCGTAACATCTTCGTTAGCTAAGAATCCGCAAACAGGAGTAGATTTTGCTAAAGAGGCCTATGTTAAAGAGGGCGTTGCTTATGATAAACAGTTAGCTCAGTCTTATTGGAAGAAAGGTTTGAAGGAAATCGGTCAAACTAGTTTGTCGCTTAAATTACTGGGTGACGATGATGATACTAATAAGCAAACCGCTGAATTTGTTCAAAGTTCTTGGGAAGATACTTTGCCAGGTTTGAAAGTAACAATTAATAGTGTACCGAAAAATATTCGGATCAGTCGAGCAGAGGACCGTAATTTTGACGTAGCAATTTCAGGTTGGGGCGCTGACTTCTCTGATCCAATCACATTCTTGAATCTTTACCAAATGGGTAATTCAGGAGATGCTGGTGATTACAATAACCCGGCGTATAACAAGTTAATTGATCAAATTAATAGCAACCCAGGTAATGACCAACAAGTTCGGTGGGATAACATGGTCAAAGCTGAAAAATTACTCCTGAATGACCAAGCAACTATTCCATTGTTCCAGAAAGCATACTCCTACTTGCGTAACCAGAAGATTCATGGCTTGATTGAGAATTCTGCTGGTCCGGCACACAACTATAAAGGTGTTTCGATTTCTAAGTAAGTGATTGAGGTGGGAAGAACGAATGAATTTGTTAGCAGTTGATATCGGTGGAACGTTTGTGAAGTACGCTTTAATTAGTGACTCGGGTGAGATGATCCAAAAATGGAAAATTCGCAATGAGCTAAAGGATGAGGCGAGTTTCCTACAATTTCTCACTCAACTAATTATAAAGTATCAGGAACAAATTGCTGGAGTTGGTTTAAGCTTGGCGGGAGTTGTTAATGTTCAACGACAAGAAATAATTTCGTCAGCAATTTTACCATTCCTTGAAGGAAGTCAGTTGTTTGTTGACCTAGAAAGGCAGTTTAAGCTGCCAATTGTCCTTGAAAATGATGGAAACTGCGCCGCTTTAGCTGAACAAAAATTTGGTAGTTTAAAACAGGTTGAAGACGGAGCAATGCTGGTTTTGGGGACTGGTGTTGGCGGTGCTTTATTCCTCGATCACCAACTCGTTCATGGCACACATTTTGTTGCAGCCGAGCCTAGTTTTATGATTCTAAATGAATCAGCACCTACGGGGAGAAAACAAACGGCTGCTAATCTTTCAGTGACAGAGATGGTCAAGAGAATTAGCCAGCATTTAAAACTAACAGATGAAAACGATGGGGTGGCGGTTTTTCAAGAGATTGCTCAAGGCGAGCCTTTTGCGACACAAGAATTTAATGCTTTTTGTCACTTAGTTGCTGCAATTATGTTTAACCTGCAGACTATGCTTGATTTAGAGCGGATCGTGATTGGTGGGGGAATTAGTCAACAACCATTGTTAATTGAGAAGCTAGTTACAGATTTGCGCACTTACCAACAAGCTGATGAGTTGACTCAGCGAACATTGAAACTTCCAGAAGTAACAGCAGCTCATTTTTATAATGATGCTAATTTAATTGGAGCCATTGTCCCGTTGCTGAAGTAATAAAAAGACCGATCTCAGTTAAGCCTAGAAATAGGAACTTAGCTGGGAACGGTCTTTTTAGTTAGTTTAGTCAGATTTCCTTTGAGTGAAGATTTAAAAGTAAGTCTCTTAGTATGTCTGGTTTCTCTAAAGTATAATTAGCAGCATTGATAGTGCAGTGGTTAACTGGATGTCCTGAAAAATCATGTTGGAGTAAGAATTTTTTGAGTAAAACAAATTGTGAACCATTATTTCCTGATAATCTTCAGTGCTATTGTTAAGTCAGGCCTTTTATTTCTAGGTAGCTCCTGGTATGAAAGGCTTAGTGATATGGCATGGTCGGACACCCTTCAACATTCTAAATTTGTGAGGTGAGGGCTGTGCTAACTATGATCGATTGGGGGCTAGATTATTAAGCTAGCGCTAGTTATCGTAGCTTTCGCGCAACTAGTTTTAAGCTGTGCGAAAGCATCCGCGATAATAAAAAAGGCTAACCACAAAGATTAGCCTACCCTGATCATTTAAATCACGCTTGGGGGCTATCGATCACGACTCGGTAGTCCCTTTTCAATTAATAATGATATTCTACCCAGGGTGATAAAGCAAACATTGGACGTTAGAAATTCTCAATATTTTATAGTCCGACAATGCGCTAAATTCGTGTCAACAAAAATAGAGAGTAACAATCTAAGTGAATTATACTATTGCTCTCTATTGTATTTTTGTGTCGAATTTTCTTTGGCTAAACCCGGTTTAGTATCGATAAATGGCAAAGGATCAAGACACTTATTTGCCGCTAAAAACAGGGAAGTCACTAGCATTTCCATAATCTTGGAAAGGAGAAATATCTTTGAGTTTCTGGACATCTGCGGCAGAAATTTTAAAGTCAACCGCGGCATTATCCGCAATATGTGCTGGATTTTCACTTTTTGGTAGAGGCAGAGTTCCTAATTCCAAACAATAGCGAATTGCTAATTGTGGCACGGAAACATGATATTTATCTGCCATTTGCTTCATTAGTTTGTCTGACAGCAGCTTGCCATGGGCTACAGGTGAATAAGCCTCAACTAAAATATTGTTCTCTTTGGCTTGAGCCAATAAATCGAAGGATGTGTTGCCAATATGAGTTAATAATTGATTGACGACAGGTTTAATTGAACAGTTCTCTAAAATATTGGTTAAATCAGCTTTTTCAAAGTTAGAAACACCGATTGATCGTACTTTTCCATCCTTAACGGCTTCTTCCATTGCCCGCCAAACTTCGAGATTTTCTTTAAAGTAGTGGTTCTCACCGTGAAACTCTGCCCAAGGTTCAGGCGCATGGATCAGCAATAAATCTAAATAATCTAGGCCTAATTTTTGCAGGGATTCGTCAATTGATTGTTTCACAGTTTGATACTCTTTGAAGTCAGCTTGGACTTTCGTTGTAATAAAAAGTTGTTCGCGAGGAATTCCGCTAGCTTTCAGACCTTGACCAACGCCTTCTTCATTTCCGTAGGCTTGAGCGGTGTCAAAATGACGATAACCGATTTTTGCAGCTTGTTGCACATTTTCAACAACTTGATGATTATCAATGAGCCATGTTCCAAAACCTAATTTAGGGATTTTTTCCCGTTATTTAAAGTATATTTTTCATTTAGAATTGTCAAGTTTTCACCTTCCTGAACTTTGTTGAGCTAATTATGCAAAATACGCTTAATTTGTCTTTTATTGTACTACATTTTGCTAGTTGTTTTCCCACGTTTGACTTCCACAGGTAAGACGAAGTGATTATCCGCTAACTGCTTTTCTGGTTGCTTGATGCGTTCAAAAAGTGTCTTGATCAACAAGGCAACTAAGTCGTTTAGCGGCTGCACGATGGTGGATAGTTGCGGGTAATAGGTCCGAATGAACTCTGTCCCGTCGTAACCAATTACTTTCAAATCAGTCGGTACGTTTAAGCCGATTTCTTGTGCTGCTTGTAAGACTAGCAATGCAGTCAAATCATCGCTGCAAACGACACCGTCCAAGTCTTCTTGCTGCAAGAACTGCTTGATTTCCAGGAGTTTCACCGCCGGTGGATCGACAAAATCGACTGAAAAAACTTGGGGTTCAAGTCCGAGCTGCTGCATTTTGTCTTGATAGCCAGTTAAACGTTGATTAGTGGGGTGATCTGCTTGTGAACTAGTCCCCAGTAAGTGGATCATACGGCAGCCTGCGTTATATAATTCCTGGGTCGCTAACATTCCTCCGGCATAGTTATCACTACTAATGATCGGAATGTTTTCAGTATACTGGCGGTCAAAAGAAACGATGGGCAGACCGATTTTTTGGTATTCTTCGATTCCTAAATTGTGGGCTCCAGCGATGATCCCGTCGACTTGATTAGCCATTAACATTCGCAGGTAATCGCGTTCTTTTTCCTTGTTATCAGCGGAATTACATAAGATGATCTTGTACCCTTGGTTGAATAATTGGTTCTCAATTTTTTGAATCAATTCAGCGTAAAAAGGGTTAGTAATCGACGGGAAGATCACGCCGATCAGGTTAGTTTGTTTACCATGCAATGAACGAGCCAAAGAATTGGGTTGGTAGTTTAATTTTTCCATGGCAGCGTGGACCTTATCCTTCGTGCTTTGGCTTAAATAACCATGGTTGTTGATCACCCGCGAAACGGTCGTTGGTGAAACTCCGGCTTCCTGGGCGACGTCGGCTAATTTTGGCTTCATGTGCAAAGTCCTTTCTGAGCGAACTACATATTTTTTAGTTCATAATATCTACCAGAATATTTTAGCTCATTTTCCCCAATAAAAGCAATTTCAGTCTGTGTTTGAGGTGCAAAATAACGCAGGGTAAAGACTTTTTCCCCGCCGTTCACAAAAATTTCGCAGACGGAGTGGTCGATGAAAATTTTAAGTTCCAACTCTTGGTGAGCTGGGAGTGGACAGCTGCGAGTGGTACCATATTTTTCGGCAAATGGGGTGCCCGCATGACCGCGGTCAACTGTGAATTGACCCTGTTTTCCTGTGTTAAATTCTAACCGTAATCCCTGAGCCTGGTCAGAACTTCCTGCCAATAAGAGACAGCCTTGTTGATCAGCATCGATTTTTAAGTCTAACTGATATTGTTGTCCGGCATTTTTTTGGAGAAGTTGGTGACCACTTTGCAATGGGGTTGCAACTAAAGTCAGCGCGTGATCCTGTAAGTCGTTTTGAGCTGCGACTGGTTGTTGAATTAGTTGCCCATCTTTGACGTGGAGCTCTTTGACTAGACTCAGGCAGTGGGCCCAATTTTCTTGGTCGGTCGGATAATCGATTTCGGGTAAGCCGATCCAAGAAATGAGGTAAGCTTTTCCATTTGGCGCATTAAACGATTGGCTGGCGTAAACGTCAAAGCCTTCATCCAAATTAGTTAAAGACGCAGGTTCTGCAGTAAATTTTCCGTCTTCAAAATTAAAGGCGGTTCCCACACTGTAAGTATTGGGGTAAATATTTTGATATTTTAATTGCTGTTGCGCTAATCCTTGCGGACAAAAAATCAGGACTGGACTACCATCTACCAGCACTAAGTTGGGGCATTCAACCATGAAACCCAGGTCATCCCATGGTTGTTTGAGATAGCCTTGGTCTTTCCAGGTCGTTAAATCAGTTGACTTGAACCAGCTGAACTGTCCGCTTAAACTTGTCCGGTCTTGTGCACCGGCCAGGATGTAATAATTTTCGCCGTGTTTGAGCAGCTGCGGGTCACGGAAATGTTCAGTTACGTGAGCTGGAGGCATGATCAAGGGCTGGTCACATTTGGTGATTTGACCATCTTGGTCCAGCCAAGCCCCATTTTGATAAGAGTGACGTTGCCAAGTCTGGTCGCGGACATTGCCGGTATAGGCTAAAAATAAGCGGTCGCCGACATTGAGTGCCGACCCGGAATAGGCACCGTGACTATCATATTTGCCAGTAGGCAATAAGGCGAGTCCCAAGTCCTGCCAGTGAACTAAGTCGCTGGAAACACAATGTGTCCATGACTTTAAGCCATGGACTGGACCGAAGGGATAGGACTGGTAAAAGACATGCCACTGGCCATTGAAATAGGAAAAACCATTCGGGTCGTTTAACAAGCCCGAACGCGGGCTAATATGATACCCCGGCTTAAATGGTGAGCGGGCTGCCTGTTGGCGTAAGGCTGTAAGTTCTTCTTGTGACCAGCTGGTATAACTGCGATAACGTTTTTCTCTTGTCCATGCCATAATGTCCCAACTTTCTTGTAATCGTTGTCTTCTTAGCTGAATTCTAACCTTTCTGGCAAAAAATGTCAAACGTATAGCATAGAAAAGATACTTTATTTATTAAATACAAAGAATTAATTTATTTTTTATATGTCAAACGATTGACATACAAGAAAAATGGTTTATGATAGAAATTGTTAAGTTACATAAATCGCTTTCAAAAATATAAGGGGTGTTTAGAATGGATCATAAAAAAGTTGCAAGTCAGATCATTACCGCAGTTGGTGCCGAAAACTTCGCTGCCGCAGCGCACTGTGCGACTCGGTTACGCCTAGTTATTAAAGACGAAGACAAGATCGATCAACGAGCGCTAGATAATAACGATGACGTGAAGGGCACGTTTAAGACCGATGGCCAGTACCAGATCATTATCGGACCTGGGGATGTCAATAACGTCTACGATGAATTAGTCTCACAGGCTAACATCAAGCCAGCCACCACTACAGAACTCAAAGAAATTGCTCAGAGCGGCAAGAATTTTAACCCAGTGATGGCCTTTATCAAAATGTTATCCGATATCTTTGTGCCAATTATTCCAGCCTTAGTTGCGGGCGGGTTATTGATGGCACTCAATAACTTCCTTGTTTCTGCAGGTTTGTTTGGACCAAAGTCAATCGTACAGATGGTGCCGGCAGTTAAGGGTATCTCTGATATGATCCAGTTGATGTCAGCTGCAGCCTTTATTTTCATGCCGATCCTAGTAGGAATTTCCTCTGCTAAACGCTTTGGCGCTAATCAGTATTTAGGGGCAGCTTTAGCGATGATGATGGTTTCGCCAGATTTAGTACCAAATGCTTCCTGGAATATCTTTGGTTTAGCAGTTTCTCAAAATAACTACTATTACCAAGTTATTCCCGTCATTGCTTCAGTTTACATTTTGTCAATTTTAGAAAAATGGTTCCACAAGAAGCTGCCATCAGCGGTTGATTTTACTTTTACGCCGCTGTTGTCACTCATGCTGACTGGCTTTTTGACTTTTGTTATTGTGGGCCCATTGATGCGGATCTTATCAGACGGAATTACTGATGGAATCGTTTGGATCTACAAGACTTTAGGCTTTATCGGGACCGGAATCTTTGGCCTACTGTATTCACCAATTGTCTTGACTGGTTTACATCAAAGTTTCCCAGCCATTGAAACGCAATTGATCACCACTTTTAGTCAAAACCATACTGGTTACGGAGACTTTATCTTCGTGGTTGCTTCGATGGCCAATGTCGCTCAAGGCGCTGCCACCTTTGGGGTCTTTACTTTAACTAAGAACAAGAAAATGAAGGGCTTGTCTTCTTCAGCAACTGTTTCTGCCCTGTTAGGGATCACTGAACCAGCTCTGTTTGGGGTCAACTTGAAGTACCGTTTTCCATTCTTCTGTGCTTTGATTGGTTCCGGGGTCGCTGCAGTCTTTGCAGGTCTATTCCACGTCATTGCCGTATCATTAGGTTCCGCCGGATTCTTAGGTTTCCTGTCGATCAACGCGAAGTCGATCCCAGTTTACTTGTTGTGTGAAGGAATCTCCTTTGTAGTAGCCTTTGTCTTGACTTATGTTTATGGAAAAAACAATGCAGCTAAAATCGCTGCCATTGAAGGTACAAGTGAAACTGAAATTGCACCAGAAGCAGGAGTTACAGATGCTGCTTTGAAAGACGAAGTGTTAACTGCACCAGTATCTGGCCAAGCACAAAGTTTAACGACTGTAAATGACCAGGTTTTCTCTTCCAAATTAATGGGGAATGGAGCTGCGATTTCAGCTAACGATGATACGATTTACGCTCCAGTCACGGGGACGATCACAGTCGCTTATGAAACTAAGCATGCTTATGGGATCCAGTCCGATAATGGAGCAGAGGTTTTAATTCACTTAGGTATTGATACAGTTGAGTTAAAGGGTCAGTTCTTCGAATCTCAAGTTAGTCAGGGCCAGCATGTCAACCAAGGTGATGTCCTGGGAAGTTTTGACCGCCAACAAATTGCTGCCGCTGGTTATGAGCCAACGGTAATCATGGTAGTAACTAACACCGCTCAATTTGCGGAAGTCCAACGAATTCAAGCCACGACCGTGCAGCATGGTGATCAGTTAGTCGCAGTGACGGAATAGGGAAATTCATTTCTAGAGTGGAAGTGCAGTGCTAGCAGTTAATAGGTGCTAAGTTTTGCTGAGTTAGGTCCACAAATTTTTTTCTGGACCTAACTTCGATGGATGTTGGCCCACAAAATCTTTTCTGGACCAAAATTCAGGTGAACTGTGACTACAAATTAGTTTGGCCCCAAAAACAGGAAAAGAGGGGCCAAAAGGTGAATGACTGCGAATTTACTTCCGCTTTCTCCACTCAGTGGTTGTGCTTGAGAATTAACCGTTTTCAGACTAAAATTAAGGGGAAACTAGTGATAAAAAATAATAACTAAGTGAGGGATCAGTGATGTTGTTAGGATCAATTGAAGCCGGGGGCACGAAGTTCGTCTGTGCCGTGGGCAATGAAGATTATCAAATTAAGGACCAAGTTCAGTTTCCAACTACTACTCCGGCCGAAACACTACAAAAGACCGTCGACTATTTTCAAAAATTTGAAATAGATGCGATTGGAATCGCGTCCTTTGGGCCAATTGAGATCCGCCAAAATTCGCCCAAGTACGGTTATATTACTAAAACTCCCAAGCCCGGCTGGCAAGATACTGATTTTGTAGGTTATCTGAAAAAGCAGCTGCAAGTTCCGATGTTTTTTACGACTGATGTGAATGGCTCGGCTTATGGTGAATACCAAATGTCACTGTTGTCCAATGAAAAAATTAACTCACTGGTTTACTATACAATTGGGACCGGTGTTGGGGGTGGGGCGATCATTAATGGTCAGCTTTTAGGTTCAGCAGGACACCCTGAAATGGGACACGTTCTTTTGAAACGCCATCCAGCCGATGAAGACTTCCCGGGAGTTTGCCCGTTCCACCAAGATTGTTTGGAAGGCTTGGTTGCCGGACCAACTTTTGATGCCCGGCTAAATACACCAGGTAAAGATGTGCCGTTAACTGACCCGGTCTGGGATATTTTAAGTTATTATGTGGCACAAGCAGCGCTGCAATCCACTTTGATCTTGCGCCCAGATAAAATTGTCTTTGGCGGGGGAGTCACCAGCGAAGAGTTCTTGGTAAAAGTGCGGCGAGACTTCGCACAGTTGTTAAATGATTACGTTGAAGTGCCAGCACTTGATCACTATATTGTTATGCCAGCGATTCAAAATAACGGCTCGGCTACAATTGGTGATTTCGCACTCGCGGACCAGTTATTACGCAGTTAAAAAAAGTAAAATAGCAAAAAGCATTTAGTTGCCACGAAAATCAGTGTGAGCAACTAAATGTTTTTGTCTACAGACACTAAAAGCCTCCAGCAAACAAAATTTGCTGGGGGCTTTTAGTCACTTAAGTCGTGCATTAATCTTCGGGTTTGTAGTCTTTGTCGATGATCAGAACTGGCTTGATTGTCTTCCCAGAAACTGAGTCGGCGTTGGCTTCGTTAATGCTTTCGAAGTCATAGAATTTTTCAGTCTTGTCAAAATCAAACCAGCCAAGTTTGTAGAATTCGATCAAACGTGGAATGTCGATTTGAGGGATGGAGTCGCCCATATTGACCCCAACGACTTTCTTGTCGTCAACACACAAATCGTTCCAAGTTGAAAGTTCGATCAAATTTGCTGTAACAGCGATGGCTGCGCAAGTCCCGCCTTGAGCTAAGGCACTGACACTGTCAGTGATTACTGAAGTTAAACCAGTCGTATCAACTGTCCAGTCGACACCGTAGCCATTGGTCAATTCCTTGATCTTTTCAACAGCGTTTTCTTCTTTACTATTGATCGTGTGAGTAGCGCCGAGTTCTTTGGCTAATTCCAACCGTTCTGGGATGATATCAACTGCGATCACTTTAGTACAGCCAGAGATCCGACCAGCCATCATCGCAGCTAAACCAACGGCACCAGTCCCAAAGACTGCAATTGTGTCGCCTGGTTTTGGTTGTAAGGTATTAAAGACAGTTCCTGAACCTGTGACATAGCCGCAACCCAGTGGGCCGACTTTTCTGAGGTCCATGTCATTGTCGATTTTAACGGCGTTGCGTTGGTCAACAACTGTCGTAGTTGTGAAGGAAGACTGGTTAAACATGTTAGAAATGTGGTGACCATTTTCTTGAAAATGGTCTTCGCCGTCAGCACGCACGCCAGACAGGTTGTAATCACCGTAGTTCCGACACTGAGTTGGGATGCCTTTGAGACAGTTGTCGCAAGTCCCATCAGCATAGAATGACAAGATCACATGGTCACCAATTGCAAAGTTCTTAACTTCAGCACCAACTTTTTCCACGATCCCAGAACCTTCGTGACCTAAAATAGCAGGGTAGCCAACTGAGGCGTCACCTTTTCGAATGGCTTCGTCGGAGTGACAGATTCCGCTCGCTACCATATGGATTTGAAGGTCAGTGGGGCCAACTTCATGGAGTTCAATATCGTCTTTGATTTCAAATGGATCGCCAACTTCATTAACAACAGCTGCTTTAATTTTCATATTTATGATCCCCTATCATTACAAATTTATCTTACAGGAATAATTATGACACCAAAAATATATAAAAACAATAAAATTTAGTGAAAAATTTAACGTACTTGTGAAGAATAATAATGTTAAAGAAAAACAGTACTCTGATTTACCTTTAAAATGCTGATAAAACAATGAATTTAAGAAAAACGTATATTGATGATGATAATACAGTATGTGAATAATACTATTAAGTCCTGTTGAAATGTTACTTTTAAGATGTAAATCTGGTACGGATTATGAACAAAACCGACTGGTGAAAAGGCTTTTTGATATCGTTTTAAAATAAATTGATATTTGTTATCCGTTAATAGTGTAGGTAGGTTATACTATAAGGGGATAGGTGATCAAGTAGGGGGATTTTCGTAACAACTTTAGATAAATTATCAATACTTTTAGCATGCAGATCATGATACAGTTAATTTTGAAATGAAATTTCCGCGGCGTTCTATCACAAATCCTAAAATTGTCAATTCGTTTCAATTTTTTGCTTTTACGTTTGAAAGCGAGTCATGAATGTTGATATAGTAACGAATTTTGGGCTAAAATACGTTTTAAAATCGTTTCAAATGAAAGAAGAATAGTTAGAAAACTTGGTAATATCAGGTTTTAAAAACAACTATTTTTTTGAATTTTTTTGAAAGTGTGCTCAAACGACTGAGTTTTTAAACAAAAAGGTGGTTTTTAAGAGAAATGCATGCATATTATTATAAAAAGCGCTGATTAATATTAAAAAGGGGATATAAAAAGGAAGGTAACAATATCTAAGTTAAAGCTAAGTGAAACTCAAAATGAACTTGAAGGTTTAAGATTTATCAAACGCTTGGAAGATATCGTGTATGACAAATGATTTAAGTTAATGGTAGTGGTTAAGGGTGTTTTATTGTACCTTAAAATTAGTTCATCAGAAGGAAAGGCAGCGGTGATTTAAATGTATCTTGCAGCAAGTGGGCGCTATGAAAACATGACTTACAATCGGTTAGGCAACAGCGGCTTGAAATTGTCAGCTCTCGGTTTAGGCTTTTGGCATAACTTTGGGAGCGTGGATCCGTTTGAAAAACAAAAGAAAATTGTGCATCAGGCCTTTGATCTAGGTATTACCTACTATGACCTGGCCAATAATTACGGTCCAATTCCAGGGAGTGCAGAAGAAAATTTTGGTAAGATCATGAGTCATGATATGAAGAGTCATCGGGATGAAATGATCATCGCTTCGAAAGCTGGCTATGAAATGTGGCCCGGGCCGTATGGTAATTGGGGTTCACGCAAGAGCATCATTGCGAGTGCTGACCAAAGCTTGGAACGCCTGAATTTAGACTATGTGGATATTTTTTATTCGCACCGGCCTGACCCAGAAACACCCGCAGAAGAAACGGCGCTAGCCTTAGACCAGCTGGTCTGCGATGGCAAGGCCTTGTATGTGGGCATTTCCAATTATTCTGGGAGTCAGACTGCCGAAATGGCACGGATCTTCCGCGAGTTAAAGACACCGTTTGTAGTGAACCAAATCAGATACAATATGTTTAATCGCAAAGTTGAAACAGACCTTTTCCCAGTCTTGGAGCGTGAGCACAAGGCAGCGGTTGCCTTTAGTCCACTCTCACAAGGCTTGCTGACTGACAAATATTTACAGGGACTGCCGGCAGACTCACGCGCGGTTAAACAAACTAGTCCGTTCTTGCATGAAGCACAGGTGGAACAGACCCTGGCAACTGTCCGCCAACTAAATGAACTTGCTACACAAAGAGGGCAAAGTTTAGCTGAGATGTCGTTGGCCTGGGACTTGCGCCAAAAAGCAGTCGCCTGTGTCTTAGTGGGTGCTAGTCGGCCCCAGCAGTTGGTTGACAACGTGAATGCTTTGCAGAACTTAGAATTTTCCACCCAGGAGTTAGCTCAAATTGAGCAGATCTTGGCTAAACAACCAGACGTCGACTGGCACAAAGCATAGGTTGTGGCACTAAGTTTGTTCACGTCAGCGTTAGAACTCACGACTGGGTAAAAGAACGGCAAAGTAAGCGCCAGTTGGTTCAGCTCTGGGGCAAAGTCGAGCGAAGTAAGCACCAGAGCAGCCATGTCTGGCTCCAAGTCAAGCAAAGTCTGTTCCAGAGGGCCACAATAGTAGCAAAAAACCACTAGGTTCATGAAGTGTACTACACTACATGAATGACCTAGTGGTTTTTTAATTCCACAAATTATTGTTGTTCAGCTTTCTTAGCTTCAGCATCGACGCTAATTTTAACGAATGGCATGTAAATTAGCACTGACAGCAACAAGTTAACTGCAGCTAAGACGCCGCCGCTGATACTAGATGTCGCTAAGAATCCGCCAATAATTGGTGGTGTGACCCACGGCGGCATGACCGTTGCGGGTGGCACGAGTCCTAACTTAGTCGAGAAATAAGCAACTGTGACTAAAACCATTGGTGTCAAAATAAATGGAATAAACATGATCGGGTTTAACACGATTGGCAAACCAAAGAGCATTGGTTCGTTGATGTTAAAAAGCCCAGGGGCCAAACTCAAGTTATTGACCACGTTATAGGCTTTGTTTTTCCGTCCCACGAGCATGATCGCAATGATCAGTCCTAGGGTCGCACCAGTTCCGCCTAAGTTAACGAAGCTGTCGATAAATGGCTTATTAACAACGAATGGTGCATGTTTGCCGTGCGAAATGGCGTTAATGTTAGCTTCGATCGCTGGTGCGTTGATCGTCTGCATGAATGGGTCGATCATGTTAGCACCGTGCAAACCAAAGAACCACAAGAATGGTGTGATAAAGGCAATCAATAAGGCAGATGGATAAGTACTTGCCATCCCCATAAATGGTTTCTGGACAGCCTTATAGAATGAACCAATGATGTCTGTCATACCAAAACCAGCAAAGATTGCAGTGATCAAGCCAAAGAAACAAATGACGATAATAGCTGGTAGTAAAGCAGCGAAAGACTTGGCAACTGCCGGCGGCACACCATCAGGCATCTTAATGACCAACTTAGGGTTGCCGATCAAACGGATAAATAATTCTGTCGAAACGATTGCGACAATAATGGCAACAAACAAGCCTTGAGTTGACATTCCTGTTGCTCCGCCAACCGTGAAGAAACTAGCAGTCGAGACGATCCCTGAAGCAAGCGGATCTTTGCCATAACTCTTGGTTAAGTTATAGGCAATCAAAAAGGCGATCATGACGGACAAAACAGCGAAAGTCCCGTTCCAGACTGAACCTCCAAAGCCTTTCCATGATTCGTGGTGGAAGACTGAGTTCATAAATTTCTGGAAGGCAGGGATCGGCAAGTTGTTGAGCATGGTAGCTAAACCGCCCAAAATCATTAATGGCATAGTGACCATAAATGAATCCCGGATCGCTAACAAGTGCCGTTGCGTCCCGATCTTTGAAGCAACTGGAACAAACTTCTTTTCCATAAAATCTACAAAGGTGTTCATGTGAACCCTCCTCAATAAAAGTAAGTACTAATTTGAAACATTCCAACAATAAAATTATAGCCTCTCTTGTAATCGTTTACAATCAAAATATACAATGAGAGGCGAATGTTTTTAAAATTAAGTTAGAGTTCAGCTCCGTTAGTTTCGATCACGTGTTTAAACCACCAATAACTCTTTTTGGGGATGCGCGCTAAGTCTTTGAGATCATGGTTGGTCCGGTTCACGTAGACCATGCCGTAGCGTTTGTCCATGTTGCCGGAGGAACTTGGAATATCAATCAAGCCCCAACCCAGATAGCCGAGGAACTTTACACCGTCGACAAACATGGCATCTTTGAGCGCCTGCAGGTGATCACGGTGGTAGTTGATCCGGTAGTCGTCTTGAATTTCTTGGCCCTGATAATCTTCGCGGACACCGATGCCGTTTTCAATCGGGAACATTGGCAAGTGATACTGGTTGTAGACCTTAGTCAAGACATCCCGGAAGCCGAGCGGATCGATCGCCCAGCCCCATTCATTAACCTGCAAGAAGGGGTTCTCCTTGCCACCATAGTCGAGATAATAGTTGGGGTAGGTACCGTCTGGGACGAGCACACTGCTGATAGTTTCGCTGCGATAATAACTGAAGGCAATGAAATCACTGCGAAGTTGGTCAAAGGCTTCCTGGTCGGCATCAGTGTAATCCAGTTTAATCCCGTGTTCCTTGACAAATTGGGTCACTTCGGTCGAATATTTGCCCTGGACAAAGACATCTAATAAGTTCTTATTCAAAAATTCGTCGATTTGGCGCGCAGATAAAATATCCTGTGGCTGGGGCGAAACTGGGTAAACTTCACTGTAAGCCAACATGCCGCCAATTTGAGCAGAGGTGGTTTGATGTAAATAATTGGCAACACGTGCATGGGCGACCATGACGTTATGGGAGATCTGATATAGTTCGGTCGGAGTTTGTTCTCCTTTTAAATAGCCGGAAATTTGAAAGGCCTGAGAAGTCGAGTAGAGATTTTGTTCATTGAAAGTGATCCAGTACTTCACCTTGTCACCAAAAAGATCGATCATTTTGCTGGCATAGCGCACAAAGGCATCGACGACGTGGCGGTTGATCATGCCATTGTATTTTTCCGCTAAGTGCAGCGGCATGTCAAAATGATATAAGCAGATCATGGGTTGGATGTTGCGCTGTAATAAACCGTCGATCAAAGCGGCATAAAACTGGATGCCTTCCTGATTAAATTCACCGTCGCCGGTGGGATTCACGCGACTCCATGAGATTTGGAACCGATAACAATTCATGCCTTGGGCAGCCATTAAATCGAGGTCTTCGGGGTAGCGATGGTAGTCATCGATGGCAACTTTCCAGTCAGAAGAATTGGCGGTGGCTGGATAAGTTTCATAGACGGATGGACCTTTGCCGCCTTCGTTAGCAGCACCTTCAGTTTGCATACTAGACGTTGAGTTGCCCCATAAAAATCCTTCGGGTAGTTGATTTTGAGCCATGGTGGAACCTCCTTTAGTTTGCTGGTATTTCAAACTGATTGTACAAAAATAAGATTTGAAAGTACAGTGGAAATGTGAGCGGTCTCGCTAATGGATTGTAGTCATTGTATAATCAAAGAAATAAACTCATTATTCGCCATTCTCCAGCATTAAATAATTCAAAGGAGTTATCAGTCAATGAAAGTCTCAGAAGTTAATGTAGCTACTAAACGTTATGATGAAGCGCATCTCCAGAAACTGGTCAAGGAAATGTATAAGCGAATCCCGAAAAAAGTGCGGGATGAAAAAGGAATTGATGACTTAATTACTGACATGGATCAGTTTCTTGCCCAAATCAAGCAAGGAAAAAAGGTGGCACCTGAGATTGATTTTCTGGTTTTAAAGGCAGAAGTTGACCAGTTTATTGCTGATGCTGAAGAACTATATTATATTACCCCTAGCCGTCATGTGTCGAAGAAGCAGCGCCCCAAATGGCGTTTCATGGTCAAAGGTTACTTAAAGGATATTGCGGCAATTCCGGTTGATGAGCCGAACGGTCACGAAGCAACGGAGTTCTTTGTTAGTTTATACGAACTGCTCTGTGAAGAGTGTGAAATCTATCTGTTTAAGACTGAGAATCCATTTGCTTCAATTGGTATGGAGCAAAAAAATTTATATGGTCAGTTGATTGAGCGGATCTTCAATCAAGAAATTAGCCGTGGTTCAATTAAAAGAGCGTTACAAATCTTATTTGAAGATGATACGAACGTCGATGAATCAGTCAGTTATATGTCCCAAGTCCTGCTGGAGCACCTAAAAATGTTGACATGAAGAAAATCGCCATTGAAGAAATTAATAAAATGAGAGAAACCCTGAAAGCTAAAAAAACAACTGATAAAGTTAGGACTTTTAGTATCTATGCCGGCGTAGATTATGAGAAAAAATGTACCAATAATAATTATACAGACTTGGGCTTAAATCTGTATTTCTCTTTGACTGAATATGAAGAGGGTATCAAATATTTCAAGCAGTATTACCAAGAAAGTGACCGTGAAATTGCCTTGTATCATTTGCTGAATTGGTTGATAAATTGGAACTTGCCAGAAGAATGGCTTTCCGTCTATGAACAAGCCTTGGAAGAAGGAATCGAACCACGAAAAAGTCTGCAAGAACAGTATGATATTTTGCAGAAGAATCCAGATAAGACCTTTACTGACAGATTCATGCATTTTTGGTAAGCACAGGAATAGAAAAGAGCCACAGAAACCAATCACTTTCTGCGGCTCTTTTGCACTATATTATTTTGTTTCGCTGATTGTTTCAGCACTTTCCTGGGCTAGATAATTATTATCCATCCGCTTGATAAATGGGAACCAAATAAAGAAGCTTAAGATAATTAATACAACCTGCCAGAGAGCACCACGCCAACCTGAAACTAAAAAACCGTAAATGATTGGTGGGGTAGTCCATGGCGGCTGAACACCATTGGTAAATGGAATGATCCCAATCAAGGTTGCACCATATGAAAGAACTTGTGCAATTACCGGGTTAAGAATAAATGGTAAAGCCATTAAGGGGTTCAAAACAATTGGTAAACCGAATAAAACAGGTTCATTGATATTGAATATGGCAGGCAAGAAGGATAACCGCCCGATAGTTTTGACTTGTTTTGATTTAGCGAAGAGAGCACAGAAAATTACTAAACCTAAAGTCATCCCTGTTCCGCCAATGGCAGCAAACGCAAAACTAGAAAATTCACCAGTGACAATATGAGCACCGTTCGCACGAGTTAAGGCAATCCCAGCATGAACTAATTTTGCGTTGTCAATTGAGTTAGCAGTGGTAATTGGTCCAATCAAGGCACTGCTGATCACACCACCATGGATCCCAAAGAACCATAACAAGGCCACGAAGAATCTGATGAAGATCACACCGCCTAAGCTATCGGTGACTCCTTGAAGTGGGATTTGCAGCAATTGGTACATGGATTCGGTTAAGGTGGTGCCCAATGAACTGAAAATCAGGTAGATCACAAACCAGAAGAGGATCACGATGGCTGCTGGAATTAAAGCCACGAAGGAATTCGCCACGTTGGATGGTACTTGTTCGGGCATTTTGATAGTAATTTTCTTTTTGACGATCAAACAGTATAACCAGCCAGTAATCAAGCCGACAATAATGGCAGTGATTAAACCTTGTTCACCTAACCAGGTCCGATCGATATAGTTGGTGATTTGACCAGCTTGGTTAGCGGTAACGAGCTCTTTATCTCCAATTGAAATGGGGCTCGTCGGCTTGGAAACAATTAACATGCTGACTAGCGCAGTTAACCCCGCAGGCAACCCTTCAATTTTTTCAGTAGTAGCCCATTCATAGGCAATCCCCACGACCGCAAAAATCGCAAAGATTCCGAAAGAAGCGTTGTAGACTTGGTTGAATAAGTCTGTCAAACCTGTTTTAGCGAAGTAGTTAGCCACACTGGGAACAGGAAAAGAAGATAAAATTAAAAAGACAGAACCGATAATGATAAATGGCATTCCCCGTAACATCCCGTTCTTTAGCGCAGTCACAGGACGCGAATTAATAAACTTCATTGAGCCGGGCATTAAATGCTGGTCAACAAATTTATTGATAGAGTTCATGGTGATCATCTCCTTAAATTTTGAAAAGGCTTGCATTTCATCTTTATCATAACTTGTTGGTACTGGTTTGTAAAGTCCAAACAAGATTTTATTTACGGTATCTATCAATCTGGTTTGGACGTGTTATAATGAAAACAGAAACCAAGAAGAAGTAGGTGAAGTCATGTTATATAAAGATATTGCACTCGAAATTGCTCAAATGATCAAACAAGAAGATATTCAAGGAAAAATGCCCACCGAAAAAGAATTGGTAGAAAAATTCTCTACCTCTAGGAATACGGTGCGTGCTGCTTTACAAGTCCTACTTGACGCCGGAATCCTGGTTGCTAAAGCAGGGAAAGGCTACTTTATTAACGATTGGAGTTTGGAAGATGACCCGACGCTAAACTTTAATTTTCGGAATTCATTTACCCGCCAATTTTATGCGGATGATCAACCCCATAGTAATGAAGTGCTGGAGTTTCAAGAAGTGGCTTGTCCACCAGAGGTTGCGAAACTAATGAAAATCAAGCCGACGGAAATGATGTATCTTGTCAAAAGACACCGTGATGCCGGTTGTTACAATGAAAATTATGAATACTCCTTGTACCGGCAAAAGCTGATTCCATATTTGAACGAAGAAGTTGCTGCCAACCATATTTTTTCATTTATCCAAGACAGATATCAGGTAGTTGATGAGCATAGTGATTATTATATTCGCCAGTCACGCCAGGATAATCCTTTTGCGGACGTGATCAAGGCACCAAAGTTATATGTCACAGCGATTCATGAAAACAAGCAGGAAGCCTTCTGTTATAGTGAAGTTTATTATTTAGATGAGACCATGGCATTTTATGTGAGGACTTGATAATGTGAACTTAACCAAAAAAGTTATTTTAGAAAGCGACGATTTTGGAATTACGCCAGGGGTGTCTCAAGCAACTCTGGAATTATTGCGGGCTGGTAAAATTAGTACGACTAATTGTATGCCGACCATGCCAGAATTTCAGGAGTCGGTTAATTTATTGAGCAATGAGGCTGAAAGAACGATGGGAATCCACCTGATCCTTGATCGTCATTCTCCGGCTTTGCCAGCAAATCAAATTTCATCAATTACGAACCAGCAAGGCATGTTACTGAGTTTTGCGGAAATTCAAAAGAAAATTAAGTTAAAGCAAGTTGATTATGCTGAAATTTCTGCTGAGTTAGAAGCTCAAATCAATCGAGCACAAGCAGCCGGAGTTAAGATTGACCATCTGACAACGCATCATGGGTTTATGAATCTGAGTGTGAAACTATTTGAAGTGGTTTGTCAGTTAGCGGATCAGTATCACTTGCCAATCAGAAATAATTTGACTCACTTACCACGTGAACAGGCAACTGGTTTGAAAAAAATTGCTGACAAATATCAATTGAAGATGCCACAACACCATTTCATGATCAGTGGAGTAGTTGATCCAATCGATAAGTTAGTGGCAGAAATTGACCGTTTGCCTGCAGATGAGATATTAGAAGTCGTCAGCCATGTGGGACGTTCAGATGCACTATTACAAGCGCGTTCTTCCTATACAACGATTCGGGAAGAAGATTATCGTACTTTAGATAGTAAGGAACTAGCGAAAAAGCTAGCTCAAAGAAAGGTGGAATTGGTTGATTTTTCTAGCTTGGAAAAGAACTAATCACCTTGAAGAAGACGCTAAAACTTTGAATTAAATTAGTTAAAGTCATAATCCAAATCTCTAGTTGTGTTCATAAAAATGAACTGGCTGGGGATTTTTTGTTCATTAGAGTTTTAGAGTTAGGTCGTGAAAAAAGTAGAACTAATGTTAGGCTTAGTTAGCTGTTAGTGCTATGCTAGAAGGTAATCGGTAACAAACAGAAAACAGTTCAGCGAGTCGCAGAGTTAGTGAATAAGGAAGTTGGTTGAGGAATGTTAAAAGATCATAGTATCGACTATCAGGATTTAAAACAGGGTGCTCGTGGATTACCATCTTGGGATGGGTTAATTTATCCGACTCTTTTAGTGATTAATGAAGCAGGAGTACTTTCTAGAAAAGAAATCCGGCGTAGAGTATTACGAGTCTTGGAGATTCCAGAAGAGTTAACTACAATTAAATATGAGAATGGCAGCAATGTTTTAACTGATCGAATTGATTGGGCTTATTGGGATTCAACAATTTCAGGTTTGTTAGAACGACCAGCACGTGCAACTTACCAGATGACCTCACTTGGAAAGAAATTGTTGAACCAGTATGGAATTAAAATTGATTCAAAAGTTTTGCATTCACAACAGAAATTCATTGAGTATCGGCAAGAATTAGCAGAAAGAAATCTGGAAAATGGTATTAAAGAACAGAACGTAGATGAAGTTATGGTGAATAACGATGGATCTGAAAGTATAGCTGAGCTTGTGACAGCAGCTAAGAATTCTGTAGCAACAGAACTATTAGCTAGAATTCAGCAAGCTGATCCAAGTTTCTTCGAGACGTTGGTTGTTAAGTTGTTAAGCGCGATGGGTTATCAGGGAAAAAATGGCACAGCAATTACGACCAAAGCGACTGGTGATAATGGCATTGATGGCATTATTAATCAAGATCCATTAGGAACTAGTACAGTTTATATTCAGGCTAAGAGATATCAAAAAAATAGTAGTGTGACTCGTCCAGAGATAGATGCTTTTTATGGAGCACTAGCTGGTCGTAATGCATCACGGGGAGTTTTTATCACAACATCTAGATTTACCAGTGGCGCAAAGGACCAAGCTGAGAAATTTTCAATTGTGTTGATTGATGGAATCAAACTGACTGATTTAATGCTGAAGTATCAAGTTGGTGTACAGTTAAAAGCTTCTTACGATTTGTTTGAAGTCGATGATGACTTCTTTGAATAAGTAATTTTTGGTTTTAAGCAAAAAAAGAGCGGTATTATTTTAGATAAATAAACCAGAATTTGATTGTTGTATAGGAAATATGTGCATACTTTAAGAGTCCGTGGAGAAGTATTTTGAAAAAATGAAGTTGAAATATGGAGGAATAAGTTGAAAGAGAATCCATTAATTAAATCAAAAGAACGTGTTAGAGAACATGGTGAAGTTTTTACACCACAATGGGTTGTTGATAAGATGTTAAATCAACCAGGAATTAAAGAAGCTACAGAAAATTTACAAGCAACTTTCTTGGAACCAGCAGCTGGAGAAGGAGCCTTTTTAGTTGAAATTTTGAATCGCCGCTTGAACTTGGCACAGCAAATTAGTCATAGTATTAATGAGTATGAAGAAAATGCTTTAATTGGATTATCCACCTTGTATGGGATTGAACTGCTAGAAGATAATGTTGAAATGTTAGTGATGAATATGATGAGTGAATTTGAACGGCATTATTATCAAGTTATTCAGGATTATTCAGCTAGTTATAATAAAAAAGTTTTTCAAAGTGCAAAAGTTATTATTTCAGCCAACATGGTTCAAGGTGACGCATTGACAAGACAAACTGCCGATAATACACCGATTATTTTTAGCGAGTGGAAACTTTTGCCTAAAAAGCATGGTAAACGAAGAGTTCAACGATTGGAGTTTATGTTTGATGCAATCATTGAGCAGGGGGATGCGAACCAGACAGTTTCTCAAATGCCAGAAGATGAACAGTTAGATTTGTTTGCAATATTTTCGGATGAACAACCAAAGGAAGAAGAGACTCAACTTAGATATAAAGAAGTTAGCTTGCTGGATGTTGGTCAACAAATAGTTGAGGAAGTTGAGTAAACTTTTAGGGAAGTTGAAAATGGGGGAAGAAAATGCCAAGTAATTTTGAATTTTTAAAGCTGAATTTTGATGAAGAGTTACAAAAATTGTATCCATTGGCACATGAAATTGAAGTAAATTATGAAGATGAAGCATATTCTTCTGTAATTCGTGCAGTTCGTCCTGCAGCAGAACATGCAGCAAGGTTAGTAGCTGATCAGCATTTTTATGACGGAGAAATTAGAGATTCCTTTAACGATGTTTTGAGGTGGCTAAAGCAACAACAGATCATTCCCAGGAATATCCTCGAGCTTTTTTATGACTTGAAAAGTAAAGGAAATCAATCTTCACATAATGCTTTAACACAGTTTACTAAGAATGAGGCTTTGGATTCTTTAAGAGAAATATATGCAGTCTTAATTTGGTTAGTGAACCAAGAATATGAACAAAACGTTGTAGCTAATTTTCGTGAACCCGTTAAAGAGAAACAATATCAAACGATGGCTGAAAGAAAAATGATTTATGTGCAAACCGCAGATAATGAAGACGGAGATTGGCCAGCTTATGAAGGACTTGAGAAAATTGGTGAGGCATCTGCTTCAGCTGATGAGATGGAAGCAGATTGGCGGCCAAATAGTCAATATTTAAGAAGCGTTGCTGATAAGAGAATCAGACAATATATGAAGACCGCTGGAGTTCCATATTTAGTAGAGTGGACTGAACTTGCATGGAATAAAAATAAAAAAGAATGGTTCCATGACTATGACGTTCATGAAGTTTTAAAAAGATCTAATTACGAACCAAGCGGTAAAGTAACTGGTAATGAATGGTATCAGGTGGATTTGCAAACTGCCAAGGCTGCAATTAAAGCAGTTAAAAATGGACAGGAATCAATTGCAGGGCCAAAGGTAGAAGACAAAATTGAGTTACGACTAGAACAAAAGGACGCGGTCAGTAGAACACGAAAAATCTTTAAAAAGCCAGGTAAAATGTTGTGGAATGCCAAGATGCGTTTTGGTAAGACTGTGACTGCTTTAGAGCTAATTAAAGAGGAAGAATATCAAAAAGTCTTGATTATGACTCATCGTCCAGTTGTTTCTGATAGTTGGTTTGAAGATTTTGGCAAAATGAAGATGAAGGATGCCGGGTATCAATATGGCTCTAAAGAAAAAGGAGAGACATTAGCAAATTTAGTTAAGTCTGAGTCATCTTTTATTTACTTTGCTAGTATTCAGGATTTGCGTGGGTCAACTGCAGCTGGTGGTAAACAAGGTGATAAAAATGAACTGATATTTGATACTAAGTGGGATTTAGTGATTATTGACGAAGCCCATGAGGGCACTAAAACAGATTTAGCTCATAATGTGTTGGACTTAGTCACTAATAAAGAAACTCGGACTTTGGAACTGTCAGGAACTCCGTTTAATTTGATTGATGACTATGATGAGGATCATGTTTATACCTGGGATTACGTCATGGAACAGAATGAAAAGCTTAAGTGGAATGCTGAATATCCCAACGAGAAAAATCCATACGAAAAATTACCGAAAGTTTCGATGTATACTTTTGCAATGAAAAACCGCCAGTATTTGGATGAAAGTAAATCATTTAACTTTAAAGAATTTTTCCGCACAGAAGAAGATGGAACTTTTACTCACGAAAATGATGTTAATAATTTTTTGAATGAGATTACTAAACAAGACAGTCAAACAAATTATCCATATTCAACTCAGGCATTTAGAGATGAGCTGCGGCATACGTTATGGTTGGTGCCAGGAGTTAAAGAAGCTAAAGCACTAACCGATTTATTGAGGAAACATCCAGTTTTTGGTAAGGAATACAAGATTATTAACATTGTCGATAATGATACAAGAGATGACGTTGAAAGTGCTGAAAAACATGACCGAGGGCAAAGCGATGTTAATCGAGTCCGAGAAGTAATCACAGATAAACCTTATGAAACGAAAACTATTACGATTACAGTTCGTCGCCTAACCACAGGTGTTAATGTTCCAGAATGGACCGCAATCATGTTCTTAAATAACACAACAAGTGCAATGCAGTATTTGCAGGCGGCATTTAGAGCACAAACACCTTATTCTGATCAGAATGGGATGAAAGAAAATTGTTACATCTTTGACTTTGCCCCGGATCGGGCTTTGACGGTTATGGCAGAGTCAACTAGCTTGAGTACAGGTGCAGGAAAATTAGTTTCTAGCGAACAGCGAGAACAAATGGGAAAACTACTGAATTTCTTACCAATCATCGGTGCTGAAGGCAATGGGATGAATGAGTTCAAAGTCGATAGTTTGTTAACGAAGATCAAGCGAGTTTACGCCGAAAAAGCTGTCCGGAGTGGCTTTGATGATGATTCGTTGTATAGCGATGAACTCCTTAAATTAGATGAGGCAGATGTAAGCCAATTTAAGGACCTACAAGCGATTATTGGTTCAACTAAGAAAACTAAAGTTGAGAATAAAGTGGACGTAAATCATCAAGGATTAACCGATGAAGAATATGAACAAGCTACTAAAGGCAAGAGAAAGAAAAAGCGGGAAAGGTCACCGGAAGAGAAGGCAGCAATTGAGCATATGAATTCCTTGAAAAAGCAGAAAAAGACAATGATTTCTGTATTACGAGGAATTTCAATTCGAATTCCATTGATGATTTATGGAATGAAAACTGATTTAACCGATGATATTACGATTGATAAATTTGTTAACTTAGTTGATGACCAGTCTTGGCAGGAATTTATGCCACAGGGAGTTACTAAGGGAGAATTCGCCAAGTTTAAAAAATATTATGATCCGCAAGTCTTTATTGAGGCTGGTAGAATTATTCGTAATAAGGTTAAAGAACTTGATAGGATGTCGCCGAATCAGCGAACTGAAGAATTAGCATTAATTTTTGGAACTTTTAAAAATCCTGATAAGGAAACAGTTTTAACTCCATGGAATGTAGTCAATCGGCATTTAGCAAGCACAATTGGTGGTTTGTCATTTTATGATGAAAACTTTGAGACAATGCGTGATGGAAATACTCCACTAAATCATTGGGTAGAGACTGCAGAAACTAAAGAAGTTTTTAAACCTGATACAAAAATTTTAGAAATCAATTCAAAAACGGGGCTTTACCCACTCTATGCAGCAGCAAGCTTGTTTTCGCAGGCATTTGATAAGTTAAACTCTGATCGAGCAGGTAAGTTTACTGCAAAAGATGAGGATGATTTATGGCAAGAAATTCTAAAGAAAAATATATACGTTGTTGCCAAAACACCGATGGCTAAGACAATTGCGGAGCGGACTTTAGCTGGTTATCGAAACTTTAAGGTAAATGTGCAATTTATTGATGGAATTGTTGAAACGGCTAAAGAAAATATTGAAGTGGCAACACAAAAAGTGAAGGAGGCGTTTAATGATATGAAATTTGATGTAGTGATTGGAAATCCACCGTATCAAGAAGAAACTGCAAAAAAGGAAACAGCTAATGGTCAAAAAACGATGACAAATGTTTTTCAACATTTTCAAGTTTTAGCTGATAACCTAGCAATAAAATATACGTCACTAATCTATCCTGGTGGTCGGTGGATTCATCAGTCGGGCAAAGGAATGAAAAAGTTTGGATTAAACCAAATTAATGACCCAAATTTAGCGACAATAATATATTACCCTGATGCTGCAGAAATTTTTAAATCTGTTGCAATACCAGATGGAATTTCAATTGTATTCAAAGATAAAAGTAAAAATAAAAAATCCTTTAAATATATATACATTCAAGGATCAAAAAAAATTGTAAAGGAAATAAAAGCGCCAGGTGAAAAACTTTTACCTTTAAATCCCAATGATATGAGTATTAGTATTAAAATTGATAACTTTGTTAAAGAGAATAAGCTAGACTTTTTAAGTAATTCTATTTTTCCTAGAAATTTATTTGGAATTGAGTCGGATTTCGTAGAAAAGAATCCACAGTTGGTCCGTAGCATGAGCGAAAATTCAACATTTAATAGAGAAACGGAAATAAAATTATTTACAAATGATAAGGCCGGTAAAAGTGGGCGCGCAAAATGGTTTATTGCAAACAGAGAAATAATAGAAGAAAACAAAAATTTAATTTCGGAATTTCAAGTAATTGTATCTAGTGCGAATGCTGGTGGACAAAAACGTGATAATCAGATTAGTATAGTAGATAACTATTCAGCTTTTGGACGATCTCGATTAGCTTTGAAATCATTTAATACGAAAAAGGAAGCTCAGAATTTTTTGAAGTATGCAAATAGTAACTTGATTAAGTTTGCTTTTCTATTAACGGATGAGTCGTTGTCATCTTTAGCTAAGTCAGTGCCAGATATTCTTGATTATACTAAACAAAACAGTATTATTGATTTTGAAAAAGATATTGATGAACAGTTTGTAAAAATTTTATCTTTAACAGATTCTGAAATAGAACATATAACGCAGAGACTTAAAAATGTGAGATAATAATTTTCTTGAATTAAAAGCAAAAAAACGTAACAAGATTCCAAAGCTTGTTATGTTTTTTGTATATCAATGTATATTTCTTTAATAAATATGATATAGTTATATTCATATAGAAGTTTCTTAGAAAATTAGCAAATAATTATTAAAGGAAGCTTTATAATGTCAATATTTTTTATTAATCTAGAAAATGAAGTATCAGAGAATGTTGAACTAAAATGTGAATTCTATCGTCAATTTGGCTATGAAGGAGCTTTTTTGTCTCTAATTTCTTCAACTGAGAATTTTAATATATTACTTCAACGACTATATGCAACTGAAAAAATTTGTCAAAAATTGGATTTATCATTGACGGTTGAACTCACAGAAGATGAGTTAACTTTGATTCATATAGATAATCTACAGAAGAAGGGAGTAACTCGTTTAGTTTTACATGAATTCTCAATGGAACGGGTGGCTGCCCTATCACAAGCTGTTTCAGTCGCTGTTAGTGCTGAGAACTTTAGTAAAGATGACTATGCATTTCTGACCAAGATGCATGCTAATTTCAAGAACGTTGAAGCTTGGTATAACAGATATCCTGAGGCACACAAAGGGTTAACAGAAGGCTTTGTTCGACAACACAATATTTGGTTACATTCTAAGGGGCTGAAAGTCACCGGCTTTATCCCAGGAGATTACGCTTTTCCGTATTCATTTTTTGAACCATATACTACGATTGAAAGTAATAGGTATGATTTGCCGCTTGTGTCTGTAATTAAACTAGCTAACTTATATACAGATAATATTTGTGTTGCTAACAATTTATTGAGTGAAGAGTCTATGGGACAACTTAAAATATATTCTCTGCACCATATTTTGGCATTAGAAGCTAAAATCAATGGAGACTTGCCTGATATCTTAACGAACGAAAGTTTTCTCTTTTATAATTCAAATATTGCAAATGGAAATGAGATCAATTTAACAGAACAGAATGCTGATAAATATGAGTTCAATCAACCAAGTAAAACTTCTGACGTAAAAATAGGCTCAGTGATTTTGACTGATTCAAAGCAGGCTGACTTAGGGAAGCTGAGTATTGTTACTAAGAGTCCTGAAAAAGTTTCAGGTGCTCGGGTCGTTGGACAACTCCCTGTGGATGAATGGCCACTACTAGATTGTTGTGAGAATCAGCAACAAATTATTCTGAATTTTGTTAAATGAAAAATTGAATAGTTGAAAGCTTGAGGAGAATGATACCGATAAGTGTTGTTCTCCTTTTTTCAAGATTTGAGTAATAAAAAGTTATCTAAATGTGATATTATTATAGTTGTAGGTGGGATTATTTTCTGTCTACTTGTCTAAAAACTGGACAAAATAACTTATTTCATACCAGACGGTGGTTAATTTACGACCATAAAAAACTGCTGTAATTACTATTAAATCAATCTTTAGGTAATATTCTAAAGAACCAGTATCCCTGATATAAAGGGACGAGAACGCTTATTTTATTAAATAACTAATATCGTCAAAATAAAGAACCAGTATCCCTGATATAAAGGGACGAGAACAAAAATTCTTGTTCCATTATTCTAGCCCCCTTTTAAAGAACCAGTATCCCTGATATAAAGGGACGAGAACAACAATATCAAAAATGTCCATATCATAATCTTCAAAGAACCAGTATCCCTGATATAAAGGGACGAGAACCGCCGTTCATACTGTACTCAATTCCCACATTCCCAAAGAACCAGTATCCCTGATATAAAGGGACGAGAACTGGTCTTCGGTCAGCAAGTCTTCCACTTCATCAGCAAAAGAACCAGTATCCCTGATATAAAGGGACGAGAACATCCATTCGTACCCGTCACGGTGCAATTCAAGCGTGCAAAGAACCAGTATCCCTGACATAAAGGGACGAGAACATTATTTTTTCTCACTGAATAAGTGAGTATGTATTAAAGAACCAGTATCCCTGATATAAAGGGACGTTTAAAATAATAGAATGTTAGTGGTCTGTTAAATGCAGGCGCTAACATTTTTTTGTATGTAGCTTAATTTTGACTATCAATGCGAATTTAAATGTGATATGATACTTCTCCTGCTCAAAATTATATTGAGGAATTGCCTGGATAATGTGAGGAGAGTATCAAATGAGAAATATTATGTATGTTGCTAGAAAAAAATATGTTTCGACTAATGAATTTGGCTTTCGGTTGGTTGATTTGGCTTCGAGAAAAGAGACATTTTTTACGTATGATGATGTTGAATGCTTGGTGTTTGATAACTTAAACTGCTTTTTTTCAGCTAAGGTCGTTAATGAAGCTGTTAAGCATAATATTGGACTTTTATTTTGTGACGAAAAACATTCTCCGATTGTTTTGGCAGAATCGGTTGTGGGACAAGCTGATCGATTAACAAGAATTAATTCTCAATTATCATTTTCTAGTAAAATGAAAAAAAGAATGTGGCGAAAAATAGTGATTGCTAAGATCAATAATCAAGCAGATTGCACGATGGAAATGAAAAACGATGAGGCTAATTCAACGGCTATTCAAATGATTGGTAAGAATGTAGTTGATAACGATATTCATAATAACGAAGCACAGGCAGCTAGAAAATATTTTAAGGCAGTTTTTGGAAAAGAATTTAAAAGGGGAAGATATGATGACTTGGTGAATTCTTGTCTTAACTATGGTTACTCGTTATTGAGGGCAACAATTAGAAGACAATTGATTTTGCACGGGACTGAGCCGTGCTTTGGCATTCATCACAATTCTACTCATAATCCTTTCAATTTATCTGATGATTTAATTGAGCCATTTCGTCCATTTATTGATATGATAGTAATAGAAATTATGAATGAAATAAATGTTCAAACTTTTAATTGGGAAATAAAGCAAAAACTATTTCAAGTTTTCTTTGAAAAATGTATTATTGATGAGAAGGTATATACCGTTTCTGATGCAATCGAAGTAACTGTTCTTTCTTTTATTAATTGTATAGAACAAAACAGTGTTAGTTCATTGAGGTTACCGTCTGTAATTGAAGGGGGACGTTAATTTGGTACTACTAGTTTGTTTTGACTTACCCAGGAAAACAAAAGAGCAGAGGAAACAGGCTACAAAATATCGAAAGCGCTTAACTTTACTAGGATTTTATATGAAGCAATATAGTGTATATGAACGAGAAATAAGGAGAAATAATACCAAAAACAAAATTATTGCTGTTTTAAAACAGGAGTTACCGGCGAAAGGTCAAATCACGGTATATACTTTACCGGATGAAGTTAATGATCAGCAGATTGCTATTCTGGGAAATCAAGGTTTTCAAAAAACAGTGAGAAAACCGCAGTTGATCGTATTATAGGTGGGAAATTAAATTGGAAAAAATAAGAATATTTTGTGATAATTTAGGAAGTAAAGACTATAAGTTGGCCGTATTTTTTCATGCGTGGTTAATGGACCAGCTCCAAGATGATGAAGCTAGTTTAATGCATTTAAATAGAACGAAGCCATTTACGGTTAACGTCGTCTATAAATATCCACAGGTTATTTTTGAAGTTAATTTATTAACAGAAGAGATAACTGAGATTCTGAGTAAAATCTTGTTAGCTGATAGTTTAACTTCTCTGGAGTTGAAGTCAGCCACACAAAAGATCTATCACATTCAGGACAAGCAAATCGAATCGCTAAAAGAAAAAGAGTTAACAGCTGCTTTTTATAATGAAAAGCCACAGCGTAGAATTAAGCTTCTATTTAAAACACCGACGAGTTTTAAATCACAAGCTGAATATGTTTTTTATCCAGATGTGCGCTTGCTATTTCAAAGTTTGATGAGAAAGTATAATTATATTTTTGAAGGTAACGAAAATATTGATAAGGAACTGCTCCAGAGTATTTGTGAAAATGTCCGTATTAGTAGATATCAGTTACGTTCAAATTATTATTCCATTCACCAGTCTAGAATTCCTTCTTTTACTGGGCAAATTACTCTCTTTTGTTCAGGAACAGATACACTAGTTAGCTATGTTAATGTGTTACTGAGATTTGCTGAATACGCAGGTATTGGGATAAAAACGGCAATGGGAATGGGGGCTGTTTCGCTTGAATAGAAAGGGTGAGAAGATGAATGATAAAGTAAATCAGTTGTTCTTTTCAGCGTTGTTACATAGGATCGACTTGGTTTTGGGACAAATCGATGATGCTGAATTAAAAGTTATTTACCAAACTTCTAATGGTAGAGAAGTATTAGAACAACAACAGTATCAGAAACTTTCCGACTTAAAAAAAGATACTGATCGAGATAACTTGGGGTATTTAATTTTATTTGCTGAAAGTTTGATTAATCGTGAAAATTTGCAAGAGGTTGGACGGCAACAAACCAATATTTCTAATTTAGCCGATATCTTCAATAAGTTCGGTAACAGTAGAACAAATAGATCTTTCGAAACTCAAACTATGGATGAATCTCGACGTAATATCTTCGGTGAGGAACATGCTTCGTTTGATCAGGATAAATTTAAGAAAATTCAGTTACGCTTGTTAAATGATATCAAGCAGATATCTTTCGAAGAGTCAGAAAAGCAATACCTTTTAAACCTACTTGAAAAAACAACTAGCTATCTTAGCTGTGGGATAAAGGGCCAAGAAGATATTTCGTTTTACGATTATGCACGGTTAACAGTAGGAATCTCAACCGCTATTTATCTATTTTTACAGAGTCAAGAAGAAGTAGATTATCGGACTTTATTAACTGACCAACAAGAAAGTTTTTACCAGGAAAAAGTTTTTCAATTAGTCAGCTTTGACATTTCTGGGATTCAAAACTTTATTTATAAAATTACCAGTCAAGGTGCGCATAAGCAACTACGTAGCCGCTCGTTTTACTTAGATATGATTAGTGAGTGGATGGTGGATAAATTATTGCGAGATTCCAATTTAACAAGAGCTAATCTATTGTATGCTGGCGGTGGACATGCATATTTGCTCCTACCAAATACTAAGAAGTCCACTCGAATTATTGAACAAATCGAGCAGTCATTTAATCAGTTCTTTTTGTCTAATTTTTCAATTGATTTATATGTGGCCTTTGGTAGTGCGGAATTTAGTCCAAATGAGATGTTGAGTATAGACGGAATTCAGAACATTTATCGAAAAGTGAATCATGGAATAAGTAACAAGAAGTTAACTCGCTACTCAGCACAAGTGATTGAAAAATTAAACCAGGGTGGGAAAAAGGTCGGTCGTGAATGTATAGTTTGTCATTCTGTGGATAATTTAGTTGCTGGCGAAAATAAGTGTCAGTTGTGTGTTTCTTTAGAGAACTTTTCTCGAGATATTCAAAAGGATGTCTTTTTTGAAGTGACAAATAGTATGGAAGGGTTACCGCTAGATGCTAATCATTCGATGCAAAAAATTTCTAGAGAAGAGATTAAAAATTCAGAAAGCCGTAACATAATTTATGCCAAAAACCTCTTTCAGGATCATGAGTTCTCAGGGATAAAAATTTGGAATGGTGATTATACTGATTTGGAAAATAACCTTTTTAGTAACTATGCACAACGTAGCTGGGCCCATAAAGGAATTAAGAGAATTGCAGCTTTACGTTGTGATGTTGATGATTTGGGTTATGCCTTTATGGCTGGATTTTCCGAACAAGGTCAGGGTGAAAATAATACATTTAGTCGGACCGCTACCTTTTCTCGAAGCATGAGTATGTTTTTTAAAGCATATATTAACGAATTTTTACAGGAAAATCATTTAACAGTTATTTATGCTGGCGGTGATGATGTTTTTGTCCTCGGTGCGTGGGATGAAGTTATTGATTTTACAGTTTTGTTAAGACAAAACTTTAGAAAGTGGACGAATGAAAAATTAACATTATCCGCAGGTATTGGGCTATTTGCCGATAAAACACCAATTAACATTATGGCTAGAGTAACAGGTGAGTTAGAAGACAAAGCTAAAGACGCAGGTAAAAACCGGATTTGCTTGTTTGATCAGCATGAAGTCTTTGAATTTGATGAATTTATTGATGAAATTTATCAAGAAAAGTTGCCAATTATTCGAGACTTTTTTAAAAACGAAAATGATAAGGGGAATTCCTTTATTTATAAGCTGTTAGAATTAATTCGCCAAAGGGATAATACAAATCGAATTGCTTTTGCAAGAATTGCATACTATTTAAGTCGTTTAGAAGAAGTAGCACGGAATAAACAAGCTTTTATTTCGTTCAAGCAAAAGATGAAAAACTGGTTCGACAGTGATCGTGAAATTAAACAAGTTGAATTAGCATTGATTTTATATGTTTATGAAACTAGAAAAGAGGGGCAACATTGATCAACAATCAGTCTAGAAATAATAATCGTTATCAAAAACCAGCTTTTAAAAAGCCACAACTTAATATTTCGTTTACAGAGGAGAGTTATGTCTCTGAAGCAGAAAAAGTGATATTAAGTTTGAAAGAAAATAACTTTAAACACGGCAGAGATGTTTTAACAACTAGTCAGATTCGGAATCTGTTGAGTTTAACTAGTTCGATTCTGAATGACTTGGTTTTTAAAGAGTTTGAACAAGTAATGGACAAGCTTTCGTATTTACGGATTCAGTTTGTTTATCAGAGTGGTAGAAATGGAGCAGTTAAGGATTTAGTAGAAACTGCACAAATCTTAAAAATTTTAGAAAACGTGCAAGCAAAGAAGGATAAGGAAACCTTAATTCGCTTTTGTCATTACATGGAAGCATTAGTGGCGTATTTTAAATATTACGGTGGTAAGGATTAGACTGGAGGATGAATAATGACAAATTTTTCGAAAATTAAAATTAGCGGTAATATTCAAGTAGTAAGCGGATTACATATTGGTGGAAGTACTGCCTTTGCTGCAATTGGTGCAGTAGATTCACCAGTAATTAAGGATCCTATTACACATTTACCAATTATTCCAGGTTCTACAATTAAGGGGAAGATGAGATCCTTATTAGCTGAGGCTTATAATGAAAAAATAGCTACCAGTCCAAATGAAGATCACGAAAAAATTGTACGCCTTTTCGGAGCAACGACTGGTGGCGGAGCTGATAAACAACAGATTATTCCTAGCCGTTTACTTTTTAGAGATGCTTTTCTGACAAATAAAGAAGAGTTAGAAGCAAAAAACGTAGATTCAGTTACAGAGGTAAAATTCGAAAATACAATTAATCGTGTAAATGCAGTTGCTTCTCCAAGACAAATAGAAAGGGTCATTCGAGGTAGTAAATTTAACTTTGAATTGATTTACGATGCTCGGGATGCTACCCAAGCAAAGGAAGATTTACAGACAATTAAAGAAGGAATCAAGTTGTTGGAAGTCGATTATCTTGGGGGAAGTGGTTCCAGAGGCTACGGTAAAGTAGAATTTAAAAATTTAGAAGCTGAAACCGTCTTTGGGAAGTTCGATGTTTCTGAATTTAACAAAGAATTGGAGAGATAAACATGTCTTTACAAATGTATATCCTCAAGTTTGATAATGTCCATTTTGGAAATGGTACGCTATCATCAAGTGATTTTTCATTTTCTGTGAGTCGCTTATTTAGTGCCTTGTTTTTAGAAGCCCTTAAAGTGGGGAAACAGGAAGAATTACTCCAATTAGCTCAGGAAAAAGATTTTGTATTAAGTGATGCGTTTCCGATTTTAAATGAAACGCCTTTTTTGCCGAAGCCAATTGGATATCCAGATTTTTCAAAGAATGATGAACAAATTTCCCGCGAGGTTCGACGTAAAGCAAAAGCTTCTAAAAAGTTACAGTATATTCCCTGGAATTTAATGGATCAGTATTTAACGGGTAGTGTAGATATTGATCAGATTACAGAGATGCAAAAAGATATGTTTTCTGTACAATATGTTACAAAAAAAGGCGTAGATCCTTATGAGGTAGCAGTGACATCTATGAACTGTTTATTATATGTGATCGCACCTGTAAACGAGTTGTTGGATCAGTTGATGAACTTATTACAATACAGTGGTCTTGGTGGGGAGCGGTCTAGTGGTTATGGACGATTTAGTTTAAGCAGACGTGACTTACCAAGTGAACTTGCTGAAAGATTAACTGTAAATAAATCGGGGTTGTCAATGTTACTTTCGACTAGCTTACCGCAAGAGCAGGAATTAAGTGTCAGTCTGCAAGATGCTCAATACTTGTTAAAAAAAGAAAGCGGCTTTGCATATAGTGAATCTACAGGGAGCTTGTTAAGGAAACAAGACTTATATAAATTTGTAGCGGGATCTACCTTTGATCAGCCGTTTGCAGGGGAAGTTATTGATATTCGACCACAAGACTTTAGTCATCCGGTCTGGAATTATTCAAAGGGACTATTTTATCAACTTAGAAATAGCTAGGGGGGAAAACGGTGAGTACAACTAGAAAAATATACAATTTTATTTTGTTTACGATAGGTCCTGTTCATATTGGGAGTGGGCAAACTTATTCGCAAAGAGAATATATATATGAAGATGGGTACTACTACTTTCCTGAAATGAATCGTGTATATCGAGAAATTCAAAATAGGGGACCTAAGGTTGTCCAAACGTTTGAGCACTTTTTGATGCAAAATCAAAGAAACAACGATCCAAAACAAAGGCTGGTTAATTTTTTAAATGACCAACAAATTAGAGAAAGAGGTTTCGGCGGTTATAAGATTAAGGAGTCAGGATTTGAGACTGAAAAGAGGAATCGCGGCAAGATTAATGAAATCGGTGCTTTTATTAAAGATTCATATGGAAAACCATATATTCCAGGAAGTTCGCTGAAGGGTGCGATACGTACTTTGGTGTTAAATCAGTCCGAAGGTGATGACGCAAGTTTAACAGATATTTTTAGTCATATCTATGTATCTGATAGTTTACCAATTGATCCAGAAAAGTTAATTTTAACTAGGAAATGGGACTACTCTGGTATAAAGAATGAGCCTAAGGATTTACCAGTTTTTCGTGAAGCTCTTCAGCCATTTACAGCTGTTAAATTTACAATTCAGGCGCGAAATCAAGAAGCCATTGAAGTTGTTGATAATTTAATGACAACTGCAAATGATGAGTATAAACTTTATCATGATTTTTTCCTATCTGAATTTAAGGATAGTTATATTCAAGAAAATATTAGTCAGTTTGCGCCAATTTATTTAGGAGCAGGTAGTGGTCTCTGGACTAAAACAAAGATTAAAAGCGTTGATTTATCCAAGTTTAGACGAGGGAAGTACGCTATGAAACGTAAAGGTGTCTTCAAGTTAACTAAGGCTGCTAGAAAAGAGTATATGCAAAACGGTAAAAGAAAGAGTTTGATAAAGAATTCTGAAAACTTTTATGAGATGGGAAAAGCAGGTTTTACTTGTAAAGCGATGGAGGAAGATTAATGGGAAAGACAGTCTTATTATCTTGTGTCGGTGATTCGGATCCAATTAGACAAAACCATGACGGGGCTTTATTACATATTGCTCGTTGTAAAAAGCCTGAAAAGATTGTTCTATTACAATCGGAACGTTCACTAAGCAAAAAGACACGGATTATTGCAGCATTGAACTCCATTCCTGATTATCATCCCGAAGTAATAGATGATCCTTATATTATTCAAGATAGTGAAGTTTATTTGTTCGATAGAATGTTTGAAATAATTGATGAGAAGGTAGAAAAATATAGTCAGCAGTTAGTAGATGATGAACAACTAATTTTAAATCTTACCAGTGGAACTGCAGCAATGATAGCTGCAATGTTTTCTGTAAATAGAATAAAGGGTTTGAATGTGTCGGCTGTACAAGTTACTACGCCCGTGAAAGACAGTAATAAAGCAGTTGCTCATGATAGTAATGTTGCAATTGATGAACTGATTGCTAGTAATTTAGATAATGAAGAAAACTATCAGAACAGAATTGTTGAAGATCATGCTAAGAGATATGGGCAGGAAGTTTTGAAGAAACAAGCAAGAAATTATGTGAAAAGTTATAATTATGAAGCAGTTTTTAAGTTGGTATCAGATAAAGAAATGGCCTTTGTTTCTAAGAGAAAGACTAAAAGAATCCAAAATATTATAAAAAAAATTAACAATTGTCTTAGATATCAAAAAAATTTACCCGAAACTGAAAAGCTCAATTTAAATTCAATTGAAGTTGACTTACTTAATGAGTATTTAGTGATCATCCTTCAAGGAAAACGACAGTTTATTAGTGAAGTTTTGATGCGAGTAGCTTCGTTAACAGAATCTGCTGCTCAAATATATTTAAATAATACTTATGGCGATGTTATTAAAATGAGTGACGATGGACGTGCATACTTAAATGTAGAGAAGTATCCTGAAATAGCAGAAAAACAACATGGTCATGAGTACAATACTCAAAATTTATATGGATATGCGATAACATTGTCAATGTTGGAAAGTAAATTGGCTAGTGCAAAACATTTGGAATCGGATTCTATTTTTACAAAGCATTTAAAAAATGTTCTTGAAAACAAGCAAGTTCGTAATACAGTTTCCCATACATTAAACGAGGTTAGCAAGAACTCTGTTGAGTTAGCTAGCATTTTAAAGGATTGTTATTATCTAACTTTTGTAGCCTTGAATGTCTCTAAGGATTGGAATAATTATTTTGAGGAAGAAAATCGTCAGTTAATGCAACTATTGGCGTAATGAAAGGGGAAAACTAAGAGTGGCAACGTTAATTTCATGTGTTGGTTTTACAGATCCTATCAGACAAAATTTTTATGGTCCAGTAATGCATATTGTTAAGCAATTGAAACCAGAAAAAATAGTGTTATTTTTTTCTGAAGGTACCCTTGATCAAAAGGAAATCTTACTTAGTGAAATTAATGGCTTTTCAAGTGGATATAAACCGGAAATCGTTTGTGATACAAATGTTATTAAAAATGAAGACACGTTTATTTTTGATAAGATGTTTGAAGAATTATATCAAATGGTTGGTAATTATTTTTCAGAGGAAGAGAATTTTATTCTAAATCTTTCAAGCGGGACTCCTGCAATGGAAACGGCGTTATTTTCAATAAATAGAATTCTGGGGTTGAATGTTCAAGCATATCAAGTTAAGACACCTATAAATGACTCAAATGAAGAAGTGAAGTTTGTTTCGGCAGATGATAAAGAAATAAACTCTAAAGTTGAAATAGTTAGAAAAAATGATGTTCAAAGTCGGTTAATTAACGATGATGGTGAAAAGTTTGAGAAGTTATTGGTCAAGCAAAATGTTAAACAGTTTCTTCAAGAATATGACTATCTTTCTGCCTTTGAAATTGTGTCAAATAGTCCTATTCTTAGATTGAATAAAGGGCTTTTACAAGAATTAAGAGGGATTATTGATGCTATTAAGTACCAAAAGTTGTTGCCAGAAGTTCAAATGCAGAATTATAATGTGGTTCAAAAGAAGATGTTAAATGCATTTTTAATTTTTTCGTTGCAAAGTAAAAGAGAAATGACAAGTGAAGTTATTATTCGGGGCAGAAACTTAGCTGAGTTTATATGTGAACAGTACTTAAATTCAAAATATGTTGGTTTGATAAAATACGACGATAAAAATGTGCCTTTTCTAAACGAAGATACATTTCCAGGCGTTAAGGAACAGTTATACAAAAAGAATAACAGGGGATCCTTTTTAAGTTTTCCAATGTATCAAGATATTTTAAACATTTTAGGCGAGAAAAAGGCTGGTGAAGCCTTATCTAAATTAGCTCTCTTTGATTTGAGAAATAGAATCGCCCATAATTTTCCGGAACTCGATCAGCGTAGAATTAATTCTCTTACTAGACATAATACGAGAACTGGTTCATATGAAATTGTAAACAAAATGGTAGATTTGATGAATTTTGTTTTTAAAGTGGATGATAATTGGCTCAGATTTTTTGATGATAAAAACGAACTAATTATTTTACGATTAGGATAGAATCTTGTCCGAAATATGGACAAAATGATGTAATAAACCTTTAAGTTTGGCAGATATTTGGACAAGAAAATATGGCTGAAACATTGAAAAACCAAACTTTTTATTATGTTGTAATGTTAAGTACTCCCCGATAATAGGGGACGAGAACTTTTATAAGTTAATCTTACCATAATTTTTGTAAGGAATGTTAAGTACTCCCCGATAATAGGGGACGAGAACGCGCCAGGAACGTACCATAGACCGCCGTAATCAATAATGTTAAGTACTCCCCGATAATAGGGGACGAGAACCGGCTATCCAATTCGCTTAGAACGGCGCTAGCGTCCAATGTTAAGTACTCCCCGATAATAGGGGACGAGAACCTCTCATCGAATACACTGGCTTGAATTTCCAATCCTAATGTTAAGTACTCCCCGATAATAGGGGACGAGAACTGTTTGCCGTTCCAATTGCCGTCCTTGGTCTTGAGTGCAATGTTAAGTACTCCCCGATAATAGGGGACGAGAACAATTTACGCAAATCTTTAGTTTCTACTGACATAAAAATGGTAAGTACTCCCTGTTAATAGGGGACGATTTAGAAATTTTCATTACAACCAGACGGTTTATCCCGATTTTTACAGTCAGGATCATCAGATAGTTTTGGATGTAAAATACAAGTAAATAGCTAAAAGCATTAGTCGAAATGACCATTACCTATTCCCATATTCTTAAGACCAAAGCCGCTGGAGTGATTTATCCTAGTGAGCAGCCAACGAAGACGGATTTAATTGGTAGGCTAAATGGTGACTTAACTTTGATTTTTCGGCAAGCAGTACAGGTGCCGCAAGAAGTGGATGATTATCAGGAGTTTGTTGAGCAATTTCGAAATAATGAAGAATTAGTGCTAGCTGAGTTAATGAAAGTTGTTGCTCAAAGCGAAAAAATTTAGTTAAGGGGGTACTGGTGTGAAAGAATTAGTCGTACCATTTGGGACAATTTGGTTGGAGTTGGCTCGAGAAAAGATTGACTTTGAAGTCATTGACGTCACGCAACAATTTAATCAAAGTGCCAACGCTCATGAAAGAATTTCTGGTGGGGTGGTTTTGGTGCCACGCATTTTGTTGGGCAGACAAGAAGGAATACTCCAGCTGAAAGGCGATTTTGAGTTGAAATCGATAACTGGAACGAATGATGAGACGGTTGTGGGCGAGTGGGTCAGTCATGACTATTATCTTGAAATGGGTGCTTGTTCGCATGATGAGTGCATGGAAAATTTTGTGCAGGGTAGTCATGGATTTCCAGCTTATCAATTTGGTAGCTCTAAACCACAAGTTATTTTGTTTCAGTTATCATATAAAAAACAAGTAGAGGTTGACCTTCAAAATCCCGATTTTTCTTTAACGAATTCATTGGAAATGCTGTCTGAAGTTCTGGGGAGAAGAACGTCCATCGCGAATTGTTTACTTGGCGGGGCTCTGGGAGATGCTTTAGGTTATCCGATTGAATTTGACAATTTGGCAGCCATTGACGAAAAGTATGGCAATGCGGGCATTACTTTTGGAAATTTTGTTGGTCAACCCCTAGCTTCGGATGATACGCAGATGACCCTATTTACTGCGAGTGGATTATTGTTAGCGGGTGATGATAAGTTAAGTAATGTGTGGCAGGCATACCAAGATTGGTTAGACACTCAATTTAAAACAAATCGGTCAGAACTAAGTCATGAGCCAGTTTCGTGGTTAGTGGATCAACCGGAAATGTTCGCTAGTCGTGAACCAGGCAGAACCTGCTTGTTTACTATCATGAGAAATCAAGCTGGAACATTGAAAGAACCAATCAATGATAGCAAGGGTTGTGGCGGTGTGATGCGAGTTGCCCCATTTGGTTTGCTGACAAATGATTCCAGCTTAACAGAAGTAGCACGGCTTGGCGCAGAGACTAGTGCCTTAACGCATGGACATCAAATGAGCTCATTGGCGTCAGCCTTTGTAGCGGTGTTGGTGAGATTAGAAATGTGTTTTGTAACTAGGTTGAAGCAAAATATCACGGAGGCATTAGCGGTGGTTCGAGAAACTTTTGCTGACTATGAAGAGCTGGCTGCTTTTTCTGAGCTAGTTGAGCAAGCTGAGTCTCTAGCTGAAAATTCTCGAACTGACAGTGAAAATCTTCTAGAATTAGGAGAAGGCTGGGTTGCTGAAGAAACAGTGGCGATTGCCATTTATTGTGCGTTAAAGTATCAGACTCAGCCTTTAAAAGCAATCGAAGTTGCAGTTAATCACCAAGGAGATTCAGATTCAACGGGTTCCTTGGCTGGGCAAATTGTGGGCCTTTGTCAGACTGATACTAATTGGTGGCCAGAGAAGTTTGTGGAAGAGCTGGACTTGTCAGAGGTTATTTTTACAATGGTGGATCGGATTTTGACTAAGTAATTGACGTCATGGTAACCAGAGAAAGCTGGAAAATCTGCTTGAATTAATGTAAGTCAATGAAAGTATAAGCAGATGTCCATTAACTAACTATTGCGAAATGAGGAGTTATGTTTTTCCTCTCGTAAGAGGGGTGTCAGTTGACTTATCTGGCAAAATTGCATATACTGTAGATGGAAAAAGAGCAGGTGTGTTACCAACACCCACTCTTTGTTGACGGCACCACGTCCCAAATACAATGTTGAATCTGTATTATGAGAACCGGTCGCACGGTTCTTTTTTATTTCATAATCCAGACTAAAAGTACGATGACAATCCCTGCGATGAGTGCATAGGCAACTCCATCGTGCAAAGCATGAAGTTCATGGATGCAGTTAGCAATTGCTTCAAAAATTCTAGCTAGAATTAAGTTTCACATCCAATCATCCCCAACTCCTCTTGTGCGAAGTCAAACATGGCTGGAATGGTAACACGAACCACTGAGCAGTAATGTTTGCGAAATGTAACAATTCACAGGACCTCTTTTCAAAGTGACTTTGAAACAAGGGACATACTGCCTAGTCAACTAAATAATTATATCACAAAAAAGGCCACAATTTTTAGAGATTGTGACCTTTTTTTCAAAATTTGGGATATTTAGCGGAGCTGATTAGATTGTTTATTTGTCTACTCTAAATGATCCTTGAAAGCCTGATTCAAACTAGTTTCGTCAGGATAAACTTGGGCATCATTTGAAGCAATACCTAATAATTTTAGTTCTTCTTGCCTTAATTCCTGTTTTAGCTCATTACTAATTGGACGGCTGTATTGTTTATAATAGAAAGTTAAGGGTGAGTAGCCATGATTAGCGATTTGGGTCGCAATTATTTTTAGACCTTGTGGGGTAGTGGTGCCTTCGTTTGCAAAAATAGCATCCAGTTTTTCCTTAACGTCTTCAGGTAATCTGATTTGTACTAGTTTTGTTGACATCATATCATCTCCTAGTATTTATAATGTATGCTAATCATATGCTAAAAGTATGTATAATTCAAATGAAAATGTCTGCTGTTGCTACTATAAAATTATTTGGCTGGCAGATGATCCTAGGTTCTTAGATAATAATGCAGCAATTGGATTTGGTAAAATAAGTTGAATGAAAATGATGCTGGTCAAACTAAATTTTCGGATGAATCGAGGAGTTATTAATGAAAATTTCAGAAGTAAATGCAGCGACTGAACAATATACTGTTGCAGATTTGCGAAAGCTAGTTAAGGAAATGTATAAGTGTATGCCTAAAAAGGTCCGCGAAGAAAAAAACGTAGATAAACTAGTTTTGAATATGGAGGATTTCTTAGCGACCAAGGCTGCGAAGAAAAAGCAAGACAAACAGAACAAGCAGGGTGATTTGCCAGCTTTAGCAACAGATATTACGAGTTTTATTGAGAATGCTAAGCAAGGGTATTATTTGAAAGCTAATTCGGTTATTTCACAGAAAGAGCGAACTAAATGGCGCAAAATCGTCCATAACTTTATCGCGCGATTAGTGACTGTCCCGGCGAAGACACCAAGTGGACAGCAAGCGACAGCTTTATTGGGTAAGTTATATAACTTATTAAGTATGATTGGTGAAGAGTCACCGTTTGGCTTAGAAAATCAATTTGATCCAGTCGGCTTTTCTCAGCCAGTGCTTTATGGTGTGTTGGTTAGACGATTATTTGCTTGGAAAGTAGACCAGGAGACGATTGATCAAGCACTAGACTATCTTTTTTTGAATGATGTTGCTTTTGATTCCATTAGGAGCGACTTAAGTAATGTTTTACTCGCCGTTTTGAGAACCAGCAGTACGCAAGAACTGGTCCTTGCAGCAGTTAAGCAGAGAATGCCAGTCACGCTACCAGCACGGAGCAGCAAGAATTTCTGGCAACAGGTAGAATTAAATAATGACTATACTAGGTTGGTAACGCTTCTTGAGTTCAAATTGAAGAGAAATGCGCAAGGAATTACCTACTTCAAAAAATATTTTTTGGTGGAGAACCAACAAATTATGTTCCAAACCCTATTAGATTGGCTGGAAGATGATGAACTTTTCACTGAATGGGTCAGCGAATATGAAAATGGTGTGCGGGCTGGAGTTCAGTTTAATGCTGAGCTGCAATTGGAGTATGAAGTGATTAAGGAAGCGGATGTTCAAACGGCAGACGAGCTCTTTGAGGCAATAATTAGCAGAGATTAATGATAGGCAACTCTATCGTGTAAATCATGAAGTTCATGGATGTAAATGGGGACTCAGATGGATCTCGGCAAAAATTTTTGGAGATGTCAGCATTATGAAGGAAAAATTTAGGAAAGAGAAGTTTATTCCACCATTGGATGATATAGCTGCGAAAATTGCTAGTATTGGTGTTCCGGCTTTAATTCTAGTGATGTCCATCGGCGCTACCGGGTATGTTGGTGCAGCAGCTGTTACAATAGCTTTGGCTGCATTAGGCCGGAATGGTTGGAGGGATTATTACACTTTTAGCCAGTGGGACAATAGTAAATGCAGTTACTAAATATGGTATTGATGCCGTTTTTAATGCAGTTGTAAAAGAGTTATTGAAGAAGGGCGAAAGCAAAGAAAATATAATTGCGAAGATAAGTAAGTATCCAATTTCTAAAAGTCAAAAATTACGAATGAAGGAAATGGTTGAGAAATATCAGCCTTTATCAGCTGACCATAATACGGAGGCGTCTAAGCTATTAATTAGTTCAGACGCTTTTTTCTATAGCTAAATGCAAACAGAAGTCGAGCAAACTTATGTAGGCAAATCGGAATACGAACGTAAGTCGAGTGGACTTGTGTAGGCAAATCAAAAATTTACTGTCAGATAATAGAATTTGAAAAACAATCTCAATAATTCGAGGAGAATGATACTAGGTAATGATTTTTTCAGTTTGGTGAGAAATAAATACTTATTTTTTTCCGTAGAAAAGTTAAAAATGGCATAATTTGCGTATTTGTTAGTAGAGTCTTAAGAAAGGATGCTAACAATGCGAAAAAAATCATTGGAATTACAATATTTAGAAACTCTTGCTCAACGAACAAAACTGTCATTTGCAGAACAGCAACAACTTGTGGCTGACCAGAAAGGATTTCAAGGAGAATCAGCTGTCGATTATTTGACGCAAGCAATCTTACCGACACAGACTGAAATGATGGATGATGTTAATCTTTGTGTCGATGGTAAACGTGTTCAAATCGACAAGTTGATTCAAGTCGGTCGTAAGTTATATTTGATCGACATGAAAAATTATCACGGCAGATACTCTTTTCGTAATCGTACTTGGTATCATAATGGAAAACCACTAACACATAGCATCTTTAGTCAAATTGAACGTGCACATGATATTTTGGCACGAATTTTTGCCGAACACCATCTGGTGATTGAAGTTGTGAAGGTTATTGTTTTTACTAATCCAACGGCAGTGATCGAGGTTGATGATCATTCTGGAATTATCGTTAAATATTTGTGGGAATACTGTGATTGGCTTCAAAAATTGTGCCACGAGGAAGAGGCTGCTAATCTTTCGTGGAAAAAAGTGCTACAAAATTATTGTGTGGCACCGTATCGACCAGTAGAAGATTTTTCTGTGGATTCAAGAAAAATTTGGCAAGGAATTTGCTGCCCAAAATGTGGTAATTTTTGGTGGCAGCAGGAGCGATTTGCGCTACAGTGTAAAATTTGTGGTTATCGTGAAGCTAAGGAAACTGCTTATGTTCGTACAATTTGTGACTATGGTACATTGTATTTTCGGCAAAATTTACGTTTGAGCGAGGTGACTCAGTTTTTTGGTAATGGGTATAACCGGAGATACTTAGCGTATACTTTGAAAAAGCATTTTATACCACTAAATTTTAAAGGAAAGCAGTTTGCTTATCGAAATCCTGGAGAAACCTTTGAATTTAGTTTTAAAAATCAGCAACGGAATTTTAAACAATTAGAACAAAGAGTTAACTGGAAATGTTCTCCTCGGAATAATAACTAGTTTTAGTCGTTGCGAACAAAAGTCGAGTGGACTTATGTAGGCAAACTAAAATGCAAACATAAGTTGGGTGAACATGTGTAGACAAATGGAAATGCGCACAGAAGTCGGCCGGACTTGTGTAGGCAAATTTGGGACCTGTGCATCGTTTTCAATCAGCTATCAAACTGTTGTGAAAAAAAGTAAATTGTTGATCTGCCACAAAAGAAATCGTTGACATTGAGTTTTTTATTTTGTATATTGAGGTTAATCAATTCGGAGGTGTCACTATGATGCAATTTATGCTTAATGCAAATACTTGTTGTTGTCGGACAGAGCGTTTTTGGCGATGTTCGACCTGTTTGCATTAGCATTTTTTGAGGAATAATGACCTTAAAGTGTTCAATGTCCACATGGGTTGGAGTTGAACTAAGGGCGCGAGAATTCTGTTTATTCAGGATCTGGCGCCCTTTTTTTATCGCCGAAAATTGATTTTTTAAGCTTGAGTTTTCACTGTACTTAATTAATTGGGGAGGAAAAAGTATGATCATTCAGTCTGTTTCACAATTGATCGGTAATACACCACTGATCGATCTACAAGTCAACGTGCCTAAGAATAGTCACATTTACGCTAAGTTGGAAATGTTTAATCCGGGCGGAAGTGTCAAAGACCGCTTAGGACAGTATTTGCTGCAAGATGGAAGTAAGAAGGGGAAAATTAATCAGGAAACTACGATTATTGAACCCACTGCTGGTAATACTGGGATTGGCCTGGCCTTAGCCGCTACGCAGTCTCATTTGAAGACGATCTTGGTAGTGCCAGAGAAATTTAGTTTTGAAAAACAGCAGTTGATGAAAGCTTTAGGAGCTAAAATTGTGCATACACCAAGTGAAGACGGAATCAAGGGTGCAATCAAAAAAGCACGCGAATTGGCGCAAGAAACACCGAATAGTTACGTGCCGATGCAATTTGAAAATCCGGCAAATCCGGCAGCTTATTATCAGACTTTGGCTCCAGAATTAGTTTCCGAATTAAAACAACCAATCACTGCTTTTGTTGCTGGTGCCGGCAGCGGGGGAACCTTTGCTGGGGTGGCGAAATATTTACAGGAAAAAGATGCCACAACTAAGACGATCGTCGTTGAGCCTGAAGGATCGATTTTAAATGGCGGTCCTGCTCACTCCCATCGGATAGAAGGAATCGGAGTCGAATTTGTTCCGCCGTTTTTCTCTGACTTGCAGATCGACCAGACCATTACTATTTCTGATGAAGATGCATTTGCTGAAGTGAGACGAATGGCCCAAGAACAAGGACTTTTTATTGGAAGTTCAAGTGGCGCGGCACTGGCTGCTAGTCTAAAAGTTGCTGAAACTTTACCGGAAAATAGTACGATCGTGACGATTTTTCCAGATAGTGGTGAACGTTATTTGAGTGAAAATATCTACGATTAAAAAATAGTTTAAAGAAAAAGGGTAGGATAACCATGGAATTTGAAACAAAATTATTACATGCAGGTGTTAGTGAAGATCAATATACTGGAGCAACGTCGGTCCCGATTTACATGGCATCAACCTTCCATCAACAAAAAATTGGTGAATCTGAGTATGAGTATTCACGGACTGGTAATCCGACACGACAAGCCGTTGAGAAATTAATTGCTGATTTGGAAGGGGGAGTCGCTGGTTTTGCTTTTTCTTCAGGTTCAGCGGCTATCAACACAGTCTTTGCCATGTTTTCAGCCGGTGACCATTTTGTGGTAGGAAATGATGTGTACGGTGGGACCTTCCGGCTACTTGAGAATGTGCTCAAGCGGATGGGACTAACTTTTACAGTTGTTGATACTCGTGATTTAATTGCTGTCGAAAATGCGATTCAAGAAAATACTCAGGCGATTTACTTGGAAACACCAACCAATCCTTTATTGCACGTAACAGATATCGCTGAAATTGCTAGGATCGCTCAAGCACATGGAATCTTGAGTATTATTGATAATACCTTTGCTTCGCCATACATTCAGCGGCCAATCGAGCAAGGCATCGATATCGTGATCCACAGCGCTTCAAAATATCTGGGCGGACATAGTGATGTGATTGCTGGACTGGTAGTAACAAAAGATCAAAAATTAGCTGATCAGGTCGCCTACTTGCAAAACTCGATCGGCAGCATTTTGGCACCACAAGAAAGCTGGCTGTTACAGCGGGGAATGAAGACTTTAGGCTTGCGAATGCGAGCTCAGTTAGCCAACACTGAAAAGATTTTTGAATATTTGTCCAACCAACCATTAGTTAGCAAGATCTATTATCCGGGTGACCCTAATAATCCAGATTATGAAGTGGCACGCAAGCAAATGAATGGTTTTGGAGCCATGCTCTCATTTGAATTACAGCCTGGACTAGATCCTCAAGAGTTTGTCGAAGGGTTACAGTTAATCACTTTGGCAGAAAGCTTAGGTGCACTTGAATCATTGATTGAGATTCCAGCCTTGATGACGCATGGTGCTATTCCACGAGACATTCGGTTGAAAAATGGTATCAAAGATGAGTTGATCCGCTTATCTGTGGGTGCTGAAGATGGGAAGGATCTGCTTTTGGACCTTGAACAGGGCTTTGCTAACTTGAAGGGGAGTCATGATCATGTTAGAAACGGCGCGGTCAATTCTTAAAAGAGATCCAGCAGCACATAGTTTGCTAGAGGTCGTGCTGCTAAGTGTAAAGTTTTAGTTGGTTGCTTTGAGAATGGTTGATTTTAACGCTTAAGCTTCAGGCTCAATAATTCACAATCCTGGAGTACAGAAAAAAAGTCCTTGCATTTACACAAAAAGGACTATTATCCTTTATACATGCACCTACCACAGAACATGAAAAGAGGATAATAGCCCCATGGATTTAATTGTAAATGAATTAGTCAAAATTTTAAAGAGTGAATTGCCATTAATCAAGAAAGAATTGAGATGCGCTAGCCTATTTCGAGGATTCTTTACTAAGTGTTTAGCTGATGCTTTGAGTCTTTTGGATGATGAATTAGCTCAGGATAAACCCCAAGACGCGGTAATTCATCAAAAGAAAGCGCGGACGATCCTCACGCCTTTTGGCGAAGTTCATTATCAACGTCGTTATTACCTGTCTTCGACCGGTGTAAAGAATTATTTTGCCTTGGATCGTTTCCTAGAAATCGAGAAAACTCAGCGGGCTACTCCTTTATTGAGAGCCTGGGTCGTCAAAGCTAGCACTGGTATGACTGCCCGACACGAAACTGAGATTATTTCATTACTCACGCCAGTTTCTTTAAGCCATCAGGCAGTCAATCAAATTGTGCATGAAGTGGGTAAAGAGTTGGCCGCAAAGCAGGAAACTGAAGCGGTCCAAGCTCAAGACGCATTTTACAATGGAACTGTAAAATCACGCCGAAAGGCTCGGTATGTAATTGTCACAGGAGATGCTTTGTTGTACAAAGAAAGCGGACGAGAGGTTCACCACGCTTCACTGTATCGGTTAACGATTCATGAAGGCAGCCGACAAGTATTAAAGAAAAATGGCCAAGCGGCCAAAAACAGGCGCGAATTAATCAATGCCGTGACATTTTCTTCAACTAAGCGTGAAAATGTATTCTGGTTAGCTAAAACGTATCTGAATGGCCACTATGACCTTCGTAACACAGTCGTGATCACTAACAGTGACAATGGCAGTGGTTTTACACCAGATAAGTTTGAGACTTTTGGAGCTGGTGCAGGTCAGTGGATTCATCAGCTGGATCATTTTCATGCCCGCAGAAAAATTGAAGATCGTCTGAAGAACAAATTTCCTGAGTTACAGGAACGCCTTTACCGCGCGGTTTTTCGGAACTATGATTTTGGACAAGTCACAACGATTTTAACCACCATTGACAGTGTTTTAAGTGTCGATCCAAGTAGAAATTACCAAGAAAGAACAGAAGTCCAAAAACTGTTTGAGTATTTAAAACGCAATTGGTCATCTTTAAAACCAATTAAAGCCTACGGCAAATTCCATAACCCCGGTGGATTAGGAACTAGTGAAAGCGGACATCGCCGTTATAGTAATCGACTTAAAGGACATGGAAAATACTGGAGTGCCGCTGGTGCCCGGGCCCAAGCACTGATTATCGATTGCGTAAAAAACAATACTCTAGAACAGTACTTAGGATTACCAATGGTAATTTTAGAGCGTGAGAAGTGGCAATATGACGGTAATCAGATTCGTAGGTTTTTGAGCCAGCCACAGAGGCTTTCAGAGCCGCATGTCGGTGTAATCAGCGGCAAAGTTGAACTCAATGGTCAGCGGTATTTTGCGTAAGCCCTTAAGAGCCCGCTGAATGAAGTGATGATTTGGTTTTTAAATTATCACTTCATTCAGTGGCAACCAAGCGTCAGCGCGGTAGAGAAAACAAGTATAGGTTCATGGATTTAGGATAAAACAGAAGGCTAAAATAAATTTTTTATTTCACAAGATTAACACTTACAACTTAGGATTTACGGTAAGGAAAAGTGAACCAACAAAAATCGGACACTTACGTCGTGCTGACTTATCCTGGCTTACATGCACTTTTTTGGTACCGGATCGCTCATTATTTGAGCAAACACAAACTGGACGTTTTGGCGGGGTTAGTTAGTCGTCATGGTGCACGGCAGACAGGAATCTTGATCGCACCAGCTGCTCAGATCGGCAAGAGAGTTTTTATTGACCATGGTGTGGGAGTAGTGATCGGTGAAACCGCAGTGATCGAGGATGATGTGACACTCTTGCACGGCGTGACCTTGGGCTCCAGACATGAAACGGCTGTGCAAAAACGTCATCCGCATGTTAAACAGGGTGCTTTCATCGGAGCAAATGCACAAATCCTAGGACCGATAGTAATTGGGGAAGAGAGTAAGGTGGGTGCAGGGGCAGTGGTGTTAACAGATGTCCCCGCAAGAACTACCGTTGTTGGGGCACCGGCGCAGCTTGTTACGCATCACAAAAGTAAAGTGATCCAGGTGTCTTTTAGTGAGAATCAGCAGGAATCTGCAGAACTATGAAGAACTGCTCGAGACTGGTTAACTGCAAATTTTTTTGACAACCGTGATTTTTTGCGGTAGCATTAATTTAATAATTAAATATCGTGTTATATCAAGAACTAGCGAGTGGTTACACACTTTGACCTAGTAGCAACCTGCCCTTATGGTAAGGTGCTTCACTGTAAACGGATATACGTCGCCTAACCGTGTTCGTATTTCCGAGCACGGTTTTTCTTTATTAATCTAATAAAGTCCACGCGACGTTAAACAGGAGGCAGTTATGAGACGATACACAACACTAGATGATGATTTAAGAGCTATGTTATTGGAACAATACGGGTTTGAAAAGGTAATTAATCGGGAGGGCGTTTCTGATCAAGACTTGGAATTGATCAAACAACATAGTGAGCATGACCAGAAACTCCAAGCAAAAATTACAGATATTCAAGAGCAACGGCGCCAGGAATTTTTGCAATCTCAAAAAGAGTTCGAGGAAGAGGAGGCTCGTCGGCTAAAAAAAGAGCTAGAAGAGGCATTGGAAAAATATCCGCAGGTGGAAGCTACCAGTTATTCATCAGCAAGGTATAAGAACGGGCTTCGTTCTACCTTAGAGAGTGCACTAGGAACTGCTGCCGATGAAGACCGAGAGAGAATTCGGCAGGTTTTAGGGAAGTAGGAATGATTAAAGTTAGTTGATTTAGGGGGGAAGTTAACTACAAACAGACAGGCGATGTGTAATATAATAAGAGTGATAGTAATGGTTGCTTAGTTTAGCGATAGGGGGATTCCAATGAAAAACTTAGTCAAAATTTTATGCTTACCTTTGCTGGTCTTGGGTTTAGTGTGGTGCTGGCCGCAGTTAGCACAGGCAGATGCCATGCCAATCAAACCCAATGTCAGTCGGCATATTTATCAGGACCGAGATTTTTTTAGTCAGGCACAAATTGCTGAGCTGGAACAAGAAATCAAGCCATTATCACAAACTAAGCACCCGCAGAATTTCCAAATCTATATTGTGCATCGGGCGCAAATAGCAGCTAATTTTGATGGCCAGGTTAACCCGGTGACTGGTGTCGATGTGGATACACCAGCAGGAACGCTTAAAGCTGCGCTAGTCAAACACCAGCTGCAACAAGATAATGGGTCTTATCTAGGATTAATGGGCACAGAAAATGTGCTGCTTTTTATGCCCGAAACAGGTGACTTATCATTTGCACCTGGCGGTTTCACTGGTCCATACTATTCGAATTGGAACTGGAAACACCTGATTTTTGGCAAGAAGCATCTCTTAAACGACTCACCAGCACGTCAAGCCAAAGGAATGGTGGCAATCACTAAACGGGTGGTTAAAAAGCAGGTTAAATTAAGTAATCGTGCTCAGCCAGTCAAAAGGTCTTGGACCTGGAGTGGGGTAGGCGATATGCTGTTTACCATCTGGTTAATGTCGTTACCAGTGCAGTTGCTGTGGTATATTATTAAGCACGGTAATGAACCAATGGGTCATGATAACACAAGCGATGCCTGGATCGAAGGCTGGGTCAACCATGAAATTTATGATGACTATGACGATTTTCATGACGATCATAATTACTGATTGAACTAGACTTGGCTTAAACAAATCAATGAAGAAGTGTAACACTTGTTGTTATGCTTTTTCTTTTAATTTGATGGCATAATTTGGTAGAGAGTTTGAAAGCAACTGGTAACTAAAGTACACGACAAAAATGCGTCATAATGGGAGTTGTTCTCCAACATTATGGCGCATTTCTTTGTGTGAAATTTTATTTTAAGGTCCGCATTTTAGCGATTAGTTAAGAGAAAAAATTTAAAAGTTGAATTAACGCATTACTAGAACTGAAACTGGCGAATATTTAGCCATATAAGCAGCTTCAGAGCCAAAGCGTTTCGCGACACCTTGCTTATCAAAAGAACCGATGATCAACAGGTCAGGCTGAATTTCTGGAATGACATCGTTGACGATCGTCTTGCCAGGATTACCTTCTGCGATGATCGTGTGGACTTGTTTGACACCAGCTTGTTTAGCGGTTGCTTCATACTGGCGGACATGTTCTTCTAATGCTTGTCGTTCACCATGAATATAATCATCATCTAAAGCCTGGTAAACGTTCATTTCGTCGCTTTCGAGTACAGACACGATAAAGAGCTCAGCGTCGTTTTCTTTGGCGTAATTGATAGCGTACTGAAAGGCCAACTGCGAGTCATGTGAATCGTCAGTTCCTACCAAAAGACGGGAAAATTTAGTTTGCATCTTAGTCATTAGCTTGTCCTCCTTGAGTTTGTTGTTTTGCCAGCAGTTCCTTTTGAGCTAGTTGTTTGTCACCACGATACAAGTCGTAGACTGTCCAGATCAGTAAGGCGATGATCAAGGCGATGATGACATAGGCGATCCGGTCTGATAAGACGACTTGAGCTGCCGTAGGGTTAGTCCCGAAGAAGGCTTCGATCGAACCGGGTAAACCGATCATGTTTAAGTAGGTTAGTCCAATAACTGACGCCCAGCCTAAAACATTGACCCACAGTGAGTTTTTAAAGCGTTGGCCCATTTCAGTTTTACTATTTGTTAACATCAATAATGGCAACATCGAAAATGGTAGGGCAAACGCTAAGAAAACCTGGGAGTTGTTCATTAAGTTGTTAATGGCAACGTGTTGTTGGACTTCGCTTTGACCGCTAGTTGAAAGAACGGCAATCAAAACGGGAATGACAGAGATCAAACGAGTTACTAAACGACGAGCCCAAAGCGGCATCTTCATGTGAATAAACCCTTCCATGACGACTTGGCCAGTTAGGGTCCCGGTAATCGTTGAGTTTTGCCCAGAAGCTAAAAGAGCCACGGCAAATAATGTTGATAAGACTCCGGATTTAGCGACGCCGATCAAGAGACCGTTACTTAACTTCGAAGTGTCTGAGAGTGCTTGGTACAAACCGAAGAATGATGGATCTTCAACAGTTCCTGATTTGAACACTGCCACACCCATGATCAACAGTAATGCATTCACAACAAAGGCTAGTGATAACTGAATGTTTGAATCCCAAGTTGAGAATCTGACAGTTCGAGCCACGTCTTCTGCATCATTGTGGTCAATTTTCCGGGTCTGAGAAATTGCTGAATGTAAGTATAAATTATGCGGCATCACTGTGGCACCAATGATCCCTAACGCGCCAGAAATAGGTGTCATACCCTGTACATCAGGGGAGGAAGCAAAGGTTTGGCCGCTTGGCATTAAGCCCTTGAACATTGCACCCCAGTCGGGATCTGATAAAGCGACTTGGTAAATAAAGACCGCTAAAATAACAAAGATCAAGCAGACCACGATTGCTTCAATTTTCCGAAAACCAATTTTAGTTAATAAGAGCAGTAACAAGACATCTAAGACGGTTAAGAAAACGGCGATCACTAGCGGAATATTGAATAAGAGATATAAGGCGATCGCACCACCAATAACTTCAGCAATATCAGTTGCCATGATCGCTAATTCTGTCATGAGCCATAAAATGATGCCTAAAGTTTTCCCAGTGCGGGCGCGTGTGGCCTGTGCCAAGTCCATTTGACTGACAATGCCCAGTTTGGCAGCCATATATTGCAGTAACATGGCAATCAAACTCGACATTAAAATCACGGACATCAACAGGTAGGAAAAATTTTGGCCACCGGTGATCGAGGTTGACCAATTACCGGGATCCATGTAACCGACCGCGACTAGGGCACCAGGTCCAGAATACATAAATAATGTTTTCCAGAATCCTTTGCCTTTGGGAACCTCGACAGTTCCGTTGATTTCCTCTAGGGAAGGTCCATTAGCGTAATGGATCAAGTAATGCTGCTTGTGAGTATCAGACTTGTTTTGACTCACTTGAAAAACCACCTTTCTTTCGAACAATTGCCATTGTACACCATATTTAAACATATGGAAATAAAAAGTTAGGGATACATAACATTATTGTGAGTGATTTTGGTGGACAAATAATAGTAGGAATTTGATTGAAAAAAATTTTAAAAAGAAAATTGCTAGTTTAAAAAAACTCTCTTGTTCGGGACATAAGTTCTCCTAATGTAAAGCACACTTATAATTGTTATTATTTTCACAAATTATGAGATATAATAAAAATATCAGCGAGAGGAGAGTCAATCATGCAGAAATTAAATGATACAGTAACCTTTAGAAATGGTGCAACAGTAGCTAATCGAATCGTGCAACCGCCAATGCTGACTAATAGTGGTCGTGATGATGGACATGTGACACAAGATACAATCAACTACTATAACCAGCGCTCTAATTCAGCTGGCATGGTGATCGTTGAATATACCTACGTCAGTCGAGCAGGCGGACCATCGCGTTCGTGGGCCAGTGACCGGGAACAATTAGGACTCTACAAAGATGAACAGATGCCTGGCTTTACCAAGCTAGCTCAAACTTTGAAAAAAGACGGTAACAAAGCCATTTTACAGTTGGAACATTCTGGTCGTGAGGCTAACTATCACGCACAACTCGGTGAAAAAGTCTACGCTCCTTCATCTTTTGACTTTGGCTTTTTGGATTATGAAGTTGAAGAAATGACTGAAGCAGATATTTTAGAAGTGATCCATGACTTTGGAGCTGCCACAAAGCGCGATTGATTGTGGCTTCGATGGTGTTGAGATTCACGGAGCCAACCACTACTTGCTGCAACAATTTTTCTCTGCTTGGTCTAATCGGCGGCACGACAAGTGGGGCGGGGATTCCTTAGATTCACGGATGTTCTTTATCTTAGAAGTTGCCAAAGAAGTTTTCCGGGTTGCTAAAGAATATGGTCCAAAAGACTTTATTATTGGCTACCGAATCAGTCCGGAAGAAGTTCATGGGAAAAATGTTGGTTATAACTGGCGTGAAGCTAATGAATTGATCAAACGACTCACCAGCGAATTGGACTTTGATTACATTCATTTGTCCTTACCGCAATATGATGCAAAACCAGCGGACAGTGACCAAACTTATGCCGAATTAATGCGGGCGATCTTGCCGCAAGAAACCAAGTTGATCATCGTCGGTAATGTGATGGATGGCGAGGCTGCTAGAGACGCTTTGAAGTATACTGATTTAGTGGCAATAGGTCGAGCTTCAATGATCGACCCGCAAATTGCCCGTAAAATCGTAGAAGGTCGTGACAATGAAATCGTGTCTGAAATTTCCCCAGCACAGATCAAACGCTCTCAGCTCACACCTGGCTTAGTTAACTTGTTCTCTGATCCGAAAATGGAGCCGCATTTACCAGGTAGAGAATCAATTTATAGCATGCATCAAGCAGGTTCATTAAGCAAGTCAGTTTTAAAGAATGGGACGAGTTCAGAATATAATTTAGAAGATTTGAAATAAAGCTAGAAAAGAGTCGTGTGCAGTTTGACACGGCTCTTTTTGACGGCTAGCATTAATTTAAAATAAGTGGTGGAGGTTAGTTGAAATGAACTTGGAACAGATGCACTATGTGGTGGAATTGGCACAAGCTTAGACGATTTCACGGGCAGCTAAAAATTTAAATCTGAGTCAGTCGGGCTTGAGTCAATCGCTGGATAAGCTAGAGGCTGAATTAGGGGTGCAGCTGTTTCAACGGACCAGACTAGGTTCGCGGCCGACTTTAGCGGGATTGAAAGTTATCACACGAGCTAAAGAAATTGAAAAACAATTGGGTTTGATGCAGACAGACTTGAGTGAGTTGGCTGTGCCGACCGCGCCATTTCGCTTAGGAGTCATGAATGAAGTTCCCAGTACCTTGCTAGATTGGTTGTTGAAGTTTCAGGCGGGCCAGCCCAATTTTCGGGCATATCTGGCAGAAAATACGGTGCGAGAAATTATTAGAGCCGTGAAAGCACAAGAGTATGATGCTGGCTTGATTGCGGTTGACCAGGCAGCAGTGCATTTGTTGGATGGCTTGGATTTTCGTGCAATTGGTAGTGGTCAGTTTAAACTCTACACCACGGCCAATCATTATTTGGCAAACTACCAGGGACCGTTGCCGTTAGAGTTGGTATTGGAACAGGAATTTGCCTTGTTCATCGATGACTACATTGCGGCTTTTGTTAAAAAGTTAGCGCGGCAAACAGACGAGTTAAACGTCATTGTGCAGTCGACTTCATTTCGCGTGATCTTAGAAACCATGCGGAAGTTTCAGGCAGTCTCAATTATTCGCGACACTCAGATCGACCGTCGCTTGTATGCTAGTTCCGCTGATCCGCTAATTCCTCATGAAATTGCAGATGTTGGACAAGTATCTGGGCAACATTTTCGCTATGGTATTATTACGCGCGCTGGGCAAAGTTTAACACCCTTGCAGGAAAAATTTTTGCAGGGAATTCGCTTTTAATTACGAGGTCAATTTTGTGGGATAACCCCCTACTCACAGTATTAATGTGAAAACTTAAGCAAATTTCACTGGGGAAAATTCGGCGAATGTAGTATGCTTGGTGATAGATAAATGAGGTGAAAGACATGACGATTCAACAGCTTTATTATTTGGTGGCCATCGCTGATGAAGGCTTGATTTCTAAAGCGGCCTACAAGTTAAAAATTAGCCAATCGGGTTTGTCCCAGGCAATCGCTCGAATCGAACAACAGCTGGGCTTAACGATTTTTACCCGCACACATACGGGAATCGTCGTGACGACTAGCGGAGAGGCAGTGATTGACCAGGCGCGTCAGGTTTTGCGTTCTTATCATGACTTAAATTTCAAAATTGAACAGTTAAAAACTCAGCAACGCGATGTTTTCCGGCTGGCAGTTAGTGATGAGATCTCGCGGCCTTTTGTAGATGCCTTGTTAGAGGTCCAAGATCAGTATCCAGAGTTTAAAGTCCAGCTGGTCCAAACGAATCCGACTCTTGCGGTACGAGGAGTTCGCAAGTTGCAGTATGACGCGGCTTTTTTGACATATTGTCCAGCTTCGCGCAGCCTGTTAGGGGGCTTAGATGTCCATGATTGTTTAAGCGGGGCGCCCCAGTTTTATACAATGCAACAACACTACTTGCAAGAGGCGGGGCAGCCAGTTTCCATCGAAGTCTTGTTAGAACAAGAATTTGTGCTCTATGATGATGATCAGTTAATGGCCGACCTTGACCGTTTTCAAAAGAAGTATGGTCGTTTGAATATCTCGTTAGTGACGGATAACTTGCAAGTCATCTATGAGTTTTTACAAAAATTTCGGGCGGTGACCTTCTTACGCGATTTTCAATTGCGCAACAGTCTTTACCAGGACAAACGCGCGGAATTTTTGCCGTTGCCGGTGGCAGACTTGAAATTTGGCAGTAGTCGGTATGCCTGGGTGACGCAACCGGAAAATCAGCTCAGTCCAATTGAAGAACAATTGATGCAGGGAATCGTGGCCCATTTTCACGATAATTAAGCTCAACTTATTCAGACATTAGTTGGGCTTCTTTTTATTTTGCCAGTTTATGTGATACAATTCACATGTAAAAGAAACCGGGCATTCAAACTACTGGAAAAATGGTGTACGAGCGGCAACAGCGGTTTTGGGCCTAGGAAAAGACTGGGAGGTCAGACAGATGAGTTTGACAGATGGAAGTTATGCAGGTGTTTCACAAGGATTTGGTGGAGAAACAAAAGTGACGGTCTTGATCGAAAATGGTAAGATCGCTCAGGTGACCGTGGATGAAACGAATGACACAGAGGCTGTTTCTCAACAGACAGTTAAAAAGGTGCCAGAAATGATCGTCGCAGCCCAAAATTATGCGGTCGACATTGTTTCCGGTGCAACTAAGAGTTCAAAAGGAATCATGGATGCAGTTAAAAATGCCTTAGAACAAGCAGGTGACATTTCTGAACTTGGACCACAGAAAGCTGCTGCTCCAGCCAGTGTAAAGACTGAAAACATCACTGACCCAGCTGCCAGTTATGACAAATTTGACCAAGAAATCACCAAAGATTTAGTGATCATCGGGTCAGGGATTTCTGGTTTATCCGCTGCGGTGCAAGCAGGCCAAGACGATGTGGATGCAATCGTGATCGAAAAATTAGCCGCAACTGGCGGCAACGGTGGTGGTGTTGAAGGGCAATTTGCCATCAACTCTGAACGCCAGCAGGAATTGGGGATTCATATTACTCCAAATGAAATCATGACTGCTGAACATCAAATGGGTCAGTACCGGGCTAATGGTTCGATTTGGCTGGACTTCATTAACTCCTCTGCTGATAATGTTTCTTGGTGTAAGGAAAACGGTGTTGACTATTCAGGGCAAGTCGATAATTACTATACTGGCTTGTTTAATACTTTCCACTGGTTCAATGGCGGACACGCTTCCCAAGGCTATGTCCCACAAATGACCGCCAAGGCTCAGGAAAATGGGGTCGACTTTATTTTTAATACAGCTGCTAAACATTTGATTTATCAAGATCACAAAGTCACGGGGGTCATTGCGGAAGACCAAGATGGCAAAGTTATCAAATTTAACGCTAAGGCAGTGATTGTTGCGACCGGCGGCATCGGCGGCAACCGTGACTTAGTCCACAAGCAGGGCTGGAATACGGATCACATGTTGCTGACAGGGATGCCTTCTAGTGCGGGCGACGGTTATCTGATGACTAAAGAAGTTGGTTCAAAAGACTTGATCCATGAATCCGCCCAGTTAGTGATGAACTATGTCCAAGCTTTCCCAACGGATGCACCGCTCTTGTATATGGATCCAATCAACGGGATCAAGGGCTTTACCACCGGTGGAGAAGTGGTCTTTGTCAACGAAGAAGGCGACCGTTTTGTCAATGAAAACATCTATGCCTTTAACATGATGCTGCAATCAATGGCGATGAAGCAAAACAAGGCCAGCTATGCAGTCTTTACTCGGCAAATGTTCCTTGATTTCGCCGCAAAAGTGGGTGTTGAAAATGGAGCAGAGGTCTTAGATCATGCCGTTAAAGAAAATGAGGGTCAAACCTTATTTGAAAGTGAAACTTTGGCAGGCTTGGCTGACAGCTTTAATTTGCCACAGGAAAACTTGTTAGCAACGATCAAACATTACAATGAACTGTGCCACCAAGGGGAAGATACTGACTTTAATAAGGATGCCGAAGTTTTGACAGCTTTAGAAGAGGGCCCATTCTACATTGCGCAAGTTGACCAAAACTACCTGGTCGGCATTGGCGGAATTGGCACAAATAAACGTTTTGAAGTCATTGATGACGAGCATAATGCGATCCCTGGCTTGTACGCAACGGGGATGGACGGCGTAATGCTGTACAAGAACGTCTACACCATGAACATGCCTGGAACGGCGTGCGGATTCTCAGTTCACAGCGGTCGTCATGCGGTACAAAATGCAGAAAAGACATTTTAAACAAGCTTAAATTTACAGCGGCTGCTTTTCTAAATGGAAGGCAGCCGCTGTTTTAGTGGGCAGAAAAAAGCCCACGCCAGGGAGGTGACGTGGGGTGTCATTAGTCTAATAAGTCGGATGGCAGTTCATCTTCCATCAGTGGTAAATATTGATTAAACAAGGCAAGACTAGGCTGCTGACCGGTTAAGTGTCTGTGAGTGCGGTCTTCGATAAAAGGTGCCAGCTTCTGGTGGGTCGTGATCATAAAGGTGTTTTCTGCCAGTCCTTTAAAAATCACGGGTCCGACCGTTTCTAGGGATGCGCCCTGGTCTAAGAAAGCCTGAGACTGCTTGAGCGCTGCTTTGTAGGCGGGTGATCGATAGTAAGGGTCGGTCAGCTCTGTATACATAGCGGGTCGGCGTTTTTCTGACTGGCCTAAGTCGGTCTGATAGAAGGCCGGACAAAAGAGGTGAAGATGGATGTCAGCCTTAATGGCTTGCAAATCATAGGCAACGGATTCGGTCATGGCGATGCTGGCAGCTTTGGCGGCGGCGTAGGCCGAAAGAGTTGGGCCACAAGTCAGGCCGCCAACTGAAGCGACATTGATGATGTCGGCTGGGGTTTGTTGTTTTAACATTAATGGAATGACGCGTTTCATGATGTAAACTTGACTCAGAAAGTCGGCGTGCAAGATCCATTCCCAGTCGCGAGTCGGCAAGTCCCAAACAAAGTTGCCCAAGGCGATCCCGGCTGAATTAACAACGAGGTCAATTTGGCCATAGTGTTGCATCACGGCGTCGATGAGTGCGGTGACAGCTTGTTCATCGGTCACATCCGTTTGCTGCATCACTACTTCTGCGCCTTGTTCCTGCAGTTCTTGAGTGACGGTCGTCAAGGCTGGTGCTTCAATGTCGGCTAAAAAGAGCCGCATTTTGTGTGCACGGGCGATCTCGCGTCCAAAGCCATGGGCTGCCCCTGTGATCACTGCGACTTTTCCAGTAAAATCTTTCATGGTGTGAATACTCCTTTGCTAGTTTGACGGGTCAACTAAAAGGTGTGGCCAGTTCCTGCATAATAGTTTGGATCGGTTGGATCTCTTTGATCAGCGAAATACCATTGTCAGCAATTACCATCCCGGTGTTCAGGTTGCCAGTCAACATTCCGGTCAGTAATGCGCCAGTCCCTTTTAATTCGCCTGCCTGAATTTGTGCGATAACGTCTGGCAGGGACGGGGTCTTGACCGCGCGAACGGTTTCTGAGGTAGGGTCTGGTAGATACATTAAGTCTTCCACGTTGGTTTGTACCAGCAATTGTTTGATGTCGGTTGGGATAGGACTTTCATCCGACGCTAAAAAGCGGGTCCCAACATAGAGACCTTCAGCGCCTAATGCAACGGCGGCGGTCGCTGTCCGGACATCTGTGATCCCACCAGCAGCAATCACAGGGACTGTAGCTTCGTCGACAAAACGTGGAACGATCGAGAAGGTGCCGGCGAGCCAATCGTTCACGGGTAAGCCGCCGCCTTCATCCAATCCAGTGGCGATGATCAAGTCAACGCCTAATTCCTCAGCGGGTTTGATCAGACGTGGGTCAGCGGTGTTGGGGCGGTAAATGATCTTGATGTGGTGGTCAGTTAATTTCTGGAAAAAGGTCTTGTTGTTGAGTGAGCCGACGACTAGGGCAACGGGTACTTTTTCTGCGATCATTACATTGAGATAGGCTTCAAAGAGGTCACTGGAGATCCCTGAATTTTGACCACTGTTGTCGGGGATCAAGTTGACGCCAAACGGCTTGTCGGTGAGGGTGCGGACCCGCTGAATTTGGGTGCGCATATTTTCACTAGCTTCGCCTAAGTTGCCGCTAAATTTCTGGCCAGGCATCGGTCCTAAAATACCTAAACCGCCATTTTCACTAATGGCCGCGACCATTTCTGCGTTGGTCAAACCCCACATTGCTGCGGAAATAATGGGGGATTTGATGCCTAAAATAGAACAGACTCGATTTTCTGTCATGGGTATTTCCTCCTTATCGTGTAATACGCAACAGATTATGAAACACTTCACATTAATTATAGCATCAGTGAAAGCGATTACAACTAATACGAACTAAGTGAGCTAACGGGGGAAAACCTGCTTGTTTACCAAAAAGCACTGGCTTTTCAGGCAAAATCAGCGCAAAAAAGGCTACTTTAATTGAAAAGTAAGCGTTATAATTAACTTAGGCTTTTTCAAGTTAGGTCGCTCCTAGCGGGAAAGGCTTAGTGAGATGACATGGTCGTCCACCCCTCAACAATTTCAAATCATCGAGGTGAGGGCCTTGTTAATTAGGATAAGATCGGGGGTTAGGGGAATTAGCCTAGCATTTGTTATCGTAGCTCTGGCACAATTTGTGTTAAGCTGTGCTAAAGCATACGCGATAATAAAAAAAGCTAACCATCAAGATTAGCTTTACCTCTGATCATTCAAATCACGCTCGGGACTGACGACTTGCACTCGTTAGTCCCTTTTCAATTAATTATAGTAGCTTAAAAGAAGCAAAATAGCAAGTGGAACGGCTGGGAAAACCTGGTCTCCAATTTGTGCATAATTCAATTGATGATGAAATTAGTGGGCTGGTTGCTGATGTTCCCAAACACCTAACCAAAGCAACCTTTTGAAATAGCTTGGTTCCAATTCCTTGATGTTTATACTCCTTTTGAACATAAATCCATTTGACCTCCAAGGAATCCTGGAACATTTTTTCAGAAACTGCAAAAAAGAAGAAAAAGTCTGGTTCTTGTAGTTCAGAGGGCAGTTTTTCAGTACTATATGACTCATCTAAGTAGGCTTGCATAATAGTCGTGGGATTAACTGAGGCAAATGTATCCAAAAAGGTTTGGCTAATTTTTAGCAGATCTAAGGTCCCTTATTAGATATTTTGAAGTTAGAACAACAAGGTCATCAAGCTCAATGATACCTGAGCTTGATGACCATATAAAATATAAGGTTAGTCTTCGTAATAGACGATGGAGTGTTTGAAAATCTTCAGTGTCCGACCATCTTCGCAATCGACTACGATGCGTTTTGGTTTAACCATTGTGAGGGTGCCCTTGATGATTTCACCATTGATCAATTTGATCGTCGTTGGTTTTGGAAGACCAAGTTTTTCTGCTGTATGTGGATCCATTGTTTCTGCCATACATAAAACCTCCTTTTATGAACCGACGAGTTGTCGGTTAACTTGCCTTTATTATAGCGCTTTCTTTGTCAAAATTCCAAGCTGAACCCTGCAAGTTGGTAGATAACATCCGGCTTCAAATATGAAAAAGATTAAATTAAAGAGGAACTTGAAAATTTGCATTTAAATAACTCGATTGATCTATTCCATCACGGATTAGATAACACTATTGAAGATAGCTTGAGAAGGAAGAAAGCTGGGTTCCCGAGTGGGAGTAAGGCGTTAGGCCGAGAATCCCTTTGCTCCTGGGGCTGTCTTATTTTTTTGGACAAAAAAACTTGGCCATGGTTACAGGTCAAGTGTTGAGTTTAGTCTTTTGAACTGGAGTCACAAGGTGAGAGCTGGTAAACGCGGTTATCTGCTTCATCATAGACACTGATCGGGTGACCATCGATGGCATCGATGCGTAAATGGTAGCCGTAGGTATCTAAGAAAACTAGTTCACGTTCGCTTAAACGTAAGACTGAGCCAGGAAGCGCACGTTTGTCTAAAGCGATTGCAAGGTCTGACTTGATATGTAGGTGATGTACCCGAAAATTGTTTTCATCGGTAAATTGCCAGTCACCGGCGTAAATCTGAGCTAAAGGTGCTTGATTATTCAGTTGCTTCTTATCGGAATGAAAAAGTTTTGCGAATGGTTTATGCATTTTTCTCTTCCGTTGACCGAAGCGGATCGCTCTCATCGTGTGTCCTTCTTTCTGCTATTCGTTAAATTCCTATACTTTTAAATATACCACCATCTTTGAGAGAAAAACAGTGAAGAACCTTGATTTAAACGGAATTAGACCAATTTGAAACATTAGTGAAACTTTGCAATCATTTTGTGTTTATAAAGCGCTTTAATTATATAAAAACAGAGCGGAGAGAGGCGGTTAAGAGCTGAGCATTATCGTGACCTAGCCTTGAATGTGTACTTGGCATTGTAGGATGGGTCGGGATAAGCGGAATCTCTTGCCTCATGCAGCTCGACTAAAAAAACAGAGCGGAGCAAAGCGGTTAGCTCCCGAGCATATCGGAGGTCGGCCCTCAATGCGACCTTAGCATCGAGGAGTGGACTTGGATAGGCGGAAGGAGTTGCTTTGAGTAGCTCGACTAAGAACCACCTCAGAAGCTCGGCTAAAAATCACTTCTCGCTCAAACTTTACTGATTCTTTACACAACCAGCATTCAGTTGTTACGTTGACAGTTTATTCTAAAGACAGTTAGAAAATAAGCAGTTAAAGAAGGGTGACTGATGAAAAAGAATAAATTACTATTAGGTTTCATGACCACTGTACTAGGATTGACTCTAGTGGCTTGCGGCGGCAAGCAGACCTCTGGCGAAAGCAACACGAAAAAGGCGGAAAAGGTGACGATCGTTGGTTCGACGGCACTGCAGCCGTTAGTTGAAAAAGCAGCGAGTCAGTTTGAAAGTGATCATCCAGGTGCCAATATCACAGTTCAAGGCGGCGGTTCAGGGACTGGTTTGAGTCAGGTTCAGTCCGGTGCCGTGCAAATTGGAAATTCAGATATTTTTGCGGAACAACAGTCTGGCATTAAGCCGAAACAGTTAGTGGATCACCAGGTCGCGGTGGTAGGGATGGTCCCTGTCGTTCATCCGGGTGTTGGGGTTAAAGATATTTCCATGGAGCAGTTGCGACAGATCATGACTGGTAAAGTCACTAACTGGAAACAAGTTGGCGGTAAGGATCAAAAAATTACTGTGATCAACCGGGCACAAGGTTCTGGGACCCGCGCAACCTTTGAAAATGCGGTCTTTAAAGCTGGCGATAAGGCTTTGAATGCCCAAGAACAAGACTCTAACGGGACGGTCCAAAAAATTGTGGCGCAAACACCAGGTGCCATTAGCTACTTGGCCTTTTCATATGTGAACGACGATCTGCAGGAACTAGCAATCGACCATGTTAAACCAACTTATAAAAATGTTGCCACTAACCAGTGGAAGATTTGGTCCTATGAGCATATGTATACTAAGGGGCAACCGAAAGGAACGGCCAAAGCCTTACTGAAGTATGTCTTGTCTGACAAAGTTCAAAAAGGTTTGTTAGATAAACTTGGTTACTACAGTGTTCACCAGATGCAAGTTAAGATGAACCCAGATGGAAAGGTCGTTCAAAAGTAAAAGTCTGTTAGTGAAAGCAGTATTTAAATTTTTGAGATATCAGGTAAAGTCGGCTCAGCGATGGGGCGGCTTTTTCTACACTTGAAGAGGTTTTGCAGTATCAGTTGGATTTAACTTGTGCTGGCTATCAAGCACAGTTGCAACAGGAACGCCAGGCGACGCTGCATGTTTAGGTTGAGTTATATTTTAAAATTTATGCGGAACATCAAACTTTTTTTGATGCGTTGCTAGATAATGGATTACTCAATATTTTGATCTAGTCATCTTTACGATATATGAGGATCTTACGGCAGAATCAACAGCTGCCCGAGCAAAAATATTCTGTCTACTCTGATCCGTTTGTCGCTGGTGGCTTACAACAAGTGTTAGTTGCTTGGCACCAACAAGCACCAGCCCAGCGAGTCTCACTGGAAAAATTGATTCAAATTACCGAGCAATTACTGCAAATCAATGATGTGCCAGAGCGTTAAAGTTAGTAGGGAAAGCGTTGATGATTGAAAAAGTTTAAAAAATGCTTGCTTTCTTAAAAGATTTGACTTACTATTAGTAAGTAAACGAAAGAGAAGAGGAAATTAAGATGAATATTATAGCATGGATCTTACAAGTATTATTAGCACTATTATTCTTAAACTCAGGTTTTTCTAAGACCTTCCAGTACAATAAGAAGGAAGACGAATTGAAAAAGATGGACCACTTGGAATCAGGGAGTTTCATCAAATTTATCGGGACAGCGGAACTATTAGGCGCTATCGGCTTGATCTTGCCACAAGCATTAAACATTTTGCCTGTCTTGACAGCATGGGCGGCAGTTGGTCTGGGTATCGTGATGTTAGGTGCGATGTTCACTCACTTACGTTATAAGGAATATCAAAGCTTTGGTTTTACTACCACAATTTTGATTTTACTGATCATAATCGCTGTTACTAGATTCTAAGTAATGATGAAAGAAGCACACTGTTGGCTGTGCTTCTTTTTTTGCGCCAAATTCTGGGTAAAAATATTGGTTGTTTGCGGAAATCGAAGTGGACCAGGTCGGGTAGACTATGTCCGTGAATGGAGACAAAGTAGACATCAGCAGCAGAAAAGAGTTTTCTCAAGAAAAATGGCTCGGATGTTATACGTGGCAGGCGGTTTCTGGTAGAATAGGGGTAAGCAAATGATGTTGTGTTGCGAGCCGTTGAGTGAAACACAGCTCATGGTCGTGACGATTAGAGTTATCGTAGTCGAGCTCCGAGAAACAGCAAGTTCCGCCGATTCCTGCCCAGTCTTCAATGCCGAAAACGCATTAAAGACCAGGCTCAAATCGTGCTCGCTTGCTCCCGTTTCTCTCCGCTCTGTTATCGTAGTCAAGCTGCGTGAGGCAAGAGATTCCACTTATCCCAACCTGACCTTCAATGCCAAATACGCATTCAAGGCCAGGTTACGATAATGCTCGTCTCTTAACCGCCTCACTCCGCTCTGTTATCGTAGTCGAGCTGCGTGAAACAGAAAGCTCCGCCCATCCAAACCCAGGAACCAATGCCAAGACCGCATTAGTCCCTAGGTTCCGATGGTGCTCACTTTCTAACCGTTTCACTCCGCTCTGTTATCTTTAGGAGGCTGATTTCATGTTAAAACTTGGTATTATTGGTACTAATTGGATCACTGAACAATTCGTGCACGCTGCCCATGAAACCGGGAAGTGGGAACTCACCGCCGTTTATTCTCGGACACTCGAAAAAGCTAATCAGTTTGGCGATAAATTCGCAAGTACTTCCGAATTTTTTGATAACTTGGATGACTTTTTTGCCCAAGGGAGTTTTGACACGGTCTATATCGCCTCACCCAACAGTCTGCACTTCGAACAGGCCAAACAAGCTATTCTTGCAGGCAAAGATGTGATCGTTGAGAAACCTGCTTGCTCCAACCCGTTTGAAATGAAACAATTACAACGGTTGCTAGACCAAAACCCAGACACCTTCTTATTTGAAGCGGCACGCCATGTCCATGAGCCAAACTTTAGAGCCGTTACCAAAGCCGTCGAAGGTTTAAATGTTGTGCAGGGCGCAACTTTGACCTACGCTAAGTACTCATCTCGCTACGATGCAGTCTTAAATGGCGAGGAACCTAACATTTTTTCACCGGACTTTTCTGGCGGCTGTGTCCAAGATCTGGGTGTTTACCTGGTGTATGATGCAATCGTGTGGTTTGGGATGCCGGGTTCTGCCGAATATCACGCTACCATGTTAACTACCGGCGTTGATGGCAAAGGGGTCGCTATTTTGCACTATAACGGCTTTGATGTCACTTTGAATCTTGCAAAAAATGTGAACTCATATTTGCCAGGCGAGATCTATGGTTTGAAAGAAACAATCCGGATGGACCACTCCAGTGACTTAAATGAAGTTTACTTGGACGATGGTGCTGGGAATAAGACTCTCTTGTCAGTACCGCAAGCTGAAAATCCAATGCTCGCAGAAGCCAATGAATTTGCGGATGTTTTGAACGATAAGGGCTCTAATGATGCCAAACAACTGGAAGAAGACTGGCTCGCTTATGCAGTGCAAGTCAATAAGGTCTTGTATGAGTTGCGGCAAAGTGCCCACATTAAATTTAAGGCCGATCGAGTGGCCGAAGAAGTAGAAGAGGAAAATGATGAATCCTAAGTTTGTTGAGGAATTTGAAAAAGAAAAATTTACGGAGCTTAGTCCGATCCAGTCAGCAGTTTATGAACCTTTAGCTGCCGGCAAAAATGTGGTCGGCTATGCGCCAACTGGTTCAGGGAAGACTCTGGCATATACCATGCCGTTGTTAGAAACCTTGTTGCCAAAAGATGGAACCCAACTATTAGTGTTAGTGCCATCTCAAGAACTAGCCATTCAGGTCAATAATGTGATGGGCCGATTTGCGTCCCTGTTGGGAATGAAGTCGATCGCAGTAATTGGCGGGGCCAACGTTAAACGGCAGTATGAAAAATTAAAGAAACGGCCAGAAATCGTGGTCGGAACACCTGGACGAGTCCTGTCTGTGATCAATGAAAAGAAACTCAAGATGCACCAGTTAACTGCTTGTGTGATCGATGAAGCCGACCAAATGTTAGCGGATGAAGAGTCATTGGCACTTTGTCGCGAAATTGTCGGTCATGCCAAAGCTGACGTACAAGTAGCATTCTTCTCAGCCACTGATTCAAAGAACTTGACCGACGTCCACCACTGGTTTGGTATCGAGCCGGAAGTGATCGACGTTCGCCAAATCGACCAAACGCAGGGCCATGTGGTCCACTATTTGATCGAAAGCCCCGTCAGAAAACGGGTCGACATGTTGCGCAAGTTAGCCAATTTAGATGATTTTGCTGGGCTAGTCTTCTTTGATTCGACAACTCAGGTCAAAGACGCGGCCGAAAAGCTGGCTTTCCAGCACGTCGCGGTCGGCGAACTCAGCTCCGGTCAAAGCTCGCAACAGCGTAAACAAGCGCTGACCAAACTACGCAAACGCCAGATCAAGCTCTTATTAACGACTGATGTGGCTGCTCGCGGTTTGGACATTGTGGCTTTGCCTGCAGTGGTCAACTTCGATGTTCCGCGCGACTTGAATACCTATATTCACCGCAGCGGCCGGACTGGTCGAATGGGGGCTGAAGGGGTTGTGATCAACCTGGGCAATGACCATGATTTGCGCCAGTTTAAGCAACTTGCTCGTGACGAAGGCTATGACTTGCAAACGGGTTATGTTTACCAGCACCAGATCGTGACTGATCTGGCAGCGGCCCAAGCCGAAAATAAGCAGGAAAATAAACCATCAAAGAAGAAATCCAAAAAGGTGCGGGCACAGCACAAAGAAACACTTGCTGCTGAAAAGAAGCAGGCTCAAGCACCAAAGCACAAGAAGAACCGCAAACGTGACCGTAAGAATAAGGGGAAGCCGAAACACAAGCAGCATCAAGAAACACCCACTTCTCCTAAAGACTAAAACTGTTAAAAAAAGCCTGGTGACAGGTTAGAAAATGAGGTGGTCTGAAATGAGGACTTCGATCAAACTTAATGTCTCGGCGCAGTACTTTTTCCAGCGTCTCGTTGATACCAGGCTCTATGATATTTACACGGCCACGGATCATTGGCTGACGCCAGACCAGTTACTCGGGTTTGCCTATTTGACGGAGGATGGTTCTGGCGAGGCTTGCCAGGTGAAAATCACCCAACTTTTGCCAGGCCTTAGTTATCACTATCAAAGTAAAAAAGCAGCGGAAGTGATCAATACCGCTTATGAACTGGAACCACTGGCAAAAAATCAGGTCCGGGTAGTCTTTGACCAACAGGTTCGGGCAAAAAATCCCCTGCAGGCGGTCAAAAATAAAGTGACGGGTGTCTTACTAGATCACCTGCGCGCTAGTAATTTAAAACGGGTCTTAAAACAGCTGGAAGTTGGCTATTAAAATCCTTGATCCTATTGACTTTATGGCTTTTGAACCGCTATACTATTAAAGGTTGGTTGCATGATGCGTTTGTAGCTCAGCAGGATAGAGCAACCGCCTCCTAAGCGGTAGGTCATCGGTTCAATTCCGATCAAGCGCATTCCTTTAGAAACGGTATGGCTGCACGTTGCAGCGATGCCGTTTTTTTAACATCAACGACCAGTTTAGCCAGCTTAGAATTCAAGGTAATGGAGTGAACGCAATGAAAAAAATTAAAGTAATGACGGTTTTTGGTACACGACCAGAAGCGATTAAAATGGCACCGTTGATCAAAGCAATGCAGCAACGGGCCACTGAATTTGAACCAATCACAGTGGTAACGGCTCAACACCGTGAAATGTTGGACCAGGTCTTAGAAATTTTTGATATTCAACCCGACTATGATTTAAATATCATGCATGCTGGTCAGACTTTAAATGACATTACGACGGCAGTTTTACAACAGCTTGATCAAATTTTAGCTGAAACTGACCCGGATATTGTCTTGGTCCACGGTGATACGACGACAACTTTCGCAGCCGGCGTGGCCACTTTCTACCGGCAAAAAACGTTGGGACACGTTGAAGCGGGTCTGCGAACTTGGAATAAATATTCACCATTCCCAGAAGAAATGAACCGGCAGATGACGGACGTCTTGAGTGACTTATATTTTGCACCTACGACCCAAAGTCAAGCTAATTTGTTGCAGGAAAACCATTCGGCTGACCAAATTTTTGTGACTGGCAATACGGCGATCGATGCCTTGAAAGAAACGGTCCAATCTGATTACCAACATGAAATTTTGGATCAAGTTGACGCTGACCATCGCTTGATCTTAGTCACCATGCACCGCCGAGAAAATCAGGGCGAACCAATGCGCCAGGTCTTTCATGCGATGCGTGAAGTCTTAGAGGAACGGCCAGATGTTGAAATCGTCTATCCAGTGCACTTGAGTCCAGCAGTGCGTGCGGTGGCCAATGAAGTCTTTGGCGACGTCAAACGCGTGCACTTGATCGACCCGCTCGATGTGATCGACTTCCATAACTTGTCAGCTCGTGCCTACTTTATCATGACCGATTCTGGCGGTGTTCAAGAAGAGGCCCCATCACTGGGTAAACCCGTCTTAGTGTTGCGGGATACCACGGAACGCCCAGAAGGAGTGGCAGCAGGGACGCTCAAGCTCGTTGGGACTGACCATGATCAGGTTAAAGCAGAAATGTTGCAGCTACTCGATGATCATGACAGCTATAAAAAAATGGCTGAAGCCTCAAATCCTTATGGTGACGGCAATGCCTCACAACGGATCTTGGATGCGATCAAGTACCACTTTGGTGAATTAGAAGCACGTCCCGCAAATTTTGAAGTAAAATAATCTGAAAGCAAAAGGCGCTCTCTTCTAAAAAGAAGGGGTCGCCTTTTTTGCGGTGAATAAAATATTGTGCACTAGGAGATTGCTAGTTATCAATTTTTGTGGACCAAAGATTGGCAGAATAAGGTCCACAAAATTAGCCGTCAGTCAGTGGTTTTTCGGGTTGAATGTCCAGCCCAGTAATCGCCCTTTAGTCCTAGTTTTATCATGATTCGTCGAATGCGTTTCCAACCGAAATGCTGATTGAATCTTTCATTAATTTCACTGGTCAAGCGACGATAACCATAGGTCCCGTTAAATTCATGAAAAAGCTCTGGAATAATAGTTTCTAACCAGTCATTGTCTAATTCACGTTGATTTTTTGGCCGGGGAGAACGCTGGCGTTGGATCCATTTATAGTAAGCTTGCCGAGAAATACCGGCGATCCGACATAGTTCCTGGATTGGAGCTGAAGTTTCCCGATGATAAGTGAAAATTGCCTGATATTTATGTTCGTTGTTACTGCTGTTGGCTGAACTTTGAGCAATTAGCCGTAAAAGTTCTGTTTTAATTTTGGCATGTTGAGCTTGTTCCCAAGCAAGTTTTGCCGCGAGTTTTTCTTTGTCAGCCTTTGTTAGCGGCAGTTGTTTAACGAGATTTTTACCACGGCGGTCTTCTAAACCAGCGCTTCCCAGTTTCTGGTATTTCTGGACCCAAGTATAAATTTGTTGGTAAGAAGCTTGGTATTTAGTACTAGCCTCTGTGTAGCTATAGTTATTTTTGAGAGTCTCTTTGACGATTGCGAGTCGTTGAGCGTGGGTAGTTTTTCTGCCATTTTTCATTGTGGTCTTCCTCGTTTTAGTTTGATTAAGCGGAACTTTGAGTTAATTTTAACAGAAATTCAGCAAGCTGTGACCAAAAAAGCACCAGCCGTGAGTTTCAGCTGGTGCCGTACTAATTTATCCGTGTTGGCGACGATGTTTGATGGTCCATGTTCCCAGCAGACTCAACGCTAACAAAGCGAGCCCGGCGAGCGACAGTGTGCTGCCTAGCTTAATTCCGGGCAAGTGGTAGGAGAACGTTACGTGGTGCGTGCCGCGACCTAACTTGACCCCCAGAAAAGCGGTGTTCGTGCGCAAAACTGGTTGTTTTTGACCGTTGACCTTGACCTGCCAACCGCTTGAATACGGGATCGTCGAAGTCAAAATTCCGGGCTTTTTAGTCGTGATCGAACCAGTGACCTTGTCAGCTGTCAGCTTTAAGTGCCGTAAACGTTGACGCTGCAACTGCTTGACTTGCTGCCCATAAGCCGAGTCTTTGCCTAACGGGACCGCCACAACTTTCAGGTCAAAGCTGTAGTGACCCAGTTTCGTAGGCGTCAGTGTGACAGCTTGCGGCAAGGACTGCTTGAAGTAGCCAACGTTCATCATGCCGTCGGTGACATCCTTGTAAAAGGACAGGGTGCTTTGCTTGGGCTGGTCGATCGTTTCGGTGCCCAGAGCCGAAGAAACTTTCAACTTGAAGCTTGAGTCGGGCGAGCCCTGCAAAACATGATACCGTAGATACTTGTAATAGTTATAACGGTCATTTTGCCCCAGCAGGCCAGACATTCCTTGCGATTTTTGGTGGAGCTGTTCGAGTTTGATCTGGTCTTTAAGTGAGTCTGGCCGATAAGTTAATTTGCTAAATTCCAAGTGCAGTTCCGAGTCCGGATAGTAGTCGGGCAAGTCGCGCGGTAAGACGATCTGGTAGGTTTCTTGACTGTCTTCTTTCGTCAAATGATGCGGATCGACCTCGTTACCACGGCTCGAGATCAGCCGGTAAGGGAGGTTGAATGTTTGTCCCTTGACGCTGGCTTGCGGTAAGTTGTGCGCAGTCTTGGAGCTGACCTTGACGCCGCTGATCAGGGCGCGTTCTTTTTGACTGACCGTATAGTGGCGCTGCTGGCTGGCCGTGAAAACATGGTCTTGCCAGTAAAAGAGCGGCAAAGCTTGGTCCGTCTTGTAGCGGCGTGCCTGCTGATCGTGCTGGTGGTTGCCGTTCGGGTCGGTCACTAAGGACGACATTTTGTCTAAATAATAGTTGGCTGGGATCTTTTTGAAATTATCTTGATTGAGCCAATTGAAAATGTAGCGGACGCCGAGAAAATTGCTTAAAATTGTGCGATCGTCCACTTGGCGTAACGGAACATTGGCATCATATTGAATATTGCCCATTTGTTCTGAAAAGTCGCCCACAAACTGATTTTGTACCGAATAATAAGACGAAATTGACGTAGCCTGACTGGGCAAACTATTGTACAGGTGGTAACCGCCGCCAAGATCAAAGTTTTCGCTAGTGGTTGAGATCCGGTAGCCGCTTTTTTGGACCGGCGCTAATTTGTCAGCCAAGCCAGCATAGGTTTGGTGGCGTAGTTGCTGGTAAGTTTTCGTCGGCAACATTTCGTTGGCATAGCCGCCATTATAGGGTGCGGCAAAGTAAATCGCGTTTAATGAAACATTGGCCAAAACGACCCACAGTAAAAAGCGTTGCGGGTCACGGACCGTACGAAAGTGAACTAGCAGCAAGGCAGCTAGACTGACAAACAAAAAGATGAACGGAATAAAGATTTTTTCATCATTTTGAAAATAGTAGGTCATAGCGATCACAAGCGCATAAATGCCTAAGCCGCCAGCAAATAATTTGATGGTTCGGTCGGTTAACTGCCGGAGTTCTTGGACGAGTACGCAGGTCGCTAAGGCTAAAGGCAGACACAATAATAAGGTCCAGCGGTTGGATGGAGCCATCCCGCCATTAAATAGTGCCCCGAAAAATGGGAAGAGCAGCATTACGAAACTCAGCCCAAAGGTCGTCGTCAACAACGGATATTTGCGACAGTGACCACAAACAAAAATTAGTGCAAAAAAGACGAGACTGGCATAGCCTAAAGCCGACCAGAAATAAAAGTCCCTGTTCCCCCCATTAATGAGTTGGGCGGGCAAAGCCAGGTAATAGTAGAGCGGATACAGTTTCAGGCCATTTGCAAAGGAGCTCGCTGCCCGGGTGGAATGAGTAACAGCGATGATCTCAGGGACTAACATGACGGCTGAAACCAATAAACTGGTGACGGTCGCCCAGGCTAGTTTGCCCAAAGCCTGCCAGTAATTTAAGTCGTGTAAGTAATAAAAACCGACCCGTAACACTAGGTATAACAGAGTTCCAAGGCCGAGGACAAAGGCAAAGTAGTAATTGCTGACCAGCATCCAGATAAAAGCACCAGTTAACGGCCAAGCCGACTGACCTTGTAAAATTTTCTCGACGCCTAAAACTAGCAGCGGAAAAATAATGAAGGGGGTCGTGAAAAAAGGTTGAGCCGCGGCTGAATACAACAAAAATGCATTAAACATGTAGACAAGTGACCCGGTCAACAGGGCATTTTTACTGAAGTTAAAGTGGGAGGCCAAAAAAAGAAAGGCTAATCCCGCACAAAAAAGCCGCAAGACGATCAGCCATTGATAAACGGTCACTACCTGAGCCACTGGAAATAAGAGCGTCAGGTAGGCAAAGATATCACCTAATAAATAATAGGAATAGACCGAAAAATTATCCGTGCCAAGCCCCATTTGATAGGACCACTGCGATAGTGAATGGGTGTGCCCGCTGAGCAGCTGTCCTAGTCCGCGACGAAAGTTTTCCAGTAAGGGCAGGTGCTGGTTGGCCCCATCGAGTCGCCAGATCAAAGAATGACCGCTCAGCAAATAGGTACCAAACATGCAGGCCGCTACGACCAGAAAGAGGAGCAAGTAGTCGCGATATAAATTTTTGATATGATGGTGCTTAACTGCAAAATCCACGAAAAAAACCTCCAATACATTCTTTAACATTGTAACCTAAAAAGGCTGCCAACAAGAATGAATGGGAGATTTTTAATAGATTTTTTCTAAAATTTGCTGACACTGAAAATTTCTGGCAAATAGTGGTGCAAGTTGGTATATGGGTTACTTTGAAGCCAATTTTGATTGGTTCGCGCTAAAAGCGTCGCATTTTTCATCGCGACTCCAACACGATTCAACAAAAAAGCGTCATATGGTTGACCTTTGAACTTTTGATAGTCTGTAGCGAAAAAGTTTTTGCCTGAAAGCTTTTTGACTAACTGGGCTGGAGTATATGATGTTTCAAAATATTCGAAGTGTAACAAGATCCACACTTCAAAATTAATACATGAAAATAAGATTTGAAAGTGATATTGCTTAGCTAATTTTTGACATTGGCTGAGTTCAGCATTTGTAAGTGCATCACGGTCGAAGACAACATAGACTTTTTCATGGTGGCGATCTTTTTCCATCCGCCAGGCTCCGTCTAATAGACTCAGCCCAGATTTTGCCATGGATTTAATCATGATTTTTTGGGGACTGACATTTTTTCTACTGTATTTTCTAGCTAACATTTGGAAATATTGTACTTCTGATTGTCCTTCACAATATATGACAGTGCTTTTCTTTTGTGGGAGACCACGCGATTTTCTGCCCATTTTTATTCTCCTGATTATTTAGAGCCGCTAACATCTGAGCTGCATCAATGTTTGGGATGGAGCCGAAGTTACCAGCAAGGTATTTTTTCATTAAGCTGATGCCGGAACGCGTGGTTTTCCTGCTATCCTGAAAGTCGAAGATAGATTTTAAGTCACTACAGCCACTGAAATCTTTTTCGACTAAATAAAGTTGGTCAACTCGAACGGGACAATCAAGTAGTTGTAATTCATGAGTTGTTAAAATAAATTGATTTAAATTATTTTTTGAGTTAAAGATTTTGATTAGGGCATTTGATAACTCAAAGTGTAATGAGTCATCAAACTCGTCAAATAAGAGAGTTTTACCGCTGCCATTTAACTGAGCAAAAATAATGAAAAGAGCAATCCAAAAAACTTTTTGAGTGCCGCGAGATTCATGAGTGAGTGGAAGCTCTGTCGTGCTGAAGACTTCTCCGAGTGAGTTATAAATCTGGTGGACAGTTAGAATTTGATAAGTTGGCCGGGTCGAATTTAACTGAGATTCGTTCAGATTAAAGGCGCTGGTTGATTGAGTCGGTGCAAATTTAGCCGTTTTAATGTCAGTAATGTGGATATCAGCAAATTTTAAAAAGGCTAATAATTCTGTTTTAACTGGTGGTCGGTCGATTAACTGAATTAGCTCATCATGTCGTTCGGGTTGAATTGTTGAAACAAAAATTAAATCTTCGGCAAACCACCGTAAAACACTTTTAGCATAAGGATCATTTGCATTTTGAGCTGTATATAACAGTAAGGAATTCTCTTTGGTGTGTTGTGCAACATTTTTTAGCTCCTGTGGCAAAATTAGAAAGTCCTGGTAAGACCTTTCAAAGTAAATTCGTGCGGTAGTCTTTTTGACACGGGTTAATTTTTCGTAGCAAATTTCTTGAGCAGTGTATGCAAATTCGTAGGTGAAGGTTTCAGCTTGATGGTTAAATGTCACTTTAAAGTGAGTTGGTGTTGTCTGTGAATCAATGGCAAAAAGATAGGGCTGATAAGCTAGGCGCTCGGTGACAGTTGCCGGATCGTGCAACACCATCATTTGCATGCGGCGTAAAGCGACTAATAGATTAGTTTTGCCAGAACCATTAGGCCCAAAGATTAACAAGTTTTTTAATAATGAATAATTATTTTCCTTGAGGGTATTGGTATTTTTAAAGCGACTTAATCTTTCGCCAGTTTCTGCAGAGAGTAGTGCTTCTTCCTTAAACGAAGCAAAGTTAGTGACTGAAAAATCAATTAGCATGGGAAGACTCCTTTCTTAAATATAGTAACGCTTTCAATAACATTATTATACTACCAAATCACATGAAAGTGTGAACTGCTTGGACATTTATTTGAAAAAAGTTCTTTTTCTTGAGTTTAATCACGAAAATTAAAAAAGCCTAACAACCACTGACGGCTAGTTAGACTTGTTAATAATAGTTATTTATGAGTACTCTTAAAAATCAAAAACTTACTAAAGAAGTAGTTGATGATGACCACGACGACTTGGTCTAAGAGCTTGGTGAGGTTTTTGTCGATCTTTAAGACAGAAACACCGAGTCCCATGATGGCTGCGTCGACGAGCAACGATAACCCACGGTAAAAGAAAAATTTACCCATTTCGACCCAAAAGGCACGAGCGGTGGTGAATTTGGATCCAAAGACCCAGACCTTGTTGGTGAAAAACGCAAAGAGCACTGACAATAACCAGGCAATCACATTTGCCAACTGGTAGTAAAGGTTAAAGACCGTCCCAAAGACGTAGAAAGCCACGATGTTGATCAGGGTGGTCAACACCCCAAAGAACAAATAGGCAATCACACTTTGATACTTAGTCCAGAGCTTTTTGATCAACGTCATTTAACTTGGGCCTTGTAGGTTTCAACTAGCTGTTTGCTGAACTGGTCGATGGCCGCAAGATCTTCGTCGGAATCTGGGGCTAAGTTAATTTTTAAGTCAGGTGCGCCTTGAATGGCATGGGCCTCTTTCATGGCTTGACTAAAATCATCGACTGCAGTGCAGTAAAAGCCTTCATAGAATGTATCACCGGAACCAGCGACACCATACACCTTGCCAGTTAGATCGGCATCTTCTTTTAAGTCATCATAAAAATCTAGGCCCTCATCTGGTAAGGCACCTTCATCGTAGGTATATGGGCAGATCACACATAAATCAGCTTGTTCAAAGTCTTCAATTTGTGCTTGGGAGATCTCGATTTGTTCAATTTCAAAACCTTGGTCTTCTAAATTATCTGAGATAATATCTGCAATGTCTTCATTGTTTCCTGTAATTGTGGCGAAAACTACTTTTGCCGTTGGCATGTCAGATCCTTCTTTCACTTTTAATATCAAGAGCTATTATAGCAGATTATTGAAGAATTTCATCCATACTGAGGGAAAATTAACCATTAATTCGACTTATGAGCTATAATGGGGGAGAAATGCTGTCGAAATGACGCTGTTAGTACAGTAAATTGACAGGCAAGCATGAACGACTAGTCTTTGGCAAATGGCAAAGGTCAGTCGAAATAATTGGAGGTACTTAGTAATGATTACATTAAAATCACCGCGAGAGATCGAGGAAATGGCCAAGTCCGGTGCGATTTTGGCTGGAATGCACAAAGGGGTCAAGCAAATCCTTCATCCAGGGATGTCGAGCTGGGAAATTGAAGAGTTCGCTTTGAAGTATTTTAAAGAACATGATGCGATCCCAGAACAAATTGGCTTTGAAGGCTACAAGTATGCCACTTGTGTCAGTGTCAACGATGAAATTTGTCATGGTTTCCCACGCAAAAATTTAATTTTAAAAGATGGCGATTTGATCAAAGTCGATACAGTGGTCAACTACCATGGCGCAATGAGTGATTCTTGCTGGTCATACGTGATCGGTAAGTCAACCCCAGAAATTGACCGCTTGATGGATGTCACTAAAAAGGCTTTGTACCTTGGAATTGATCAGGCGCAAGTCGGCAACCGCATCGGTGATATTGGTGCTGCGATCCAGCACTTTACCGAAGATGAAAATGGCTATGGCGATGTCCGTGAATTTATTGGTCATGGCATTGGGCCAACGATGCACGAAAGTCCAAACGTGCCGCATTATGGTGAAGCAGGCAAGGGCTTGCGTTTACGTCCAGGAATGACGATCACGATCGAACCAATGATCAACATGGGCGGCTGGGAAGCTAACATGGATGATCCAAATGGTTGGACTGCACGGACAGCCGATGGGAGTTTGTCATGCCAATTCGAACATTCGATTGCGATCACTAACGATGGTCCGGAGATCTTAACTTCGCAAGATCCTGAATTTGACGCGAAATATTTGTTTTAGCAGGCGGAACCGGTATAATAAGGACTGATGTGACTTACGTTTACATTAATAAGTGGACTTGTTACAATAAAATCATAATTAATCGGCACAGTAATGATTTGCTGTTGCTAATGGAGGAGCTATTTAATGAAAGTTAGAAAAGCGGTTATTCCTGCTGCAGGCTTGGGAACTCGTTTCTTGCCGGCAACTAAGGCTTTGGCCAAGGAAATGCTACCAATTATTGACAAACCAACGATTCAATATATCGTGGAAGAAGCTAAGAAGTCAGGCATCGAAGACATCTTAGTCGTAACCGGAAAAGGTAAACGTCCAATCGAAGACCATTTCGATTCTGTCCCTGAATTGGAACAAAACCTCCGCGAAAAGGGCAAGACCGATTTGCTGAAATTAGTTGAACAAACAACTGACATTAACTTGTACTTTATCCGTCAGTCCCACCCACGTGGTTTGGGTGATGCCGTCTTGATGGCCAAGGATTTTGTGGGCGACGAACCATTTGTTGTCATGTTAGGTGATGACATCATGGAAGACAAGGTGCCATTGACTAAGCAATTGATGGACCGTTATGATGATACTCACGCTTCAACTTTGGCAGTGATGAAGGTGCCGCATCAAGAAGTTAACAAGTACGGTGTGATCGACCCTGCTATGCAAACGAAGCCTGGTTTGTACGACGTTAAGCGTTTCGTTGAAAAGCCAGCGGTTGACAAGGCCCCATCTGACTTGGCAATTATTGGTCGCTACTTGTTAACACCTGAAATCTTCTCAATGTTAGAAACACAGAAGCCGGGTGCAGGTAACGAGATCCAGTTAACTGATGCCATCGACCGTTTGAACAAGATCCAACGCGTCTTTGCCCATGAATTCAAGGGTGATCGTTTCGATGTTGGTTACAAGTTTGGCTACCTGAAGACTTCGATCGAGTTTGGCTTACGTCATCCAGAAGTTAAGGATGAATTAGCTGCTTATATCAAAGAACTCAGCAAGAAATTAAAATAAATCATTGAATGAGAAGCTTCCGCTGTGGTGGGGGCTTCTTTTTTTGGATAGAGGAGGATAGCTGGTCCCGTTTAGTAAAAGTAGGACCAGCTATCGGTAATACGACCGTTGTTTCAGTAAAACGACGACCGCAAAGTGAAATGCAATCGCTGTTTTACCAAAGCGACGACCGCAAAGTGAGATGCGACCGCTGTTTTATTAAAACAACGACTGCAAAATGAGATGCGACCGCTATTTTATCGAAACAACGACCGCAAAGTGAAATACGTGCGTTGTTTTACCAAAACAACGACTGCAAGTTGAGGGTTCAAATACTGTTTCTCCAAAACGATGTCATCCAGTGTCACAATGTCCATCACTTTTCCAAACTCATTTCCCAACACCCAGCAACTCACCAGTTAAGGCCTAGAAAAGGGTCGTGTTTCTCTCCTAGAAAATGATTCTGAAGATTCTTCCCTACTATTTAACTGCGTTTTAGTGTAAAATAAAAAAGGTAATATTTTTTGTGCATTAGTGCGAAGTACTCGGAGCCGCTACTCTGATTCACGTACTAAACATAACTAATAATTAGATTAGGGGAGTACTTTCATGAATAAACAGAAGAAACACCTGCATTCCAAACAAAAGAAAATGTTGAAAAAGTTTAGCTGGACCATTCTGGGACTCGTGGTCGTTATCGTTGCTGGGCTCTGGGCTTGGAAAAGTCCGGTCGTTCAAAGTCGGGTCCAGGCTTCATTTGGTGATAATGCCGCTTATCAAAAAAAGGAATATAATCGGCAACGAGCTCTTGCTAAAAAGAAGTATGGCCAGTCAGAATCTAGTGTTAAAGAAACGAAGGCTAAGGCCCCAGCTAAGAAAACAACCGCTAAAGCGGCGAAGTCTAGCACCAAAAAAGTCACTAAGTCTGGCAAATATCTGACGATCGTGGTTAAGAATGGTGAATTTCTATCAACGATTGCCGAAGATTATGGGACAACTGTGGACGAACTGATTGAATTAAATGACTTAGAAAGCCGTGAAATTTCAGCGGGAGTTCAGCTAAGAGTGCCTGATACTGGAAAACGTCCAACGGAACAAAGTAACACTCAACAAGTAGAGACTCAATCAGCCGAGACATACACTGGCAATGATACTGAGACAGCAACTCAGGATAATACGTCGGATGAAACGACAGGGACAAACGAAACAACTCAAACGGAGACGACAGACGCTTCCGTTGAATAAAGAAATAGGATGTGAACTCACTGCATGGCTCACAGTAAAAAGCTTCAGCCCATTAAAAAATTTATCAAACTGATCGTTGCGGAGTTTGGCGAGGTCAATTTTGGTAATACTGCAATCGTGATGGCCTACTATGTATTGTTGGCAATTTTTCCGCTACTAATTTTTGCGGCCAATTTATTGCCATTGTTGGGTTTAAAGGCGGGAAATTTGTTGCCATACCTCAAAGTTGCCTTTCCCGCAGCCGTCTATAGTACTTTAAAGCCAATCATCATGGACTTTTTGAATAATAGTTCTGGTGGTTTAGCTTCTGTAACCGGGATCTTAACGATTTGGTCGGCTAGTCGTGGAATTAACACTTTGAAAATGTCGATCAACCAGGTTTATGGTGTCGAGGGATATGACAATGCAATTACCAGTCGGATTTTTTCGTTTTTTGCGATTTTAGTTTTTGGACTGTTAGCTATCGTGGTTTTCTTGATCAATAGTTTTGGACAGTTAGTTTTAGATTATCTGGCACCAATTTTCCATTGGAATTTAGGGTGGCTCGATGCGTTCAGCAAATACAAAACCTTTGGGACTTTCTTGGTGCTAGTGCTGGTCATGCTCTTTTTGTATGAATTCTTGACCAACGCTAAAACGCACATGCGCTTTGTCTGGCCAGGGGCATTATTTGCCGCCAGCGGTTGGATGTTATTGACCCAAGGCTTCTCGATTTACCTCAAGTATTTTGCCAAATCAGTGCTGAGTTACGGAACGATCGGAACCTTTATCGTCTTGCTGTTTTGGCTAAACTTTTCCAGTTGGGTCGTCTTGTTAGGGGCACTGCTAAATTCGACTCTGGAGCGGTACCACTACGGTAAAATTGAACCCAAACGGACTGCAATTAAACGGTTGTACGACAAGGTCGATCCAACCCATAAAAAAAAGTAAGCTAAAAAGCCTAGTTCTCATAGTTGAGAGCTGGGCTTTTGCTTGTCAAATAGATGATTCTTGGTTATCTTTTTCTACTTGGTCTGCAATGAAATTATTGATCAAATCACCACCGAAACCTTTCCGATATAAAGCCTGCCGCACTTTTTGCATTTGTTCGCGTTGGCTATACCGGCGATTTTTACGCCACAGTTTGGCACCTTGTTCATTGATGGCGGTTTGTTCTTCATCTTCGTCTGGCTCAAGGGCTAATTCGTCCATCACGACGGTGATTACGTCGCCAGCGAAGCCTTTTTGCATTAGCTGTTGGCGGATTTTATTGGTCTTAGTTCGAAATGATTCCCCGTGCAGGTGCTGGGCATTTTTTTGGGCTGCTTTAAGTCCATTTTCAATTTGCTGCTCAGGGGAAAATTCAGTGAGTGCTTCTTCAATGTCATTGGCAGACACGCCTTTTTGCCGTAACTTATTTTTAATCACCGTTGGGCCTTTATCCGAAGTGTTTGCCATCGTGCGGACAAAACTTTGTGCATACTGCAAGTCGTCTAAGAGGTGCATTTCTGTTAGTTTGACCAGTGTTTTTTCAATGTCAGCTGGTTCAATTTCATTTTTGCGGAGATGGTCTCTGATTTCTTTGGTAGTGCGCAACTGGTGTGCAAGGTAGTTCAGCGCTTTTTGATAAGCCTTGGACGTATTGTCCGCTTCTTTTAGATCAGCAATTTCAGTTGGGGTCAGTTCGCGGCCTTTACTTAAGCCGAAGCGAATTAAAACATCTTCGCCGACGGGGAAGGCGTATTTGTTATCCAAATAGATATTGTAGCGGCCTTTCCGTTTTTGTGCTTTAATGAGGGTGATTGTTTGTGTCAAAATGGTCCTCCCTTACAAATTAGTTTGTTAAGTATCCACATTATAATATGGAAAGTCGGAATTTTCCATCCGCGTCGTGTTATAATCAGGAACAGTATGTTAAAAGTGCGGGAAAACTGAGGAAACTTAATAATGCTCCAGTTCTCTCGAGTTGCTTCGCTCTGTTTATTAGTCGAGCTCCGTGAAACAGAAAGTTCCGCCTATCTAAGTCTAACCTTCAATGCCAAGAACGCATTAAAGGTCGGGCTCCGATAGTGCTCGCTTTCTCCCGTTTCACTTCGCTCTGTTTATTAGTCGAGCTTCGTGAGGCAAGAGATTCCGCTTATCCCGGCCCAACCTTCAATGCCAAAAACGCATTAAAGGTCAGCCCAGGATAGTGCTCGTCTCTTAGTCGCCTCCCTCCACTCTGTCAAAAAAAGGAATTTAAAAATATGAAAAATAATCAACATGCACCACAGCACCACCAAAATAATTCGCACAACAACCGGAAGTTCCAACACTCCCGCAATCAAGGTAAGGGACTCGAAGGACAAGTTGTCTTAGTGACTGTCAAACGCCTCGGTATTAATGGTGAAGGAATCGGATATTATAAACGCAAGATCATGTTTATTCCCGGGGCCTTGCCGCATGAAGATGTCTTAGCTCGGGTGACCGTCGAAAAACAACGTTACCTTGAAGGTGAGCTGGTTCACGTGAAGAAAGTCAGTCGTGACCGTGTTAAACCGGTAGACCACTATGACGTTGGCGGAATTGAGCTCGAACACCTCGCTTATCCAGCGCAACTGAAGTTTAAGCGTGATGTCATCAAGCAATCGCTAAAGAAATATCGCCCAGCTGATTATGAGGCGTATGATTTGAAGAAAACTTTGGGAATGGAAGACCCATACCATTATCGGAATAAGTTGCAGTTTCAGATTCGTGCTGGTGAGCACGGCAAGATCGAAGCCGGCTTGTACCGCCCAGATAGCCACGATTTGGTAAACTTGCCCACCTTTGCCACTCAAACTGATTTGTCGATGGCAACGATTCGGCTGATCTGTGATTTGTTGGCCAAATGGAAGATCGAACCCTACCATGAACGACAGGACATGGGAGTGATCAAGACTGTGGTGATCCGTGAATCATTTGCGACTGGCCAGTTGCAGGTCGTCTTGATCAGTCGAACACGCAAAATTCCGCAAGTCGATCAGTTTATCAAGGACTTGGTTGCCAAACAACCAGCCGTAGTCTCAGTCATGCAAAATGTGAATTCCCAGAAAACTTCCTTGATTTGGGGGAACAAGACTGTGCGGTTGTACGGTCAAGACCAGCTCGTTGAAAAAATTGGCGATGCTGAGTATCATTTGTCAGCACGGGCCTTCTTCCAGTTAAATCCGGTGCAGACTAAAGTTTTGTATGATCAGATCAATGCCGCCTTGGAACTCGCAGATGGCGATGTCTTGATCGATGCTTACTGTGGAGCTGGAACGATTGGAATTTATTTGGCACAAAATGCCAGTGCTGTTTATGGGATGGATATTACACCAGAAGCCATCGATGATGCGCGCCAGAATGCTAAGTTAGCTGGCTTGAATAATGCTCATTATGAAGTTGGGACCGCACAAGAATGGCTGGCTAAATGGACTGCAGCCGGCGTTTCTCCTGATGCTTTGGTGGTCGATCCGCCACGGACTGGCTTAGATGACCAGTTGATCCAGACTATTTTACAATATTTACCAGGTAAATTTGTCTATGTTTCTTGCAATCCATCGACGCTGGCCGCCGATTTGGTGCAATTATCAGAGGCTTACGATGTGGACTACATCCAACCGTTGGATATGTTCCCGCAAACTGCTCGGACTGAAGCCGTTGTCAAATTAAGTTTAAAATAAAAAATAAGTCGTGTGCATAAAAGTCAGTGAATTGCTTTGTGCATTGCGGCTTGTTTTGCTATAATTAAAGTGATTTCGGTGTATTTGACACCGGTGTTTATGGAAAGCAGGGAAGTATATGCGACATTTCAGTGGACCCAAGGAAGGCGAGTTCATTACTTTAAAGAGTTATAAACACGACGGCAGCCTACACCGGACTTGGCGCGATACAATGGTCTTAAAAACTAGTGAAAATGCCCTGATCGGCTGCAATGACCATACTTTGGTCACTGAGTCTGACGGACGGCGGTGGTTGACACGTGAACCAGCTCTGGTTTATTTTCACGCCGATTACTGGTTTAATATTGTGACTATGATTCGCGACAATGGGATCTCCTATTACTGCAATTTAGCTTCTCCAGCTGTTTTAGATAAGGAAGCATTGAAGTATATCGATTATGATTTAGACGTCAAGCTTTTTCCCAATGGTGAAAAGCGGCTGTTAGACGTCGATGAGTATCAGGAGTTCGGTGCGCGCTGGCATTATTCGGCGGAAACAGATAAGATCTTAAAATATAACGTCCGGACATTAGTCGACTGGATCGACCATAAAAAGGGCCCGTTTTCGCAGGAATATGTTGAAATATGGTATAACCGTTACCTCGAGTTATCGCGGCGACAGTAGCACCATCGTAGTGTTTAGCACAAAAAAGTCTCTGGCTGATAGCTGCTTGCTGATCAGCGGGGGCTTTTTTGTCGTTGCAGTTAGATTCTATGCCGCTGATGAATTGTTAGCCAAAGAAGCGGCGGGGAGGTCGTCTTGTTGTTGATATGACGTGCTCTAATGGAAAAGCGACTGAGCAAGATAGCAACGAGACTTGATCTGCACCACCATTTCGCCAAATTTTTAACGAAAACTTAGTCACAGCTCAATGCCCGATATTGCTAGGACAAAAGCCCGTCCAGCCGGCTTTTGACTGGGTTAAAATTGCTAGGTACGTAGAAGTATGGTATTGTTACTTCTGTAAAGCAAGTTCAAGATAATGAAAAAATAAGAATGGGATGAAACGTTAATTATGACTAAAAAAGTTGCTGTCTTAGGTGCTGGTTCTTGGGGAAGCGTGCTTGCCAATGTTTTGGACGAGAACGGACACGAAGTTGCCTTGTGGACCTATAAGAGTGCCCAGGCAGATGAAATTAACCACCAACATACTAATAGCAAGTATATCCAGGATTTACGTTTTTCTGATAGTTTACATGCAACAACTGACCTGCAAGAGGCGTTGCATGATGCTGATGTGATCTTATTTGTCGTACCAACTAAAGCGGTTCGTGAAGTGGCTGTTCAGGTCTGCGACATTTTGCGCGCGACGAATCAAGCACCGCTCTTGGTTCATGCCAGCAAGGGTTTGGAGCTGAAGACTTATAAACGAATCTCCGAAATTATCGCCGAAGAAATTCCGGCGGGCTATAATCAGGGGATCGTGGCCTTGTCTGGCCCAAGTCACGCTGAAGAAGTGGCGCACCACGATTTAACCTTGATCACAGCGGCCAGCGAAGATTTAGAGCTGGCCAAGCAAGTGCAAGACCTGTTTATGAATGACTACCTGCGGATCTACACGAACACCGACTTGATCGGGGTCGAATTAGGGGCCGCCTTCAAAAACATCATCGCTTTAGGTGCTGGGGCTTTGCACGGCCTAGGCTACGGCGACGATGCTAAGGCAGCTTTGATGACTCGGGGACTGGCTGAAATCAGCCGTTTGGGTGTGGCTTTTGGGGCTGACCCATTGACCTTTATCGGCTTATCCGGCGTTGGTGATCTGATAGTTACATGTACTAGTGTCCATTCCCGGAACTGGCGGGCAGGGGACCAGTTAGGTGCTGGTAAAAAACTCCCTGACGTGATCGCCGATATGGGGATGGTGATTGAAGGAATCAACACCTGCAAGGCTGCCTACGAATTAGCGGCGCAAAAGCAGATCGAGATGCCGATCACGAATGCCATTTACAATGTTTTGTACCAAAAAGCAGATATTAAAGAAGAAATTGGCAACTTAATGACCCGTCAAGGTAAGTCTGAAGCGACTGCCCAGACTTTCTAGGTCAAAAGTTTCTGAGGACCGACCAAAATGATGTGAGCCTCGACTGTCGCCGTGAGTTTTATGCCGATAGTTGGGGCTTTGTTGTGACAAATGGTTCTGCCAAGCTGGGTAAAACTGTGGCCTGGTAATTGACAGAGCATAGAGAGTTGATTAGTATTTAACTTAACCGATTTTAAATTTCAGGGAGAGCAAAATGGCTAAAATTGAATTAAAGTATATTACAAAAGAAAGTCCCTTAATGATCGACAAAAAAGAGCGTAACAAGGGTGTGGTCCATACCGCAGAAAATGACAACTTCTGGCAATTACGCGGTGTGACCTTAAATGTCAACGATGGCGAAGCAGTCGGGATCGTGGGCTTAAACGGTTCCGGTAAAGGAACTTTGCTGCAAGTGATCAGTGGGCTGACCAAGCAAACGACCGGTTTTATTACTTGCAATAACCGGATCAATCTGGCTTCAGCGACCCATGGCCTCAATAATGAGCAAACAGGACTTGAAAACATTCGGACGCAAATTGCAGCTGCCGACATCGATAGTTTTAAAGGCGACCACTTAACGAACGGAATCATTAATTTCTGTGAGTTGGGTCAGTGGCTCTACCGACCAGTGAATGAGTATTCGGTGGGGATGCGCGCCCGTTTGAGCCTGGGGATCGCCTTATATTTGCAGCCGGAGTTAGTTTTGATCGATGATTTATTTTTCTTATTAGACCAGGACTTTTTCCAAAAGACGGCCGACCGAATCCAACGTTTAAAGGATTTAGGCGTGTCATTTTTCATTAGTGATTCTCGCGGGTTAAACGTGGAAAACTTCTGTGAACGGACAGTTTGGCTGCAATTTGGGGAGCAACAAGACTTTGGCCCCACAAAAGATGTCTTGCAACAGTACCAATATTTCATGGATTACTACTATGGCCTGAGTTTGCCGGAACAAAATGACTACTTAGCCAAGCAGCAAAAAAAGCAGGTCGAATTTGACATTAACCGCTTGTATGAAGAGTTTAAAGGAGAGCAATTTCAACAAGGCTACACTAGAAAAGACGAACCGCGCATGCGCAAGGCGTTCTTTGTCGAGCATGGTGTAGACCCTGTCAGTCAAAAGACTAAAGCAACTGCAACGGCTAAAGCAACACCAGATGCCATCAAAACGCATCATGGTCGCTGGGGCTGGATAGTCACGGCTATCGTGGTGATCTTAGTAGTTGGCGGCTGGTGGTTTGCAGAAAAGAGCCAATTTAGTCTGACCCACCGGCAATCAGCTGAGTCTTCCAAATTAGAGTCCAGAAAGCAGGCTGATTCAAGTTCGCTCGCAGTAGAACTTAAAAAGTCGAGTTCACAACAGACTGCTGCCAAAAAGGTGCAGGAAGCTTCCAGTACAAAGCAGGCAAGTTCGGCAAAAAAAGCTAGTGCTAGTTCTGCCAGCTCGGCTAGTTCGTCGTCGGCCTCATCTTCGTCATCGTCTTCAGCCGAGTCAAAAGAAGAAACACAAACAGTTAATGTGGGCGATGGTGAAACGATCGGTGAGTTAGCCCAAAAATACGCAACGACCGTTGAAAAAATTCAAGAATTGAATGATATGGGCTCAGATGTCAACCTAACTGCAGGAGATACTATCCGAGTACCAAAATAATTTGTTGAAAGTGTTTGAGATATAGTATAATTGAGTGATATAAACTTTATTATTGGAGTGGTGGAAAAATATGGATGCTGATCCTGGACAGCAGTGGATCTTGTGGGTCATTGCTGGTGTGATGTTGGTGCTTAGTTTTTGGTTCGCCTTGTATGAAGAGGCATTGGAAACGACATCAGCTCAGGCACTAGAGCATGCGAGTGCAGATTTAACTGACAAAAGAAGGGAAAAGTTCGTCAACTTAGGACAAAAATTACCGCGGGAATATGAGCTCGCGCACTTTGCCCGGTGGACGACAAGTTTGTTGGGATTGATTTTTGCGGCAGCGGCCGGCTTATTGCGCTTGGACCAGAATTTAGCGGTCATTTGCGGTGGTGCGGTCGTTTTAGGCCTAGTTGTTAGTTTGTTGGTCGAACCGCTTTTAGTTAAATTACCATTACGGTTGGTGAGTGGTCATGCTGCTCAAAAGGTTGTTCATTCGTACGGTTATAAACACTGGGCGGTCGTGATCTTTTTACCACTGGTCTTTTTATCTAACTGGCTAAGTCAGTTATTTGGCAAGAGTGAAACGACGCCCGTGGCACCTAATCAGGCCATGTCTTGGCAAAATATTGTGGACCTGATCGAAGAAGGACGCAGTAAGGGCGAAATTGATAATGACGAATATGAAATGATCGAAGGAATCTTGTCGCTGCATGAAAAAATGGCGCGGGAAGTCATGGTGCCTCGGATCGATGCGTTTATGATCGATATTACTAATGATAATGACCGGAGTATCGATGATATTTTGCAGATGAACTATTCGCGGATCCCGGTTTATCATGAAGATAAAGACAAGGTGATCGGCGTGGTTCACATCAAGAACCTAGTTAAGGCTGCTCGGAAGTTCGGTTTTGAACATATTACGATCCGGCAAGTCATGAATGAACCATTCTTTGTGCCGGAAACGATCATGATCGACCAGTTGATCTATGAGATGAAGCGTAAGCAAAATCATATGGCCATTTTACTGGATGAGTATGGTGGAGTCGTGGGCTTAGTCACTCTGGAAGATCTGATTGAAGAGATCGTCGGGGAGATCGAAGACGAATCCGATGAACCAGATCGCATGCTGCGACAGGTTGGGCCAACTAAGTTTAGCGTTCAAGGCAAGATGGCTTTGGCTGATTTTAACGATGAATTTGGACAAACGATCTCGGTCCCAGATGTTGATACGATCGCGGGCTATATGATCACCCAATTGGGGTATATTCCAGATGAACCTGGAAAAGATCAAATCACCTTAGACGATGGTTCAAAATTGAAAGTGTCTGAGATGGACGGCGATCGTTTACTTAAACTAGAGATCGATGTCGCGCAAACGGCACTGGAATATCGGGTGCAACGGGAAAAATCCAAACGTAAAGCACAAGCGAAGTTAGAATTACATCGCGACCAAGAATAATTAGAGAGTAACGACTAGGACGGTTGGCTAGTTAAACTGCGAAACCGTCCTATTTTAATGAAGAGCACAGTGAGAATAAGGAATAGTGAGCAAAATGAATAAAAAAGAATTAGACAATGAAGTTGCCAAACGGCGCACATTTGCCATCATCTCACATCCGGATGCCGGGAAAACGACGATTACCGAACAGTTATTGCTGTTCGGTGGTGTTTTGCGGACAGCGGGTACGGTGAAAGCAAAAAAGACGGGGAATTTTGCCAAGTCTGACTGGATGGAAATTGAAAAGAAACGTGGGATCTCAGTGACCAGTTCTGTGATGCAGTTTGATTACGCTGGTAAACGGATCAATATCTTGGACACCCCAGGACATGAGGATTTTTCTGAAGATACTTACCGAACTTTGATGGCGGTGGATTCTGCGGTGATGATCATCGATGCCGCGAAAGGGATCGAACCCCAGACCAAAAAATTGTTCCAGATCTGTAAAATGCGGGGGATCCCGATTTTTACCTTTATGAACAAGTTGGACCGTGACAGTCGTGAACCATTAGATTTGATCAGTGAATTGGAAGAAGTTTTAGGAATCAATGCTTATGCTATGAACTGGCCAATTGGGATGGGAAAAGATCTGCGTGGTTTGTATGACATTTATAACAACCGGATCGAACTTTATCATTCAGAAGATAAGGGCCAAGATTTCTTACCGTTGGATGAAGACGGTAAGCTGGCGGTTGAAAATGAACTGATGGAAGATAGTATCTACCAACAGGTCTTGGATGAAGTCGAACTAGTTAAAGATGCCGGTAATGACTTTGACGAACAAAAAATCGCGAGTGGCGAGTTGACACCAGTCTTCTTTGGCTCAGCCTTAACTAATTTTGGGGTCAAAACTTTCTTGGATGCTTATCTGCAATTTGCACCAGCTCCAAGTGCCCATCAAACTGAAGCAGAAGAGACAATTGCACCTGATTCAGCTGATTTCTCTGGCTTTATCTTTAAGATCCAAGCTAACATGAATCCTAATCATCGTGACCGGATCGCCTTTGTGCGCATTTGTTCTGGCGAGTTTGAACGAGGGATGGACGTTAATTTGACCCGGACGGGCAAGTCAATGCGTTTGTCGAATTCGACGCAATTTATGGCGGACACCCGGGAAACAGTGGAAAATGCGGTTGCTGGCGATATTATTGGGCTGTATGATACTGGTAATTTCCAAATCGGGGATACGATCTACAGTGGCAAGCAAAGTTTGCAGTATCCAAAATTGCCGCAGTTTACCCCAGAATTATTTGTGCGTGTCACCGCTAAAAACGTGATGAAGCAAAAATCATTCCACAAGGGGATCCAACAGTTAGTGCAAGAAGGTGCGATCCAGTTGTATCAAAGCTACTCAACTGGTGACTATATCTTGGGTGCCGTTGGTCAACTGCAGTTTGAAGTCTTCCAGTTCCGGATGTTAAATGAATATCATTCTGAAGTTGTGATGACACCGCTTGGACATAAAATTGCCCGATGGATCGACCCAGAACAGCTAGATGAAAAGATGGCTAGTTCGCGGAATATGCTGGTTAAGGACTTGAAAGAACAACCACTATTCTTATTTGAAAATGATTTTGCGGAACGCTGGTTTGCCGGCAAGTATCCGGATGTCAAATTGTTCTCATTGCTATAATAGCTAAACTAAGCAGGCTGCGAAACACAGTCTGCTTTTTGAGTGGGATCAAAATGAGCTCGCATCAGTCTGGAGACATGTCTTAGCCGGTATAACCAGTCAAAAATAGCAGTGGACTAACCAAAAAGGCTAGTGCACTGCTATTTTGATGCATGTTTGAAATTAAGATATTCCGCTAAGATCCAACCGTGGTCAGCGACACAATACCACTGCATGCCACTGAGATTTTTTTGTGCAGTTAATTTAACGGCGGTACCGTCGGCTAAGGCATCCTGCTTTTTACCACAGGGAAGATCATATAAGGCCACTTTTTTGCCGGGAATAAAGTCGATCGTTGCTTTAGCGTGTAAAGTCACCGCATAACTTTCCGGAACCTGACTAGCACTTTTGGCTTGGGTTAAGTACTTTTGCCGGTCTAGCAACTTGGTTTGATCACTTTGTTTGACCCAAGTATTACCGCCTAAGCAGTACCAGACGTTATCATCCGTAGTCGTGACGGATTTGAAAACTTGCCAGAGGGTGTTTTTGGCTAGGGTCAGATGGAGCGTTTGACCATGCGGTGCACTGACGCAGGCGGTAAAATCGGTCACCTGTAACAGCCGTAAGGATTCGTCGACTTCACGCCATAACTTTTGGCGATAGAGATAAGTTACGATCTGCTGGCGTTCTAGAAAACGACCAGTCACCGGTCCACGAGCTTGTTGCAGCTGATAATTGACAAAACTGGGTGCGACTAACGAATAGGGCTCATTTAATTCGCCATGAATAAATTCTGGTTTGGTCAACAAACTGTGATCATCCAGGTCCTTGGCTAATAACCACACCGGTGCGGCTTTTTTTGCGGCATAGTGGATCTTGATCACACCATAGCGCTCAGTAAAAGTTGAGGTGTAACCAGCAATGTTTTTGACATAGTAGTTTCGGAATTGTTTGAGTTCCAAGTGAACTGGTTGGCCTTGATCACCATGCAAAATTTGCGGGTCAGTCATTGATTTTTGCTGGTCATCTAAGTACAAAACCAGAATTGTAGCTGAAATCGGACTAACGGTCCGGGAAACTTTGACTGGCATTGTTTGAGCAGTGTCAGTTGGCTCAGTCTGTGCTTGAGGTGATTGACCGGCTGGTTTGACAGAAGCCTCCTCGTTCAAAGCGGGCGTGAACTTAAGCGAAGTCAGCTCCTGGTCAGCGTCGGTCTGAGCAAGTGGGGTCAGTTGGCGTTCTGCAGAAAATTCCGCTTTTAAAACGCGCCAGCCACGTCGAATAATTTGTAGTGGTTCAAACCGTGCCAATTTGTTCACCTCTTTTTACTAGTAGTTTACTTCTGAATTAGTGCTGTTATAGTTCATTATAACGTACATTTTGTAGTTTTTAACAGTTGATTTTAATTTTTAGGTTAAAGGCGGCATTTTAAAAAAAGACAGCCTCAATGAGACTGTCTAAATTAAGTGTCCGTACTACTTGGCCAGGGCTGTGTGGAATCAGATAGCTTGCAAATTATTTGATTGCACTTTCAATTTCAATTACTTTACCAGCTTTTGAAATGACAGCTTGGTTTTGGTCAGTGCCAAGGATCGTGTCTAGAACAAAGTTCAATTCTTTATCCGTGATCTCACGTAGTTTATTGGAGATGACGATTTCATGGGCATCTTGTTTCTTTTTATGAACCACGACAGAATTGCCTAAGGTATAAACCTTAATAAAATGCACAGGAGAAACACGAAGTTCCTTACTAATTTCACGGGCATAACTGTTAGTGACATCGATTAAGTTCATCATGATCTGACCTCCAAACCTTCTTTTGCTTATATTATATATTAAAAATATCCAATCTAACAATAGATAATACTTGAAACTGGGTGATTTTTTCCAAAAAAGCACAGGTTCAAAATTGTAGCAGGGCACTAATTGATGCTGGGCGTTCATTCAGGCTCGACCCAGCAGGCCAATTAGTGTTTTGGAGCAATAAAAAAGCCCGCAAATTTCTCGTAAGTGAAATTTGCGGGCTAATAACTAAGGACTAGTTAATTACTTGTCAGTTGTTTTGTCAGTTTTGTCGTTGGCAGTTTCATCATCAGTAGTGATCTTGATGTTGCCATCTTCTAACTTAGCTAATAAGTGTTTGTTAGCAGGATTATCTAGATAGTAATCCGCGATCCGGTCTTCGAGTTGTTCTTGGATAACTCGACGTAAAGGACGAGCGCCCATCTTCGGATCATAACCCAAATCAACTAATTTGTCAGCAACTGGGCCAGTGACCCGCAAGCTGATTTCTTTAGCAGAAAGCATTTCATTGACATCATCTAACATTAAGTTGACAATATGGTGCAAGTTTTCTTTAGTTAAGGCGTTGAATTCAATGATCCCGTCAAAACGGTTTAAGAATTCAGGCTTAAAGTACTTAGTCAAACTAGCTAAGATGGAGTTGGTCTGACCGGATGCTTCAGCACCAAAACCAACGGAAGCAACAGAGTCGCCGCTTCCAGCGTTAGATGTCATGATAATGATCGTATCCTTAAAGGAAACCGTCCGACCTTGTGAGTCAGTCAAACGACCATCGTCTAAGATCTGCAAGAAAGTATGCAAAACATCTGGATGAGCTTTTTCAATTTCATCGAGCAAGATCAAGCTGTAAGGATGACGGCGAACTTGTTCGGTCAATTGTCCAGCTTCTTCATAGCCGACGTAGCCTGGAGGCGAACCAATCAACTTGGAGACTGAGAATTTCTCCATGTACTCACTCATGTCAAAGCGGATCATGGAATCTTCTGTCCCAAATAATTCACGCGCCAACTGCTTAGCCGTTTCGGTTTTACCGACACCGGTTGGTCCAACAAATAAGAAGGAACCAATTGGACGACCAGATTTGTTAAAGCCAACCCGGTTTCTGCGGATTGCACGGGCAACTTTATTGACGGCTTGGTCTTGACCAATGACGTGTTCTTCCAAGGAACCGGCTAAGTTCTTCAACTGTGCTTGCTCTTTAGCTTTAAGTTCGCCAACTGGAATGTTAGTCTTAGCTTCGACAATTTTTTCCATATCTTTGGCAGTAATCTCAGGCACATTTTCATCAGGGGAAGCATTATCTTTCATCTTCGTGAATTTCGTGACCTGATCACGGTAGTAAGCGGCTTTTTCATAGTCTTCATCTTTTAAGGCTGCTTGTTTGTCATCTTCAGCTTCCTTGATCTTTTGGTCCATGACTTCTGGATCCACGGTATGGATCGTTAAGTTCTTTTTCGAACCGGATTCATCCAGCAGGTCAATGGCTTTATCAGGCAAGAAACGATCCTGAATATAGCGCGCAGACAAGTTGGCCGCTGCAGCTAAAGCTTCTTGCGTGTAGTGCACATGGTGGTAAGCTTCATACTTAGTACTGATTCCTTGCAAGATCTTGACAGTTTCAGCTACTGAAGGTTCATTGACCTGGATCGGCTGCAAACGACGGGCAAGGGCAGCATCTTTTTCAATTGTCCGGTACTCATTTAACGTTGTCGCTCCGACCAATTGCAGTTCTCCACGGGCGAGGGCAGGCTTCAAAACGTTGCCGGCGTCCATGCCGCCTTCAGCATTCCCGGCACCAACAATTTCATGGATCTCATCAATAAAGAGGATCGTATTCTTCTCTTTTTTCAGTTCATCCATTAACTGTTTCATTCGTTCTTCGAATTGACCCCGGATCCCTGTACCTTGAACCAGTGAAACGACGTCTAAGCGGATCACCTTTTTATTTTGCAGTTTCTGCGGCACATCGTTATCCACGATTTTTTGGGCTAAGCCTTCAACAACAGCAGTTTTACCAACCCCGGCTTCACCAATTAAAACAGGATTATTTTTAGTCCGGCGGTTTAAGATCTCAACCACTCGTTCAATTTCTTTATCCCGACCGATGACAGGATCGATCCGACCATTTTTAGCTTCATTAGTTAAGTCTAAACCATATTGACCAAGGATCGTTTGATTACCGTTCCCTTGACCAGGGCCGCCAGCTGCTTGAGTCGGTGGAATTTGTCTTCCTTGCGGGTTGCGTGGTTGATTACCAGACATCGAGCGGAAAATATCATCCAAGTTACCAAAACCGAATGGGTCTTGCATGGAGCCGTTTGGACGGCCATTACGGTCAGCTTGATCTTTTAATTTTCGATAACAGCTTTGACAGAGGTCAAGCGAAGTTTGCCGACCATTAATATTCGTTGTCAAATGGATCGTTGCTGGATTCTGTTGACAATTTTGACATAGCATATATAATTCACGACCTTTCGTAAGTGTCGGTCAGTGAAGGTGAAATCTATTTGACCTTCTTTGACCTTTATGATTTCATTATACAAAGTTCTCTGAAAACTGCAAGCCATACGCTTCGAAAAAAATACTTTTTTCGTGTTATAATGACACGAGCACTTGAGAAAAGGGGGAAGAGCAAATGGCACAAGATTATTTGGCACTGTTAAAACAGCTGCGGGCTGGTGAAATTGATGAACTTAAAATTACGACCGCTGAGTTTTTAGACTTTCAGAAGGTTTTCATGGAATATTCCCACAGAAAAAAAGTCGTGGGCACGGCTTTGCGCGGCGGCGGTGCAGTTTATCACTATGAACACGGCAATGAGCATGAATAACCTCAGAGTAACTAGATAAAAGCTTATCTATTTAATTAGAAGTGTGTTGTGCAAAATGATTTTCTTACAAAGAAATTTCATTTTCGCTAAACAAGTGGTCAAGAAGTTGTCAGACTAGTTCGCAGCGATTTTCAGTCGGTGGAAAAAGCGCGATTTAAAACGTTTTCTAACCCTTTGAGCAGTAAAACAAACTTGTTTTATCACATGATACATGGTATTATTTTTTTAACGAGTTTCACTATGAAAGTGCGAGCTTGGGACGTTTGAAATGTAAACGTGTTCGACAAAATTGCTGATTTTTTTCATAGGCTAAACTCAATAATTTTTTTATTTAAAGGAGAATGGTTTAAAATGGAAAAGAAAGACTTTCACGTAATTGCAGAAACAGGTATCCACGCACGTCCCGCTACTTTGTTGGTTCAAGCAGCAAGCAAGTTTAACGCTGATATTACATTGGCTTACAATGACAAGTCAGTTAACTTGAAATCTATCATGGGCGTAATGTCATTGGGTGTTGGCCAAGGTGCTGATGTAACGATCACAGCCGAAGGTGCTGACGAAGCAGATGCAATCGCAGCTGTTGCTGAAACAATGAAAAAGGAAGGACTTGCTGAATAATGACGAAAATGTTGAAAGGGATCGCAGCCAGTGATGGTATTGCCGCAGCTAAAGCTTATATGCTTGTGCAACCCGATTTATCATTTTCCGAGACAGCAATCGATGACCCAGAAGCTGAAATCAGCAGATTAAATGCTGCCGTTGACGCTTCTAAGAAAGATCTTGAGGTCATCAAAGCTAAAGCTGCAGAAAATTTGGGTGAAGAAGAAGCACAAGTTTTCGAGGCACATTTAACCATTCTTTCTGATCCAGAAATGCTGGGTCAGATCAGTGATAAGATCAAGAATGATAAAGTTAATGCAGAAGCAGCGGTTAAAAGTGTCACCGATATGTTTATTGGTATGTTTGAAGCCATGACAGACAATGCCTACATGCAAGAGCGTGCAGGGGATGTCCGCGATGTGACGAAACGTTTGTTAAGCCACTTGTTAGGGGTTACCCTGCCAAGTCCTGCTTTAATTGACGAAGAAGTTGTGATCGTAGCGCATGACTTAACACCATCTGATACGGCGCAATTAGACCGTCGTTATGTCAAAGGCTTTATCACTGACATTGGTGGCCGGACCTCTCATTCAGCCATTATGTCACGGACGTTGGAAATTCCTGCCATTGTTGGTTCAGGCAATGCCACGGCTGAGATCAAAGCTGATCAAACAGTTATTATCGATGGTATCAACGGTGATGCATTGGTTGATCCAAGCGAAGCTGAACTGAAAGAATATCAACAAAAAGCAACTGACTTTGCTGCACAAAAGGCAGAATGGGCTCGTTTGAAAAATGAACAGTCTGTGACAGCTGACGGCAAACAAGTTACTTTAGGTGCAAATATTGGAACACCAAAAGACGTTGAAGCAGCCAATGATAATGGCGCTGAAGCTGTTGGTTTGTTCAGATCTGAATTCTTGTACATGGATGCTTCCGAATTGCCATCTGAAGATGACCAGTTCGAAGCTTACAAACAAGCAGTTGAAGGGATGAACGGCAAACAGGTCGTAGTACGGACCATGGATATTGGTGGAGATAAGGAATTACCTTACTTGCCACTACCAGAAGAACAAAATCCATTCTTGGGTTACCGGGCAATTCGGATCTCCTTAGATCGTCAAGATATTTTCCGGACTCAATTACGGGCATTGTTGCGGGCCTCTGCTTACGGACGTTTAGCAATCATGTTCCCAATGATCGCAACAGTTAAAGAATTTAAAGCAGCTAAGGCTGTTTTTGAAGAAGAAAAAGCTAAGTTAGTGGCTGACGGCGTTCAGGTTTCTGATGAAATCGAAGTCGGGATGATGATGGAGATCCCAGCTGCTGCCATGATCGCTGATAAATTAGCGAAATACGCTGACTTCTTTAGTATCGGTACTAACGATCTGATCCAGTACTCAATGGCTGCAGACCGGGGTAACGAACGAGTTTCATACTTGTATCAACCATACAACCCATCATTGTTGCGTTTGATCAAGAATATCATTGATTCTTCCCACAAGGAAGGCAAATGGACTGGCATGTGCGGGGAAATGGCCGGCGATCAAATCGCTGTTCCATTACTAGCCGGCTTAGGCCTAGATGAATTTTCAATGAGTGCTACTTCAATCTTGAAGACACGGAGCTTATTGAAGAAACTCGATACAACTAAGATGAAGGAATTAGCTGATAAAGCTGTCACTGATTGTGAAACAACTGAAGAAGTTGTTGAATTAGTTCATCAGTATATTGACTAATGACTGAAGCTTAAAAATTAAAGGTTCAAGTTTCTTGCTTTGGCAGGAAGCTTGAACCTTTTTTGTCAGCCTGTCTGAGAAAATAAAGCGAGACTATCAGGGTAAAAATGACTGTAGGGACGGGTTTAAAATGTTTTGATGCTCGTTTGTTTCCTGGGCCTTTGTTTGACAAGTTGGGTTTAGCTTGTATAATCAACTTTGTCGTTTTATATGACGAATTGTTTAAGAAATAATTCGTTTGTCAGCCAGAGAGTTGCTTATAACAATTGAAACCAATATAATTAAACATGATTATTATTCAGACTAAGGGGGATCACCGTGAATATTGGGATATTTACAGATACATATTATCCGCAGGTCAGTGGAGTGGCGACATCGATCAAAACACTGCGCGAACAATTAGAGAGCCGTGGTCATAATGTGTACATTTTTACCACCACGGACCCTAAGGTAGATAAAAATGTATTTGAACGGAACATCTTTCGTTTTACTAGTGTTCCTTTTGTCTCTTTTACCGATCGTAGGATCGCAGTTCGAGGACTGTTTCAGGCCTATGAGATCGCCAAAGAGTTAAATTTAGATATTGTCCACACACAAACTGAATTTTCGATGGGCTTGATCGGCAAGTTTGTCGCTAAAAATTTGAAAATTCCGTGTGTGCACACTTACCATACAATGTATGAAGATTATTTACACTATGTGATGAAAGGCAAGGTTTTACGACCAGCGCATGTTAAACAATTAAGTAAGACTTTTTGTGAACACATGACGGGGATTATTGCGCCTAGTGTGCGAGTTTTGGAAACCTTGACTTCTTATGGGGTTAAAGAACCGATCACAGTCATTCCAACTGGGGTCGATATCACTAAATTTTCTGCAGTTAAATCGGAGAATTTGCGCGAGAAATATCAAATTGCTCCTGAAACACCGTTGTTACTGACGGTCAGTCGGGTCGCTTTTGAAAAAGACATTGACCGCTTGATCAATGCCTTTCCCGAGATTCAAAAACGAGTCCCAGGGGTACGGTTGATGATTTGTGGTGATGGTCCGGCCAAGGCACAGTTAGAGGAACAAGTCGCTGCGATGGAGCTGACTGACCAGGTTATTTTTACGGGTGAGATCGATCACGATGAAGTTCCAGCCTATTACCAGATGGCAGACCTATTTGTCTCGACTTCTATCTCGGAATCTCAGGGTTTGACCTTTATCGAAGCTTTAGCAGCTGGGTTAAAGGTTGTGGCAGCCAGCGGTCCATATACGGATGAGTTGCTCGATGATTTGAACGTTGGTGCGACTTTTGAGACCCCGGTTCAATTTGTGGAACAAACCGTTGAATATCTCTTACACCCGCAAAAGTATGCAGATAACGTAGTGCGAGAGAAAAAAGTCGCTAGTATTTCAGCCGATAATTTCGGCGAAGCAGTGTTGGAATTCTATCAGGACTGTTGTGCAGGTGCCCCCGCAGTGGATGCCGATCAGTCACGAGAACGAATTTAGCGTCAACTAGGAGCGTGAAAGATGTTAACTATACGAATGTATTCCTCGGCGGGTAAGGTGGCTGGCCAGGGGGTCGGCAGTGCTTATTCCGAATTAATAGCTTTACTAGAAAAACATTATCCGACTGAATTGAATTTGATCGTGAACCGTTTTGGCAGCGCAGATATTAGTCATTATCATACGATCGACCCACAGTTTTATTTGTCGACTTTCTCGAAACGGGTGGGGCGTAAGATTGGCTATGTCCATTTTTTGCCGGAAACGATGGCAGGCAGTTTACAGTTACCTGGCGGGTTGATGAAAATCTTTAATGCTTATATGATCTCGTTTTATAAAAGAATGGATCAGCTAGTGGTGGTGAATCCATCGTTTGGCGCCAAATTGACTGCTTTGGGGATCCCTGCCGAAAAGATTACCTATATTCCGAATTTCGTCTCAAAAAAGGAGTTTTACCCGCTGAAGGCCAGCCAAAAGGCACAGCTGCGCCAGAAGCATGGCATAGCTGCAAATAAGTTCACGGTGATCGGGGTCGGACAAGTTCAGGCTCGTAAAGGTCTGTTTGACTTTATCAAACTCGCCCACCAATTACCAGAATGCCAGTTTATCTGGGTCGGCGGTTTTTCATTTGGTAAAATGACTGATGGTTATGAAGAATTGAAAAAGGTAGTCGATGATCCGCCCGCTAATTTACTGTTTCCGGGGATCGTGGATCGCAAACAGATGAATGAATATTATAATTTGGCAGATTTGTTCTTACTGCCGTCCTATAATGAGTTATTCCCAATGAGCGTCTTAGAGGCTTTTAGTTGTGAAGTGCCTGTTTTATTGCGTGATTTAGATTTATACCACTCAATTATTTCTGGTTATTATGAACCAGCAGCTGATGTGGAAGAAATGCGCCAAAAGATTAGTGAATTACAAACTGACGCAGTTGCGTTAAGTCATTTGCAAACGAAAGCAGCGGCGGCAGCAGCTTATTACAATGAGGATCGCTTAGCACAGGTGTGGCATGATTTTTACACCGAACAAGCAAAGTTGGGTCGAAGATGAATTGGAAAAATAAATTAAGCTTAGCGGTCGTGATGGTCGTGGGAGTTGGGATCTTTATCTATTCAATGAAAGATGTCTCCCTTTCAGTGGTTCAAGCTGAAATTGGCGACTTGCAGTGGCCCTGGTTACTGGGTGCAATCGGCTGTATGTTGATCTCATTATTGTTTGAGGGTCTGATTGTTTATCGCTTATTGCAAAAGCAGTATCCATCTTACCGTTTTAGAGATGCGTTACGAGTCCCGCTGTTAGAACAGTTATTCAATGGGATCACTCCTTTCCAAAGCGGCGGTCAACCCGCACAATTGTATGCCTTGCTGCAGTCGGGAATTGATGCCGGGCGGGGCACTTCTAAAATGTTGATGAAATTTATTGTTTATCAGTCCATGATCGTGGTTTGTTTTGTGATCAGTTTGATTGGACAATTTCATTATCTGGCAACCAAGTTGCATGCTTTATCAGCTTTAGTGATTTTTGGCTTTTTGATTCATTTTTTTGTGATCACGGCCTTATTAATGGTAATGTACTGGCACTCCTTCACTAAAAAACTAGTTATTGCGTGCTTACAGCCGATTAAATGGTGGGGAAAACCAGCAACTTATGAGCGTTACCGGCAATACGCTGCTGAAAAAATTGACAATTTTTATCAGGAGAGTTTAAGTCTAGGCAGCGATGGGCGAACTTTATTTCAAGTGAGTTTATTGACGTTAGGACAACTATTTTTCTATTATGTGATCCCATACTTTATCTTGCAAGCTCTGCAAGTTAAACAAATTGACGTTTTAATGGTCGTGGGGATGCATATTTTGATCGTGATGATCATTTCACTCTTTCCGCTGCCAGGCGGCTTGGGTGGGGCTGAATTTAGCTTTTCAGTAATCTTTTCGACCTTCTTGACCCAAAACAGCAAGGTCGTCTTAGCGATGATCCTGTGGCGTTTGATCACTTATTATTTGGGGATGCTGTTAGGGATGGCGGCGTTAGCGGTCAAACCACGGCGAGTCACTGAATGAGTGTTGAACAAGAAACTTAAGCTTTAGTCGAAACAGACTGAGGCTTTTTTTTGTGAAGTGAATTATGGAAAAAAGATTTCTTTCCGTTCAGACTCACGATTACGAGGAACAAGACATTAATTTCTGGATTGTGTTAGTGCAGACTTTTTTCTAATTTGTCAGCCAAAAAGGGTGATTAAGCGTCAGAGTTGTTAAATATCGGTAAAAGATAGCAGAAAAAACGATGAATTTAATATTTTGAATTTTATTTTGTCCCAAAAAATGTTATTATCAGTTTTGTATGTAAAAGAATTATCTAGATTCTAAAATCAGTTGAAACTTAGCCTGAGCTAAAGTTTCTGATAAAGTAGAAAAGGAGTTTGTCATGGAAAATTCACAATTAGTTGCGATCATTTCCCGCTTGGACGCGATGATCAAGAGTGCCGATGAAGAAGTTGTTTCAAGACGTTTTGAAAAAGAAGGGGAAGAACGCGGGTTAGTTACATATGATCCGAAGTTAAACGCCTTTGAACTTGAAGAAATTAGTACTAAACAAAAATTTCAATTCGACAATATTGATCTAGCTGCAATGGAAATTTATGACCTGCTGGATTATTGATTATTAAGTTAAGCTGAAGATATCTTATTTTCAGTTTTTCTTTTTTTATTAATCCTTTATACTTGTCAGCAGGCAAGTTTTTAAAATGGAGGAAATCGTACAATGAGTTCGTTTGTTAAAAAATTAAGGCAAGTTGTTAGTTCTAGAGCAGGTTTTTTCTGGCTAGTGTTCTTTTTATTCTGGCTAAAAACCTACCTGGCTTATCAAAACAACTTTACCTTAGGTGTTAATAACGGGGTCCAACAGTTCTTATTACTGCTAAATCCTGTGCCAAGCGGTTTATTGTTAGTAGGATTAGGCTTGTATTTTGGTGGGCGGAAATCTTACTGGATCGAGCTGGTCGTTAGTTTGATCCAATCGGCCTGGTTATTCGCTAACACTTTGTATTATCGAGAATTTTCAGATTTTCTATCGTTCGGGATCATTAAATCATCGAGTTCTGTTTCCAATAATCTAGGACTTAGTATTTTAGAAATTATTCATCCCACGGACTTTCTGTTATTCTTGGACGTTTTTGTATTAATTTTGTTAGTCTCCTTTAAGGTGATCCAACCTGACATGTCTAAGCCTAAAAGACGGTATGCAGTTGTTGGTTCTGTCATGGCATTAATTTTATTCGGATTAAACTTGAGTATGGCAGAAGGCGACCGCTCACAGCTGTTAACTAGAACGTTTGATAATAATTATATTGTGAAGTACCTCGGTGTTGATTTCTTTGCCGGCTATTCAGCTTATCAAACGCACCAGCAAACTGCGACCCGTAAAAACGCAACTAGCAGCGATATTGATCGTGCACTAGATTTTGTTAATAAAAACCGGTCGCAACCTAATATTTCGTATTATGGTAAAGAAAAGGGCAAGAATGTCTTTATCTTGCATTTGGAAAGTTTCCAGCAATTTTTGATCGATTACAAATCTGATGGTCAAGAAGTCACCCCGAATATTAACCGTTTTTATCATGACCAACATACCTTGGCTTTTGATAACTTCTTTAACCAAGTTGGTCAGGGGAAAACCTCTGATGCTGAAACAATGTTGGAGACTTCGTTATATGGTTTACCATCAGGTTCCAGTATGACGGCTTACGGATCATCGAACACTTATCAAGCTTTACCGGCATTCCTGGATCAACAAGGCTATGCTACAGCTTCGATGCACGGAGATGTGGGTAGTTTCTGGAATCGGGATAATACCTATAAGTCATGGGGCTACCAATATTTCTTTGATTCGTCATATTACAAAGAAAAGGCCAACTATAGTGTCGGCTATGGTTTAAAAGATAAGATCTTCTTGAAACAGTCAGTTAAATACCTGGAACAATTGCCGCAGCCGTTTTACGCTAAGGTGATCACGGTGACTAACCATTATCCATATGATTTGGACAAGGATAACCAATCAATTCCTAAAACTAAGACGGGTGACAAGACAGTCGATGGATACGTTCAAACTGCGCGTTATCTGGATGAAGCGTTTGGTGAGTTTATGAATTATCTGAAGAAGTCTGGTTTATATGATAATTCAGTCATCGTTGCTTATGGTGATCATTATGGTATCTCAAATAATCATCCCAAGGCGTTAGCTAAATTACTGGATAAGAAGTCAGTGACTAGTTATGACCTAGCTATGTTGCAGAAGGTACCTTTTATGGTTCATTCTAACAATTTAGCGGGTGGGATCGATCATACCTATGGTGGTGAAATTGATGTCATGCCGACATTGATGGATCTGTTAGGGATTAAAAATGATGATACGATCCAGTTGGGGAATGATTTGTTGTCAACGACTCGGAATCAAACCGTTGCCTTTAGAAATGGTGATTTTGTTTCACCTGATTTAAGTAAAATTGGTTCGAAGGTTTATGATAACCAGGGGAACCGAGTTAATACTAAGAATCTAACTGTTGAACAAAAGCAAATTTTGAAAGAACAACAGGAACGGACTGACAAGGCGCTGTCATTATCTGATAAGATCGTAACAGGAGATCTCTTACGCTTCTATACTCCACAGAATTTTAAGAAAGTTGATAAGTCCCAGTATAAGTATAAGTACTCTGACGGGATCAAAGCTCTTAAAAAGGCACGGAAAGAAAAGAAGACTAGTTTGATCGATCAACGCGATGGTAAATCAACTCAAGATCTCTATGAAACAAATGCACCGGAATTAAAAGAAGATAACAAGGACGACGAATAAAAATTCGCTAGGGCCTCTCACGAATTAGGTGGGGGGTCTTTTTTTATGATGTATGAATCTAGAACGGGGAGTTAGTTAAAGGGGGGAAGAGGAGAGACCTGGGCTCATATAGAAGCTTAATCGAATAACAAGACAAGTACTAGGAGATTGGAAAAGGGAGGCCAGCGAGCTTGCTGGTTTGCAAAGAATAGGAGATTTGAATGCGAGTTTGATAGTTCTTGTTACATTAACAAGTATAGGGCGCTTGAATTGATTTAGTAGTATAAGTGCGGTAATGGACGGATTAAGCAAAATAAGGGAGTGTTTGTTGAATAGAAGCTAAATCAGCAATGACCGTGATTTTTTTAATTTTAGGAGAAAAGAATGCAGCTAAACAGAATGAAGTTGTTTAGAAGACGTGAGATTTTTTGCATGCATAGAATTAAAGCGATGGTTAGCTGATCAGCGAAATATTTGAGGCGAAAAGTTAACGACGGTTGGATTGAACTAAATAGAAAAACAGGTTTTACAACAAAATGGGTGAATCAGTTATTGATATGTTAATTTTTATTGAATCGAATTTGTGAATCACGGCTTATAAATACGAATGATTATTTTAAAAATGGTAAAAATTAATACTAAAATACAAACTTTTATTTAGGCTGATTCGTTTTTATTCATATATATAAATTTAAATGAAGAATTCAAAAAAAGTTGTTGACGACTTTCGAAAATGTTGCTATGATAGTATTTGTCGCTGAGGTGGTGACACAGAGCAAAAAAGTTAATTCAAATTTGTTCTTGACATCATCCGGATCGATGTTATATAATAATTGAGTTGTCACTTTTGCTTCACAATGATTATTGATTTTTAATTATTTTAGCAAAATGATTTCAATGCTTTCAAAATAAAAATTAAATATTTTCTTGACAAGAAATTCTCGTCATTATATAATAATTTCTGTTGTGAATAAGCAATTCTCAAGTAGATCTTTGAAAACTGAACAAAGTTTCGACAAATCAAATGTGTGAGGTCACTGATCTTATGATCAGTGCAAAAAAACATTTGCGAAGTCAATTTCGCTAGTAAAATTTA
>NZ_BQXH01000001.1 GCF_022836475.1 Ligilactobacillus pabuli | reverse complement strand
GCTTTGATTAGACTTCGACACTTTAATCGTAGCACAAGAGGACAAATGATGTCCTTTTTACGTATAAAAATAGTGCTGATGATCATCTCATCAACACTAAAAAGTTTAGACCCGAAATAATTTCGATTAGTTGAAAGAAGAAGTGTAGGCTTCTTCTTTTTTTTGCACTTTTTTACATTTTCTTGCATTATTTTTCTGAAAACCCTTTGAAAAAGTTAGAGAATTGGAGTAAACTATATTTTACACAATAAAATGCAGACTTGTTCAAGTACAAGTATTAGTACCAACGACTGTTAACCAAGATAAATATTCTGAAACGGAACATTTCTTCTTAATTACGCTAGTATTTTACACAAAGGGACTGTGTTCCTAGTAAATTTTTAACAGGGAGATTGTAAAAAATGAAAAATGGAGCAGATAGATTAGTAGATGTTTTGACTGCCTGGGGTGTTGACCACGTTTATGGTTTGCCTGGTGATTCGATCGACACAACTGTTGAAGGAATCCGCCGTCAGTCAGATAAAATTAAGTTCATTCAAGTTCGTCATGAAGAAGTTGGGGCTTTAGCTGCCGCCGCTGAAGCTAAGTTAACGGATAAGTTAGCTGTCTGTTTGTCAATTGGTGGTCCAGGTGCCATTCACATGCTAAACGGCTTGTATGACGCTAAGATGGATCATGCACCCGTGTTGGCTTTGTTAGGCCAGGTTGAATCAAACTTATTGAACACTGGTTACTTCCAGGAAGTTAACACACCACAATTATTTGAAGATGTTGCGGTTTATAACCGTTCAGTTACATCAGTTGACCATTTGGCAGAAACTGTTGATGAAGCCATTCGGACTGCTTATGAAAAGAAGGGTGTTGCTGTTTTAACAATTCCAGATGACATCCCACAGAAAAAGCTTGCGACAGCATTTAAACCAACGGCTAATTCATTTAAGGTGCAAAAACCTGTTGTACCAATGGCAGAAGTTGAAGAAGCCGTTGAATTGATGAACCGTGCTAAAAAGCCAATTGCTTTATTTGGGACAGGAATCAAGCATTCTGGTGAGATCATGCAGCGTTTCGTGGAAACTTACAAGATTCCATTTGTCCAAACTTTACCAGCCAAGGGATTTATCCCAGATGATCATCCTAACTCATTAGGTCAGGTAGGTAAGCTAGGGACTAAAGCAGCTTACCATGCCATGAAGGAAGCTGACTTGATCGTGATGGTCGGGACTAATTATCCTTACACAGCTTATTTGCCAGAAACAGGACGTGCCAAGAGTATTCAAATCAACTTGGAACCAAGTCATTTGAATAAGCGTTACCCTGCTGATGTTGCCATCCATGGTGATGCGGGTGAAGTTGTTAGTGCCTTATTAAATAGTGGTATTCAAGCTTCAGACGGACAATTCCTTGCTAGCTGTCAAAAACGCATGGCAACTTGGAATTCATGGGTTGAAGAGAAAAAGGACCTCAAAGGTTCACCATTGGCTCCAGAAGTTTTATTTGACCAAATTAAAAAGACGGCGCCACGTGATGCGGTTTTTGCAATTGATGTCGGAACTGCTACTTCATGGAGTTCACGTTACTTGCCAGTTGGCCGTGATCAACAATACACGATTTCTGCCTGGTTAGGAACGATGGGCTGTGCTTTACCAGCTGCGATTGCTTCATCCCAAGTTTACCCAGATCGTCAAGTGATCTCAATTAATGGTGATGGTGCCTTTGCGATGGTGATGGAAGATTTCGTTACTGCTGTGAAATACAAGATGCCGCTGATCAATATTGTTTTGAATAACCGTAAATTGGCCTTTATTCAATATGAACAACAATCAGCCGGTCAAATGAATTATGCGATTGATTTGGCAGACATGGACTATGCGAAGTTCGCTGAAGCTGCGGGTGGAATTGGGTACACCGTAACTAACAAGCAAGAATTTGCGCAGGCTTTAAAGAAGGCATACAAGTCTAAAGACCGTCCAGTCTTGATCAATGCCTATGTCGCTGATGATGCTCCACTTCCTGGCCAAATCGTGGCTAACGAAGCTAAGGGCTATACTAAGTTTGGGACACAGTATCTGACTAAGAAACATCAGTTGCCTAAGTTGCCTCCAATCAAAGATATTATGCGTCATTTCTTTTAAAACATTACTTTAGTTAATATTTAACTGTTTGGTTTTTGGGATGACCGTTTGCTTATTCAACACATTTGCCAGTCAGCGTTTAACTAACAGTTAATTTAAATATTAAGCAAAAAGGCGGGAAAATTATCCTGTCTTTTTTTGCAATTATTTGGACTTTTCATGGTAAGATAGTATTTAGATTAAAAAAGGGGCTGATATTTTGTCTAATTATCAAAATTTAGATCCAGAATTATGGCAAGCAATTGCTAACGAACAACAAAGACAACAAGATAATATTGAATTGATCGCGTCGGAAAATATTGTTTCACCGGCAGTTCGAGCAGCACAGGGTTCTGTTTTAACTAACAAGTACTCAGAAGGTTATCCAGGTAAACGTTACTATGGTGGTAATGAGTACGTTGATATTGTGGAAAATCTGGCGATCGATCGAGCCAAAGAATTATTTGGCGCAGAATATGTAAATGTCCAGCCACACTCTGGCTCACAGGCGAACCAAGAGGTCTATGCAGCCTTTTTGAAGCCGGGGGATAAAATCCTAGGGATGGACTTAAATGCCGGAGGACATCTTTCTCACGGCGCTAAGGTTAATTTCAGTGGGAAATTATATCAGTCATTTTCATATGGCTTGAATCCCGAAACAGAACTATTGGATTATGATGAAGTTCTCCGAGTTGCCCGCGATGTCCAGCCTAATTTAATCGTTGCTGGGGCCTCAGCATACAGTCGCGTGATCGACTGGGCGAAGTTCCGTGAAATTGCAGATGATGTAGGTGCATACTTATTAGTAGATATGGCACACATTGCTGGCTTAGTTGCTGCAGGGCTTCATCCTAGTCCAGTACCATACGCTGATGTTGTGACTACTACGACACATAAGACTTTACGTGGACCACGCGGCGGGATGATCTTAGCTAAAGAAAAATATGCTAAACAAATCAATTCTGCAGTTTTCCCAGGTTCACAGGGTGGACCATTAGACCACGTGATGGCGGCTAAAGCAGTGATGCTGCACGAAGACTTGCAACCTGAGTTTAAAGAATATGCGGCACAGATCATTAAGAATGCCCAAGCAATGGCAGATGAATTTTCTTCTTCCGAGCATATTCGGGTCGTTTCTGGTGGGACTGATAACCATTTGATGACAATTGATTTGTCTGAGACTGACTTAAATGGCAAGCAGGCTCAAGAAGTTTTGGATTCTGTTTCAATCACAACCAATAAGGAAGCCATTCCTGCTGAAAAATTAAGTCCATTTAAGACTTCAGGTGTCAGACTAGGAACTCCAGCAATCACAACACGTGGTTTTGACGAAGCTGATTGTCGTCAGGTTGCTCGCTTGATCGTGCGTGCGATTGAAAACCATGATGATGCTGATGCGTTGGCCCAAATTAGAACAGAGGTCCATCAATTAACTGCGCAACATCCAATTGACGACTTGCTTGCTCCAGTTGAATTTAATTAAAAAGAAAAAACAAATCAAGCATTATTTATACTTTGATGGTTGATTTAGCTAAAAAAGATGAGTTCATCGCTAATGATGAACTCATCTTTTTTAGTCAAAATGTTTACCAACGATCACTAAATCGAGGTAGTTTGCGTCAATTTGGGCAACCTGGGGTAAGAATCCCCATTGAGAAAAGCCTTGTTTTTTAAATAAGCCTAGGCTGGCTGGGTTTTGTTTGAAAACAAAGCCGACTAAGTTATGCAGATTCAAACGCGGCAATTGACTGCCGACAAAAGCAAACGCCTGACTGCCAATGTGTTGCCCACGGCTATTTTGGTCAATGTAGATACTAATTTCTGCAGTTTGTTGGTAAGCAGCGCGACCATAAAAGGCCTCGAGACCGACCCAGCCGAAAATTTGTTGAGCAGTGGCATCTTGCATGACCCAAAGAGGGTATTTATCTGGAGAAAAGGCTGCAAACCATTCCTCACGGTCAGCGACAGTCACGGGTTTAATGTCAGCAGTGATATTTTTTAAGCTGATAGTTTGGTTGTAAATTTCAACGATCCGGGGTAAATCATTTTGCTGAGCGAGTTTAAAGCTAATTGACATCAGGGTGGTCTCCTTTAAATTAGTTGGTTAATACAACTTCGTATAGAATCCAGACATTCAAGCGATAAATTGTTTGATGATTAAGTTATAGTTGTATCATACAACATTGAATTTTTAGTTAATTTTATTATAGTGGAAAAAGCCAAGCAAAAACAACAAACAGATTACATTATTTTAATACAATTTTGCGTTATACTGTAACTACAGGAACTTATCAAAGGAGGAAGTAAATTAATGACAATACCTGAAGTAGTTTTAAACGACGGTTACAAGCTGCCTAAAGTTGGGTTGGGAACTTATCAATTACGTGGTGGAATGGGCTACCAGCAAATCATTTCGGCCATTAAAGATGGATATCGTTCAATCGACAGTGCCACTAATTATGACAACGAAGGTATCGTTGGGAAAGCAATTCGTGATTCTGGCGTGCCTCGTGATCAAATTTTTGTTTCATCAAAACTTCCCGGTAAATACCATCATTATGATGATGCGTTAAACGCAATTACAGAATCTTTGGCGCGGATGGGACTAGACTATTTTGACTTGTACTTGATCCACTGGCCATTACCAAAACGTAAACTTTATGTTGAGGCTTGGCAAGCTTTGATCACTGCGCAAAAATTAGGCTTGATCAAGTCAATTGGTGTATCTAACTTTGAACCAGAACATTTAGACCGTATCATTCAAGAAACGGGTGTTACACCTTCAGTAAACCAGATCGAAATTCATCCGTACTGGGTCAATGATGAACGAGTTCAGGAAAATGCCAAACGCGGAATTGTCACTGAAGCATGGAGCCCATTAGGTCGTGGAAGTTCAGCATTAAGTGAACCAATTGTGGTTAAATTGGCTGAAAAGTATCAGAAAAATCCTGGGCAAATTTTACTCAGATGGCATTTACAACGTGGAATCGTTCCACTACCGAAATCAACTAATTTAAATCATCAACGAGCTAACTTAGATGTTTTTGATTTTGAATTAACTGGGGATGAAGTTAAGGCAATCAATACCTTAAATCGTCAGGATGGACGAATTGACGGACAAGACCCGAATGAGTACGAAGAGTTTGAATAACGAGGTTAATCGGAGGTTATGTGTCAAATAATGTTGACCCCAAAAATGACCCAAATGAACTAATTTTCCATGAATTTTAGACTAAAAAGGACGCTTACTCCATTAACTTGGAATGAGCGTCCTTTGTTAATTAATTTATTGCTTGGCATCTTTAGTCTGATAAGTTCTGATTTCTGGGGGAGTATAGCCGTGCATAAATGCAAGGATTTGCGGCAGCGATTCGGAAAAAAGTAATTTTTGACGGTCAACCTTAGTTAAGAATCCATTCGTCACCATTGCATCATACATTTGTTCTAGTGGTGCGTAAAAATTAGCGACGTTATAGATGATCGATGGTGTCGGATTCTCACCGATCCGTGCCCAGGAAAAGGCTTGAGAAATTTCTTCTAATGTTCCTGGTCCGCCAGGTAGGGCCAACGAAGCATCTGCGCTGGCGAGCATTTCCTTTTTGCGTTCTGACATATCACCGACGACCTTTAAATCGGTTAAACGGTCAAAAGTAATTTGACGATCGTACAAGACTTCTGGCACGATTCCATGAACTTTTCCACCGTAATCACTGACCGTTTGGGCGAGGGTTCCCATTAACCCATATTTGCCACCGCCATAGATCAATTCTAAGTTATTTTCCACCATCCACTTGCCGAGTTGTTTAGTTGCTTGTTCAAAAAGCGGTGAGAAGCCTGAAGCGGCACCGCAATAGACTGCTAATTTGGCCATTTTTTTATTCCTCTGCGATTTAGTTAGTTTATCCTACAATTTTACCATAAAAAAAATCACATCAACTAGTGATGTGATTTTAATTAGTGGGTTAGTTCTTAGAACTTAACCCCATATTTGTCCAAGTAGTATGTGAATGGCTTCAATTCAGAAGCATCATATTCTGCAAAGAATTCATCCATTGTACGTGAACCATGAGCTAATTGATAACCATCTGAGATGTATTCAACCAACTTGCCGTCTTCCATCTTGAATTGTAATTCTTCAACAGGAATACCACGTTTGCCAGTGATGTTAACGTCGATCAAGACAGGCTTGCCGGCTTTAGTTGTAGCAACAGCTTCGTCAAAAGCAGCAGGTAATTCTTTAGCGTCGTTAACTTCGATACCATGAACGCCCATTGCTTCAGCAATATCCTTAAACTTAGCATCTTTAATATCGATACCAAAGTTGTTCATTGTCAAATCATCTTGTTCTGACTTGATGAAGCTAAGGTATTGGTTAGAAGTAATAACGTTGATAACAGGCAAGTTGTACTTGTTCAATGTCAAAAGATCTTGCATAACCATTGAGAAGGCACCGTCACCAGCAATGTTGAAGACCTGACGTTCTGGGTAAGCGAATTGAGCTGCAATCGCACCTGGAAGGCCGTAACCCATTGTTGCAAACAATGCTGAAATTGTCATCTTTTGTCCACGCTTCATGTCTAAGAAACGGAAACTGTTAATGATGTTATCACCAACATCAACTGAGAAGAGGGCATCGTCTTCAGCAATCCGGTTGATTTCACGGTAAACTTCTTCGTATTCAGGAGCACCTTCAGTTTTGTTCATCAAACTGTCAAGGTAAGCTCTCCAGTCTTTCATATCTTCTTTAGCAGCTTGGTAGTAAGCTGATTCTGGTTGTTGTTCACTTAATTCAAGAGCTTTGTCCAAGAATTTGCCAGAATCTGACCAGATACTGAAGTCAAGGTAATGATGACGGCCAAATTTAGATTTGTCGTTATCAATTTGAACGAACTTGAATTCATGTGTCCGGTAAACTAAGTTAGCAAATGGGAAGTTAGCACCCAATGCAATTACCAAGTCAGCTGTACCGAAGACTTCGTCAGCAGCTTTTGATGCGGCACGGTTAGATGTACCCATGTTACCTTCGAAGTGATCGTCAACTTTACCCTTAGCAAGACCTGTAATAACAACAGGAATTTGTAATTTTTCGGCTAATTTTTGTAATTTATCTTGGTTATCCTTGATACCAGAGCCAACGTGGAAGACAGGGCGTTTAGCATCTTTGATCATGTCAAGTAAATGCTTAACTTCTTCGTCAGTTGCTTCAGGTTGTGGAGCAGCTTTTTCGTCTGTTAATTGAGCTGAAGAAAATGGTACGTCTTCAATTTCAACAAAGCCAATATCATTAGGGATAACAACAACTGAGACACCGTTATTCTTGTATGCTTCACGGATAGCTTTGTCAACAACATATGGCAAGCTTTCTGGTGTCATAACAACACGGTTGTAGTCAGCGACGTCGCTAAACATTGGTGTTTCTGGGAATTCTTGGAAGTAGTCGTAGTTCATGTTTGAACGAGGAACTTGTCCAACAATAGCTAGAACAGGAACGTTATCTTCTTTAGCATCATAGAGGCCGTTTAACAAGTTAACGGCACCAGGGCCAGCTGAACCAAAAGTAACACCAATTTTACCAGTAGCTTTAGCATGACCAACAGCGGCTAAAGCACCAACTTGTTCATGACGTACTTGAACATAAGTGATGTTTTCTTTTTCAACTTCTAAGGCATGCAAAGTGGAACTGATTGAACCACCAGGATAACCATAGACATGCTTAACCCCCCAAGATTCTAAAACTTTCATCATCGCAACGCCGGCTTCAACGGTTTGTTGTTTTTGCAAAATAATACATCCTTTCTCTTTAACTAATTTAAGCTAAAATTCAACACTGTTTATTCTACCCTAAACGAAAATCGCTTACAAGGTTGTACACAACATTGTAAGCGATTTTATTTTAAAAAAGTCCAAAAAATTTGAAAAAAAGGTGTTTTTTTGTAAAAAAATTAATTTTTTGCGCCCAAAAACCATCAAAACTTTCGAGAATTTTCTTTTTTTACTTGAATACATAGAAAAAAATCTATTTTATATAGAAGAAAAAAATTATTTTATTGTCAAATTGTGGGCTACAAAATTTTTTACTAAATTTAGAGTTGATTTCTAAATTACGTGAACCCTTGGGACTTATATAGTACTTATTTTTCAGATTTAAATTTTACTTAAGTTGGACTTAAATTGACTGACATGTTAAAGACAGGCTATAATATAGCGTTAGATAGGATAACAGTACAGAAAGCAGGAATTTGCTGAATGAAGATAGAAGAAATGAAGGAACGGCAAAAACATATCCGCAATTTTTCAATCGTTGCACATATTGATCATGGTAAATCGACCATCGCTGATCGCATCCTTGAATTAACGGATACTGTTTCTCACCGGGAAATGAAAGAACAATTACTAGATTCCATGGATTTGGAGCGTGAACGTGGAATTACTATTAAATTAAACGCTGTTGAATTAAAATATCACGCTAACGATGGTGAAGATTATATTTTCCATTTGATCGACACTCCAGGACATGTTGACTTTTCATATGAAGTTTCACGTTCTTTGGCAGCGTGTGAAGGGGCAATCTTAGTTGTCGACGCTGCGCAAGGAATTGAAGCTCAAACCTTAGCGAATGTTTATTTGGCAATTGATGATGATTTAGAAATTATCCCAGTCATCAATAAAATTGATTTGCCATCAGCCCAACCCGAAGTAGTTCGCAAAGATATTGAAGATGTGATTGGTTTGGATGCTTCTGAGGCTGTGTTAACTTCAGGTAAAACTGGTGTAGGTATTCCTGAAATGCTAGAACAAATCGTGCAAAAGGTGCCGGCACCGACTGGAGATATTCAAGCCCCATTAAAAGCGCTGATTTTTGATTCAGTCTATGATGATTACCGTGGTGTTGTTTTAAGTATTCGGGTCACTGAAGGTGTGGTTAAGCCTGGTGATCGAATTAGACTGATGAATGGTGGGGTAGAATATGAAGTGGCTGAAGTTGGGGTCAATTCACCTAAACCATTGAAGCGTGATTTTTTGATGGCAGGAGATGTGGGCTATTTAACAGCCAGCATTAAAGATATCAAGGATACTCGTGTTGGTGATACTGTTACTAGTGCGGACAATCCGACTGAAAAGCCGTTAAAAGGTTATCGGGAAATGCATCCAATGGTATATTCCGGATTATATCCAACCGATAATGCAAAATATAATGACTTGCGTGAAGATTTGGAAAAATTACAGTTAAATGATGCAGCTTTAGAGTTCGAACCAGAAACTTCACAGGCGCTAGGGTTCGGTTTCCGTTGTGGCTTTTTGGGTTTACTTCATATGGACGTGATCCAGGAACGATTAGAACGTGAATTTAATATGGACCTGATCACCACTGCACCGTCAGTCACCTACAATGTTAAGTTAACAGATGGAACGATGCTTGAAGTTGCCAACCCAGCAGAAATGCCGGAAGTTTCCAATATCTCGCAAATCAATGAACCATTTGTTAGAGCGGAAATTATGGTTCCTAACGACTTTGTGGGGGCGGTCATGGAGTTATGTCAGCGCAAGCGTGGCCAATTTGTCACGATGGATTATTTGGATGACACCCGTGTCAATGTCATTTATAAGATGCCGTTAGCGGAAATTATTTTTGATTTCTTTGACAAATTGAAGTCCAATACCCATGGCTATGCATCGTTAGACTATGAATTTGACGAGGACCAGCCAAGTGACTTAGTTAAAATCGACATTCTATTGAATGGTGATAAAGTTGATGCCTTGAGCTTTATTTCTCACCGCCAATTTGCTCAAGAACGAGCTCGAGTGATCACTAAGAAACTGAAAGGAATTATTCCGCGACAAAACTTTGAAATTCCGATCCAAGCAGCAACTGGGGCTAAAATTATTGCACGGACGAATATCAAGGCCTACCGTAAGGATGTTACTTCAAAGATCCATACAGGTGACCCTGACCGTCGGGCTAAATTACTTGAAAAGCAGAAACGTGGTAAGAAACGGATGAAAGATGTTGGTACAGTTCAAATTCCGCAAGAAGCATTTATGGCTGTCCTTCAGTCTGAAGATGAAAGTAAATAAATTTAGTGAGACCACTAAATTAAGGTTAAGAATCTTAGTGAGAGATTTAAATTAAAAAGCAAAACTATTACAGTGGAAGTGGTGGTAAGAGCCACCAGTTTTTACAACTGAAGGGGAGAAGGACTCGTAAGTTAAGTTCTTCTCTTTTTTTGAGCGTTACTGAAAAGACGGAACATCAAGCTCATGGCGCTTACAAAAAGACATTTTTATTTGAATTATGTTATTTAGCTTGGTACGATAGTCTTCAGCATATTGAGAGAGGTTTTTAGAATGGCAATATATCAATTCAGCGCAAATAATTTTTTAGGGATTGACCAATCCAGTAATTATTTGTACATAGTTAGAGTTAAAGTTCCCGAATTTATTGAAATCAATGACAAACAAGCAACGGTTTTGGCGTATGAAAATCAGCGTTTTTCCTTGCTTGAGCCACTTGATGTTAAGTACCATGATGGGAAGTTTACCCGGTTTAAGTTAGATACTGAACTCCCGCGGATCAGCAGTTCTTTTCACCGGCACTTTTCATTAAACTTGTTGTTTCACGAAGAGTTTATGAAGATCGAACGCTATGCTCTGCAGGGAACGCAGCAACTTTACTTTGAAACTACCCCGCAAAAAAGTAATATCTCTTTAGATGAACTGGAAAGTCACTTTGATGATTTGGAAATGATCAATCGGTTTAGCGGCATTCAGCTTGAAAGAGTCGGAGTTAGAAATAAAAAGTAGTTAAACTAATTGGAATTAATTAAAGAGGACCTAATTTCGCAGCATTAAACTGTGAAGTTAGGTCCTCTTTTTTTCTTAAGTTGTTTAAGATAACTCTCTTTAATTGCAATCGAAGTAGACTCCAATGGTGAAAAGGTACTAAAGTCAGATTACATACAGGTTGGGGAGCTAACTGTTGTGTTCTTAATTAATATGGTGATTATTTTCTGGGTGATTTTCAATTTTATATTTACGACTATCCTGAATTTCACCGTAAAGGGTGTAAACTAAAATAATGACGAAAACTACGGCAAAATACAAAAAGGCGTTTAAAGTAAAATGAGAATCGTCTTTTAAAATGGTTGAAGTTGGTGGTGCGTAAGCTGTCGTTCCATTTGTGAAGTCAATAATATTAGTATTAGGTTGTTGGCTTTCCCCAGAATTTTCTTTGTCAGCTTGTCTATTAGCAGCTGAACTTCGTGCGGCTAAAATTTGAGCCTTATTATAGGTATCAGTGATTTTTTCAACTTCATTGTTTTGAGAAACTAATTCTTGTTTTCTACTTTGAAACCACTGGTTGTTTCTGCCCGGCTTTGCACTAGGCTGGTTGCTTTTTGCAGGAATACTGGTAGTTGATTCTGCACTAGAACCAGCTTGATCACCATCTTGATTGGCTGGTGGCTGATTGCCGCCGGCTGCAGAAGAGGCGGAACTAGAACTTGAGGAGCTTGACGAACTAGAACTGGTTGAACTAGAGCTGCTCGAAGAACTAGCTGAACTATCTGAAGAACTAGAAGAACTAGAGGATGAGCCGATTGATTCATTAGAGCTAGCTGAGCTGGATGAACTTGTGGCGTCAGACGAAACATTTGAACTGTCGGAACTAATTGAGCTGTTTTCAGATGAAATACTGGCTGCAGTTGAAGTATTAGCACCAGTTGCTGGTTTTTTTGAAGTAGTGAGCTGACTACTAGTTGCTGAGTGCTGTGATTGACTGGTTTCTGTCGGAATATTAGCAGCAGCGGCGTTAACTTGCGGTTCAAAAAGAAACCAACTAGTAAATCCCAAAAGACAACTAGCACAAATTAATAGTTGGTGGTTGGTTTTGTTGTGTTTACGCAAGATTTCACTCCCTATGATAATAATAATGGTTCGTGTTAACGTGACAACTATGAATTAGTGTCAATGTTAGCATACTTTACCAAATTTCTAAAGGAAGCACACTGGTTGAGAGCAACTGGTAATGAATTTGTAATCTTAGCGGATCAAATCAATGAGGGGTGGTTAAGTTTTCCAACTTTTTTTGAAGTTTCTAGGTCGGGAATGGAAGACTGTCTTTTTGCTCAAATTTTACTTAAAATACTCAAAGCTTTTAATGGTGACTCAAAAATAAAAAAACTTTAGAAATTTCCAAGGCTTTTTCTACGGAAAGTCAATAGTTAAGCCCAACTTTATCGCATTTAGCTAAAGTTGGGCTTTTGTATTTTTTAAATGATTCTATTTTGATTTTAATAAGGAGCAGCAGGATTTGCTGGTGAAACTGGCTTAACTATGGACGATTTGGGTTTTGTGTCTGATAATCCGTCATCAGTTGAAGCTATTAAGGCAAGTCATGAAAACTTGCGCTTAGCTGGTCGTAAAGCACAACGAAGTTTAGGCTCTGGTTTGTTAAACGTGGCATATTTGTCGGCTTGCTTACGCGATGATTTTCCGTATCAGCGTCGTCAGTTTAATGCAACTCAACCAAAGTGGGAACCGTTATTTGAAGCTGATGCCAATACTTTAGGACTGATCGGCGATGGAGCAATTAAGCTAAACCAAGCTATTCCAGGTTACATCACTAAAGACACTGTTAGAGATTTGACTGGTGTCCAGGGTGGTGAGGAATAGTGACCGATGATATTGTTCCAGCATTACTAGAAGTAATTCAGACAGAATTTGATGAACAAACTGCAAAGGATCCTAAGCTAGTTGCTGCAGTTAAAGCTTTGCAATCTAAAAAAGCGACTTACTTGGATGTGAATGACTTTGCGATTACAGTTGGTCAAATTCTGGGTAAGGTACTGGGTCAACATATTACTGGTGAGTCATTACCCGATGGAAAAATGTATTTCAATATCGCTCAACGTTTGTTGGACTCAACCATGAAGAAAAATCATGAGTTGATTTCGAGTTACGCGTTGGATGTTCAGAATGGATTAAATCAACAGGCAGGATTGCATATGCGTGGCCAAACTGCTCCGGTTAATCAGAGTCGAATCGATGGTATTGTGAATCGAGTTTCGCAAGAAGACGATTTTGAAAAAGTTCAGTGGCTCTTGGAAGACCCACTGATTAATTTCAGTCAAAGTGTAGTGGATGATACGATTAAAGCCAATGCTGAATTTCAAGCAAAAGCAGGGCTACATCCTAAGATAACTCGTCGAGTTGCAGGTCATGCTTGTGATTGGTGTAAGGCGCTAGCAGGTACCTATGACTACCAAGATGAACCGCATGATATCTATCGGCGACATGAACGCTGTCGGTGTACTGTGGACTATAAACCAGGCGATGGCAGACAGCAAAATGTATGGTCTAAAGCGTGGAAAGACCCGCAGAAAGATGCTAAAATTAATGTTAGGAAAAAGATTGGTCTTTTAACGGATAACTATACTGGTCCTTCCGGGGTTAGTGCGTTAAAACGTGGCCGAGTCCATCCACAAGCATTACCAAATTGGCAGAATGCAACGATTAGCAAGAGCAAATTAGTGAATTATGCGCTTGATATAAATCATAATGTTGGTGGACCTAAGGCAAAAGAGTTTAGGGATAGACTTGGAATTACCACGAGTAATTATCGTATTTTGTTAAATCAAATATATCAAAAGTTGCCCTATTATAAAGCAATATTTAAGGGAAATGAAGGTTACGGGAAAAAATACTTTGTGATTATGCCTATTAAAGGTGCTAACAAAGAATATGCAAATGTTTTAACCGCGTGGATTGAAGATAAGAATGAAGTTAGGTTAACCACTGTAAGAATAGCCAAGGAAGGGGAGTCAAAAAAATGAAAATTGAAGAGTTAGACGTGGTAAAGCTAAAAGATGGACGTGAAGGTGCTATCGTATATCGCTTTGATGATGATCATTTTATGTTTGAAGCTAAAGATGATTATGATTTGAAACTCCCCACTATCTCAATGAGTGATATTGAGGAGGTAACTTGGAAAGTTTCAGAGCATTAAAAAGGTTAAGCCGTATATTTTTTTGAAAGAGTTAAAAAATGGTAAAAGCGATTATCCCACTTGTTTAGCACTTAGTTAAAAGATGACTAAGTGCTATTTTTGTACACAAAATTACGAGGAGTGAAACTTAATGGAAAATGGTAAATCTTTGATTATTTGGTTAATTGATGGTCAAACACTGAAGTTTGAAAATGTAACGAACGTAGAAAATACTTGTTCAGAATTGAAGTTTGATTATTTTGGGATTAGCACACAAACCAATCGTTCCGCTACCTTTAACCAAAATAATATTGCTGGAGTTGCGTTGGAAAAATAGGAGGATGATCTATTATGGATAATGAGAAGTTTATTGAAAGATGTAAGACGATGGTTGGACAAAGAATTCTAAATAAGTTAATGGATGATGATGGGAACTTCCCTGAGTTTGAGGTCTTTGTAGTTTGGTCATGTAAAACATTACAGAATAATAAAGCTATTCTTAGTGCAACAGTCAAAGACGCACCATTATATGAAATTACCCATAATGGCGATAAGGGCGAAACTTATATCGATACTTACATCAAAGAATCAAACGAATGTATTAAGATGTAGCCTCACCCCAGCGATAGGGTTATCATGCATGAATTAAGATTGGGGGATTCTTATGACTACTCAAGTCAGACTTGGTAATCAGCATCCTACTCAATCGGTAATTCTTCCATATACTGAAACACATTATCAAGCTGCAATTGAATCCTATGAGAAGTCTGGCAGAACAGCACAAGAATGGCAGGTTGAATTATGTAAAAGCATTTTTGCTGTCAATGATGAAGGACTGTGGGTCCATACTAAGTTTGGCTACAGCTTGCCCCGACGTAATGGTAAAAATGAAATTGCTGCAATCAGAGAAATGGCTGGTTTGTTGAATGGTGAACAGATGTTACACACTGCTCACCGTACAACGACCAGCCATTCTTCGTGGGAGCGACTTTTGCGTTTACTGGATAAAGCTGGTATTGAGTACGAATCTTTGCGAGCCACGGGACGTGAACGGTTGGAAATACCAGAAACTGGTGGAAGAGTTGAATTTCGGACGCGGACCTCTACTGGTGGTTTAGGTGAAGGGTTCGATTTACTAGTGATCGATGAGGCACAGGAATACACGACTGATCAAGAGTCAGCATTAAAGTACGTCGTAACTGACTCACAGAATCCACAAACGATTTTCTGTGGAACGCCTCCGACACCATTATCCAGCGGAACAGTTTTTCCTAGTTTTCGTGATGATGTTTTATCACATAAAGTCGAAAATGCGGGTTGGGCCGAATGGGGTGTCGAAGATGAGTCAGACATCCATGATCGTGAGTTATGGTATCTGTGCAATCCATCTTTGGGGACCATCTTTACTGAGCGTTCAATCCAAGATGAAATCGGTTCTGATACGATTGACTTTAACATTCAACGTTTGGGACTATGGATCAAGTACAACCAGAAGTCCGCTATCTCAGAAAATGAGTGGCAAGAACTGCAGGTCAAAGCTCTGCCAGTGTTAAAAGGACAATTATATGTTGGCATCAAGAACCACAATGTGATTTATCCAGGTCAGAAATTGAAATACTAATTTTCAAATATTGCCGTTTTTGGCAAATAGGGCTCAGTCAGAGATGGCTGTACTTTATTTTTTTGCTGTGTAAGTTTTAAAAATGTGCACACGAATTCTTTTAATTACCTTTATTTGCCTTTAATAAAAAAATAAAAGCCTACAAAATCAGCGTTTGTAGGCTTTTAGCATTCAACTAAAGTTATCTAATAAGGAGAGTACAGGATTTGAACCTGCGCGCCGGTATTAGCCGGTTCGCCGGATTTCGAGTCCGGTGCATTACCACTCTGCCAACTCTCCGCAACAGGAACTATTATAGCAAAAATATAACCTGATGACAATCTAAAATTTTTTCTAAGTTTGAGCATAATTTTAGACAGTAAAAAGCCCATTCTTCCAGCAAGAATGGGTTTAACTATCTATGTGCACTACCGAAGCAGTCAGTGAAGAAAAATCTTCAGGCGCGTGACCTTATGTCCAAACTAATAATAAGTTAAAAAATGTTGTTAGTCAACTTAAAAATTAAAAAATTAAATATCGACCAGCTGGTTCAGGGTTAACTGGTTTTTGATACAAAAGCTAAGTGGTGATTTTGAAGAATAAATGAGATATTTTAATTAATTTGAAGTAAATGAGCTGTTTTTTTTATTTACTTTTCGAACTAATGTTCTATAATAAAGGAGAACACATGTTTTAGGAAGACTAATGCGAGGAGGTGCAGCGATGGATTTTCAAAAAGAACCACATGGAGTTTTTTTCCTGATCGATAATAAGTCATTTTATGCTAGTGTTGAATGCGTTAAACGAGGACTAAATCCATTAGAAGCTGCACTGGTCGTGCTATCAGAGCAAGAAAATACGAATGGTGGATTGATTTTGGCTGCTTCACCGATGGCTAAAAAGAGGTACCACATTAGTAATGTTAGTCGGCAACGAGACTTGCCACGGACAGCTGATTTATTGATCGTGCCACCAAGGATGAACCTCTATATTGAAAAGAATTTGGAGATCAATGCTTTATTTCAACGATATACACCTGAAAAAGATTGTGTTCCTTATTCAATTGATGAAACGATTTTGGATCTGACGGGGGCATGGCAGTTGTTTGGTGCCACACCACGAATCGTTGCGCAAAAGATTCAACAGGAGGTCCGAGATAAATTAGGACTATATACTACAGTTGGGATTGGAGAAAATCCACTGCAAGCGAAGTTGGCGCTGGATCTTTTCGCTAAACATTCGCCAGATTTAATTGGAGAGTTAAAGTATGAAAACTTTGCTCAAAAAGTGTGGCCAATTACTGACTTAACTACTGTTTGGAGTATTGGTCAACGAACTGCTAAACATTTAAATCGAATGGGGATCTATTCAATTAAAAATTTGGCACATACTAGTCCAGCTATTTTAAAAGCAGAATTTGGCATAATTGGGACCCAGTTATTAGCACTTGCTTGGGGGATCGACCGGTCTAATTTGGAAAAACCAGTGCCGGTTAAAAGCAAGAGTTTGGGAAATTCACAGGTTTTACCACGGGATTATTTGAAGCAAGATGAAATTGAAGTGGTGATTCAAGAAATTGGTGAGCAGGTCGCTGCCAGACTGCGAAGCCGAGCTAGGCAAACGATGTGTGTGAGTTTAAGCATTGGTTTTTCTTATGCGGCGGCAGAACAGGCAGGTAAACATGGCTTTACTCAACAACTGAAAATTGCACCAACTAATGATAGTCAGTGTTTAAACCGGTATTTACTGAAAATTTTTAGGGAAAACTGGCAGGGCGAGGGTATCAGAAATGTTGCAGTGAGTTATGGTCAATTGACCACGACCCAAAATTTACAGTTGGACTTATTTAACGTAGGAAAACAACCAGAAAAGAAATTCTTGTTAGAAAAAACACTCGACCAAATTCGACAGCGGTTTGGCACGACAGCCTTATTTTGGGGACACAGCTTAAAAAAAGGTGGAACAATGTTGGACCGTGCTGGCTTAGTTGGCGGGCATAATGGTGGAAATTCTTACAGCTAGTCACTAGATTATTGCTAAAAACGAACAAAAAACTGCAAAAAGAGCCAGTAAGAAATGATTTAGTTAAGAATTTGTAACATTTTTGTTATAGATTTTTTAAAATTGAAGGTATATACTAGCTACATAGCCATTGAGAGGGACACATCTATTTTTAGCAATATTACTGACTATCACATAATTCCGTTGTCCTGATGGCTATGCACATATTATATATCTGTTCTTCCTGTCGCTGAAGTGACGGGATTTTTTTATGTTAAAATAAACTGACATCAGAATATTTAATAATGAAAAATTTAAATACAACAGGACCATCTGCTTGAAAAAGCTTGTCGCAAAAAGTGGACTGTGCTATAATAATTCCGTTGACAGTTAGGATCTCGATTCTAATTGACAACTATTTAATTTGTCCCCCTAAACAAATTAATACAACCCCTAAAGCCTTGCTCCGTAACTGGAGTGGGGTCTTTTTTTGGTTAAAAGCCAGTTAATTTAGGGGTGTTAATATACGAAGCAGGCTGCTTCGTTGTATAATTAAGGAAAATGTAAGTGAGTAAGAGGTGGTTGGTGATGAACATTAAATATCAGGCAGTTGGACAAACAATCTATGACATGTATTTGATTCAAAATGTTGAGCGGTATTTGACTGGAATTTTGACAGATAAGTTGGAGGATACTTCATTACGCTTAGAGTTGATCTCCAAGAGACAATTAAAGCAAGAACATCAACTGAATCTTCTGGATGGAATTGAACCATTATTACAAATGCGAGGACGCGAAATTGAACAAAATGGTTTGTACCTTTTGTTATCGTCGCAGCCGACTGATGGACCACAGCGCTTTTTGGACTGTGGACCTTTTTCCGAACATGGGGTTTCATTAATGTTCCATAATCCAGGATTCACGTTTAATAGTGATGATGAGATTTTTAAAGCGGCAACCGACTGTATGAACGTGGCTGCGCGTTTGAGTGCTCACTTTTTTGCGAGTGATCTAGCGTTAAGCCAGATCCCAGCTAATATCTACCGCTCTTTTTATAACTATGAAACAAATTGTGTCACAGCAGTTTTAGTGACTGAACAAGAATTTGCGACAGATACTCAGGCCGTACAACAGTTGGCAGCCACCTATCGGTTACAAATCGTCAGTGGGCTCCAACAGGATTTAAATGGAAAGAAACAAGCAATTTTACGGTTAACTAAACAGTTGGCTAATTAAAACACCGAAAAGAATAGGAAATTAATATGAAGACTATACAATCAACAGGGAACCAAACAGTTAAAAATTGGAAGAAACTAGCCGCCAAAAAAGGCAGACTTAAACAAGAAAAATATTTACTAGAAGGTTGGCACTTGGTGAAAGAAGCGATCCATGCCAATGAAAAGATCCTTGAAATTATGGGGACGGCCGAAGCATTGGCGCAAGAGCAGCTGCAAATTGACTTAAACCAAGTTGATTTGTATGAAATTTCACCTGAAGTTGCGCAGCAACTAAGTGAAACACCTAGTCCACAAGGAATTTTTGCGACAGTCGCCTTAAAGCAAACTGAAGCAGTACTGCCAACTGAAATTACTGGTTCATGGTTATTTTTAGATACGGTGCAGGATCCTGGAAATGTCGGTACTATGGTCCGAACAGCCGACGCAGCTGGTTTTGCAGGGGTCGTTTTAAGTAAAGGTTCAGTGGATATGTATCAGCCTAAATTAGTGCGGGCAATGCAGGGCAGCCAATTTCACATTCAAATTGTTCAAGATGATTTGGCAAAGTGGACAACAGCTTTTAAAGCTCAGGGCTTGCCTGTTTTTGGCAGCGAATTAAATGACCAAGCACGTAGTTATGATCAAGTTGGCCGCCATGAAGATTTTGCAGTGATGATGGGAAATGAAGGCAATGGCTTAAGTCAAGAAATGTTGGCAGCTACGTCAATGAACCTCTACATTCCGATAAAAGGTCAAGCAGAATCATTGAATGTTGCAGTTGCGGCAGGAATCCTAATGTTTGCGTTAAAGGCATGATTATTAAGAATCAATTAACATTACCAGACTTAGTGATTTAAGATTGCAAGTTACAAGCAAACGGGCTAATATTATGCGGTGAAAGCTAATTTGATTAAGCGAGTGAGGTAATTTAATTAATATGAGCAATACCAAATGGGAACAAGATTCTGAATATATGAGCTATGTTGGCGACTTGTTACAAGAACCAGCCGTCCAAAAACTTTCTGAATATGAACAACATCATGCAACAACACGTTTGGAACACTGTATTAATGTTTCTTATACCAGCTATTGTCTTGCCAAAAAAATGCACTTAAATGCACGAGCAACAGCACGGGCAGGATTGCTCCACGATTTATTTTATTACGACTGGCGAACAACTAAGTTTGACCGGGGAACACATGCGTGGATCCATCCCCGGATCGCCTTAAGAAACGCTGAAAAAATCACTGATTTAAGCCCATTAGAAAAAGATATTATTATTAAGCACATGTGGGGCGCAACTGTTTGCCCACCGAAATATCCCGAAGGTTTCATTGTTACTGCAGTTGATAAATATTCTGCAACTTCTGAATATAGCGGTCATTTGGTTGATAAAATTGAACAGACTTTTAAACAGAAATTTAGCTTTGCAAAAGTAAGTAAATAAGAGTAAAATTAAATTAGACACAAAGTCCATCGAACTCGTTTTTCGTGTCGTGGGCTTTTTGTTAACTTTAATCGGACTTAATTTTTGTTCTGGAGGTGAATTTATTATGGCAGTAGAAGTTGAGCAGAAGAGTGCTTATGAACTGTGTCCTCGTTTTGAAAAAACTTTTGGGATTTTAGGCAAGAAGTGGAACGGACTGATCATCGATGTTTTATTATCTGAAGGTCCCCAACGCTTTAAGGATATCGCCAATAAAGTTGATAAGTGTAGTGACCGTGTTTTAGTTGAACGTTTGAAAGAGCTAGAAGTTCAAGGTTTAGTTACCAAAACACCATTAGTTGACAGTTGCCGTGATGTCTATCAGTTAACTGAACAGGGTGAAGACCTTGCTGGCATTATTGGCCAGGTTCACGATTGGGCAGAAAAGTGGTATACTTTGGCCGATTGTACAACAGACTAACTTGACTATTAACTTTAATGAAGGTAAACTAAGACTAATATTTGAAACGAAGACGGAAAAAAGTAAACTACAGACTTTCACAGGGAAAAGCGGGTAATTGAGAACGTTTTGTTAGAAAGTAGTTGAAGTTCACTTCCCGAGTTAACGTTGGGAGCTAGTTTGACTAGTGAAAAACGTTACGGTCGACACTTGATCGTTAACAAGCTCCGAGTGTTATTAATAGTGAATGGCTATTAATAAAACAAGGGTGGTACCGCGAAGCCTCGTCCCTTTTTTGGGACGGGGCTTTTTTCTTTTTCGCACAAATAGGGTTGGAAGCACTGGCTCCGACTATTGACTAGTACTAGGTGATTTTGACTAAAATGGTAATTTTTAGTGAGAACCATTACGTACTTTGTAACTAAAATTCAATCACTTTCAAAAGGAAGGAATAGTAATGAATCTAAAAGATAGACTTGAAGAACTCAAGCAAAATAGTTTGGCGGAAATTAAAGCTGCCTCTGATACTAATAAAGTCAATGATATTCGGGTCCATGTATTAGGCAAAAAAGGACCGATCACGGAGGTTTTACGCGGGATGCGTGATTTGCCTGCCGAAGAACGTCCTAAAGTCGGCAGCTTTGCTAACAAGGTTCGCGATGAATTGACCGAAGCAATTGCCAACCGGCGCGATGAATTAGAAATAGCTAAAACAGCGGCCAAACTAGAGAAAGAAAAAATTGACGTATCATTGCCAGGCGTACCTGTTAAACAGGGACAACCGCATGTTTTGTCACAGGTTTTAGACCAAATCGAAAAATTGTTTTTGGGAATGGGTTATCAGGTTGTAGATGGTCCTGAAGTTGAAGAGGAACATTATAACTTTGAAATGCTGAACTTGCCTAAGGATCATCCTGCCCGTGATATGCAAGATACATTTTACATTACCAACTCAATTTTAATGCGGACTCAGACTTCTCCAGTTCAGGCACGGACGATGGAGAAACATGACTTTTCTAAGGGACCATTAAAAATGATTTCACCAGGGAAAGTTTACCGTCGTGATACAGATGATGCGACACATTCACATCAATTTCACCAGGTTGAAGGCCTCGTGATCGACAAACACATCTCAATGGCTGATTTAAAGGGTACATTGCAACAATTGGTTAAGACTTTATTTGGCGAAGAACGTGAGATCAGAATGCGTCCAAGTTACTTCCCATTTACTGAACCATCGGCAGAAGTTGATGTTTCTTGTTTCAAATGCGGCGGTAAAGGTTGTGCGGTCTGCAAGTATACTGGTTGGATCGAAACTTTAGGTGCTGGGATGGTTCATCCAAATGTGTTGAAAATGGCTGGAATCGATCCTGAAGTTTACGGTGGTTTCGCCTTTGGCTTAGGACCAGATCGTTTTGCCATGTTACAGTATGGTGTTAATGATATCCGTGAATTTTACCTAAATGATGTTCGTTTCCTTGAACAATTTTCTCAGAAAGGTTAGGTCTTCTTAATGAAAGTTTCGAAACAATGGCTGAATGATTATGTTGCAGTTGATGATCTTGATGCAGCAGCTTTAGCAAATAAAATAGAATTAAGTACCGTAGAAATTGATGATGTTACTCGACTCGAAGAAGGACAAAAAAAGATTGTCGTTGGGCATGTGAACAGTTTAGTGCCACATCCTAACTCAGATCATTTGAAGGTCTGCCAAGTTGAGGTAGGCGCAGATGAACCATACCAAATCGTCTGTGGAGCCCCTAATATTCAAAGTGGTCAAAACGTGATCGTTGCTTTACCTAGTTCATGGATCGCTGGCCATAATAAAATTAAGAAATCAAAAATGCGTGGGGAAGTTTCAATGGGAATGATTTGTTCCTTACAAGAAATTGGCTTTTCCGATAGTGTTGTTCCTAAAAAGTATGCTGACGGAATTTATGTTTTGCCAGCTGATGCAGTGCCAGGAGAATCAATCTTCCCATACTTAGGAATGGATGAAGATATTCTTGATGTTGATATCACACCTAATCGAGCAGACTTGTTGAGTATGCGTGGTGTTGCCCATGAAATTGCCGCTCTGTATAATCGAAAGGTAACTTTACCTCAGCCAGAATTAGTTGAAGCATCTGAGACTCAAATTAGTGATTACCTAGCAGCAAAAGCACCAAAAGACTTGGCACCCACTTATCTCATGCGGATCATCAAGGACGTGACGGTCGCTGACAGTCCTTTGTGGCTGCAAAAGAGACTCTGGAATGCCGGTGTACGGCCAGTTAACAATGTGGTGGACGTTACTAATTACATCCTGATGGATTATGGTCAGCCATTACATTCATTTGACTATGACAAACTGGCAACTAAGGAAATTGTAGTTCGTTTGGCTAATGAAGGCGAAGAATTAACGACCCTAGATGGTGAAAAACGAGTTTTAAGTGCCAGTGATATTGTGATCACTAACGGAGAAAAGCCAGTTGCTTTGGCCGGAACTATGGGTGGAGCTAATACGCAAATCGATGATGCCTCTCAGACAGTTGCTTTAGAAGCAGCAGTTTTTGATGGTCACCGGATCCGTAAGACTGCACGGAAGGAAAAACTGCATTCTGAAGCATCAACCCGTTTTGAACGTGGGATCAACGTTGCGACGGTTAGAGCAGCCTTGGATGATGCTGCACAAATGATCGCTAACCTAGGCGGCGGCCAAGTAGTTAGTGGAGTAGCCGGTCAAGAATTAGCCGACCAAAGTGCTAAAGAAGTTGAAGTTTCCTTAGATAAAATCAACCATGTCTTGGGGACTAGCTTGCAAGCAACAGAGGTCAGCCAGATTTTTACTCAACTAGGCTTTACCGCTACTGAAGAAGCCGGTAAGTTTACAGTGCAAGTTCCTGTTAGAAGATGGGATATTGACATTGACGCTGATTTGATTGAAGAAGTTGCCCGTTTGTATGGCTATGATAAATTGCCTGCTACTTTACCGGCTGGACAAGCAACTCCAGGTCAGTATACTGCCAAACAAAAAGCAATTCGTGACACTCGAAAATTATTAGAAAGTGCTGGATTGGATCAGGCAATTTCTTATAGTTTAACGACGCCGCAAAAAGCGCAACGCTTTGCGATGGAGCCTGCTGCACAAACTGACCTTGATTTCCCGATGAGTTCAGACCACACTACTTTACGGATGAATTTGTTAAGCGGCTTATTAGATGATCTATCATACAATAGCGCCCGTAAAGTATCTGATGTTGCTTTATACGAACAAGGCAGAGTTTTCTTTAGAGATGAAGATAACGACCGCCCACGGGAAGTGGAACATGTTGCAGGTGCTTTAACCGGTTTATTCCATGAAGTCACATGGCATGATGGAAAACGTCCAGTTGATTTTTACCTGACGAAAGGAATTGTCACTTTCTTATTATCTTCATTAGGAATTACAACTGGTTTACGCTTTGAAGCAACAGCAAAACACGAAGAAATGCATCCTGGCCGGACCGCTGACATTTATTTAAATGATGAGCTTTTAGGTTTTATTGGCGAAATTCACCCATCTTTGGCCAAAGAATATAAGCTGAAACGGACTTATGTCTTTGAATTAGATCTTTCTAAAGTGATTGCTGCACCTAAGAATGAAGTTGTTTACCAAGAAATTTCGAAGTATCCAACAATTACACGTGACATTGCTTTAGCTGTACCAGCTGAAATCACGAACCAACAAATTTTGAACTCTGTCTGGGCTAACAGCGGCAAACATTTAGTTGATGTTCGTTTGTTTGATTACTATCAGGGTGAACATTTGGCACAAGGCTTTAAGTCATTAGCGTATACCTTGGTTTACCAAGATAAAGACGCAACTTTGAAGGATGACGAAGTTACGGCTGAATTTGAGAAAGTTGTGACGGCACTTCAAACAGAACTTGAAGTAACCGTTCGATAATTTTTAAAGTAATAGAAATAATAAAATACAATTGTAGGGGCGAATAAATGGTAAAAAAGTTTATTTCGTGAACTATAGTTGTATTTTTTTGCAGGTAAAATTAATAGAGTTGATACCTATAAAATGAAAACATTGCTAAATCAACGACTATATACATTTTGGCTCCTGTTTGGTATACTAATTTCGAGAGTTTTTCTAGGAGGGTAAATGTTGGATTCTAATGGTAAAAAAAATAATATCGCTACAAAAGTGATCACGATCGTAGTTAGCATTATCGTGATCTTACTAGTGGTAGTTGCTGTGACAGGCTATAGCTACTTTAAGGCGGGCTTAAAACCGCTCGCGCCGAACTCACACCAACGAATTGAAGTGAAGGTTCCAGTAGGTAGTACCAGCAAACAAATTGGGGCAATTTTGGAGCAAAAGAAAGTCGTTAAAAGTGGTTTTGTATTTGATTACTACGTTAAATCAAAAAAAATCGCTAACTTTAAGGCGGGCTACTATGAACTCAAACCATCGATGACTTTGGGTCAGATTGCACATAACTTACAAAAAGGCGGTTCTAGTGAACCAATAAGTTCTGGCCGATTGTTGATCAGAGAAGGTGTGACGGCAGAAACGATTGCTAAAACTGTTGCACAAAGCACCCGTTTTTCACAAAAAGACTTTTTGAAGTTATTGAATGATCCTAAGTTTATCGGTGAATTACAAAAGAAGTATCCTGACTTACTGACATCGGATGTGCAGTCGAAGAACGTGCGCTACCGTTTAGAAGGCTATTTGTATCCTGCAACTTACACAATTAATAAAAAATTAACCTTACAACAGTTAGTCGAAGAAATGGTTGCTAAAACTGATCAAGAACTTAAACCATACTATGGCAAGATCAAGCAGCAAAAGAAGAGTGTTCAAGCTGTCTTGACTTTGGCTTCGTTAGTTGAACGTGAAGGAAACAATGCGCAAGACCGGGCGAAAATTGCTGGGGTATTCGAAAATCGTTTAGCACAAAAAATGAAATTACAAACTGATATTTCTGTCTTATATGCTTTAAACAAACATAAAGAAAATGTGTCTTACAAGGACCTAGAAGTTGATTCTCCTTATAATCTCTACAAAAATAACGGAATCGGACCTGGACCGTTTAATAATCCAAGTATTGCTTCAGTTAAGGCCGTTTTAGCGCCACAACAAAGAGATCAAGACTACTTGTACTTCTTTGCAGATATCAAGACTGGTAAAGTTTATTATTCCCAGACTTATGACCAGCATCAGGCGATCATTGATAAAGTAGACGCTAAAAATAACTAGAGTAGAGGGGTAAACGCAATGCCAAGAAAAAGACCGGTTATCATTGGAGTTACGGGGGGCTCAGGAAGTGGAAAAACTTCTGTGTCGCACGCAATTTTCGACCAACTGCATGGTCATTCAATTTTAATGTTGGAACAAGATTCATACTATCGTGATCAAAGTGAAATGACACTGGAACAACGAGCTAAGGTCAACTATGATCATCCGAATGCTTTTGATACAGACTTACTAATTGCTCAGCTGTCGGATCTATCCCAGTGGAAAGCAATTGATAAGCCGGTTTACGATTATTCAATTTCTACTAGAAGTGAAGAAATTGAAAGAGTTGAACCTAAAGAAGTGATCATCTTAGAAGGAATTTTTATTTTAACTGATCCTAAACTGCGGGATCTCTTAGATATTAAAGTCTTTGTTGATACGGATGATGATATTCGGATCATCCGACGGATCCAACGCGATATGAAGGATCGTGGACGTACGCTCCAGTCGATCATTGACCAGTACTTGCGAACGGTTAAGCCCATGTACCATCAGTTTATTGAACCAACCAAGCGTTATGCTGATGTGATCGTACCTGAAGGAGCCGAAAACAAAGTTGCCATTGATTTATTGGTAACAAAAATTCGGGATATAATTCGAGTCGCACAAAACTAAAGTGGCTAGAAAGTGCACAAATAGCAATGTTTGATTGCTGTTTGTGCCTTTCTTTCAGTTGACTGGATTAAGTTGAGTAATTGTTAAATTGGTGAACAAGACTTGCAAAGTGAACTGATTTGAACTAGCATATAATCTTGTTAACTATAAAAATAGGTGTTTACCTAGGTAAGCTTTTTGCTTACAATAAGGATAAATTTTTGAATTGAAGGGATTTTTAGAATGGCTGAAGAAAAAACATTTCCAATGACTTTGGAAGGAAAAGAAAAATTACAAGCAGAATTAGAAGAATTAAAAACTAACAAACGTGCAGAAGTGATCAAACGGATCAAAATCGCACGGTCTTTCGGTGACTTATCAGAAAACTCTGAATATGAATCAGCTAAAGATGAACAGTCATTTGTTGAAGGTCGAATCAAAGAACTTGACCATATGATCAACTATGCTGAAATTATTGATAGTGATGCAATTGCTAAAAACGAAGTTGCTGTTGGTAAGAGCGTCACTTTCCAAGAAGACGATGATGAACCAGAAACTTACCAAATCGTTGGTGCTGCTGAAGCAGATCCATTTGAAGGTAAGATTTCAAACGAATCACCAATTGCCAAAGGCTTGATTGGTCATAAGTTGGGTGAAGAAGTAACAATCGACACACCCGCTGGCGAAATGTCAGTTAAGATCGTTGACGTTAAGTAAGTTTAAGTTAGAGAAAGCAAATCATTTCTTGATCAGCGGAGATGGTTTGTTTTTTATTAATTAAAGGAGGGGCTCAAACTGATGGTGAACAAAAATAACCAAGTTGAAAATTTATTATTGAATCGGCGAACAATTCGGGCTTTTAAAGAGCAATCTTTGACACAAGAGCAGTTAAACTTATTGTTAGAAGCAGCTCGTCAGACTGCAACTTCGTCATTTTTACAGCAGTCTTCAGTCATTCATGTCACTGCATCAGAAAAGCGGCAGCAGATCCGCGAAATTTGTCAGCAGGATTATGTTGGCGCAAACGGTGATTTATTTATTTTTGTCGTTGATTTGTATCGTAATCAGCAAATTAGAAAAGCCAGTGGGAACAATGATGGTCGTTTACACAAGACTGACGTTTTTTTGCAAGCAGTTGACGACACGGTTTTAGCTAGTCAAAACGTTGCTGATCTAGCTGAAAGCTGGGGCTTAGGAACGGTCTTTTTGGGCAGTATCGCTAATGATGCGGCAGCGATGGTTAAGCTATTAAAGCTGCCAGCCCTAACTTTTCCACTGTTGGGTTTGCAAGTTGGTGTCCCAGATCAACAGCCAGAATTAAAGCCGCGATTACCGTTAAAATTTCGTAGTTTTGAAAATGAGTATGAGACCGACCATAGTTTAGCTGAATTAAAAGACTATGATGAAGTCGTCCAGACTTATTACGATTTACGTGACTCTAACCGCCGTATTGATTCTTTTACTCACCAAGTGAACTCAGCTAAGCTGAACCACCGTGAAACTAAACGAGATGATATTTTAAACGTGATCCACCAGCAACAGCTCTGCTTATACTAAAAAAAGTCTCCCACCTGATTAAAATAATGAGGTGGGAGACTTTTTATTTAGCGAGCTATAAGACGAAGACAAAGATGCTTGCAATAATCAGTAAGAGTAGATTTAAGCCAGAAAGCCAGACTGAACTGGAAGGCCGGCCAATTCTGAATTTTAAGTTGCGAAGGCACAATACTAAAAAAACAATTGAAGCAACTAGGAAGAGCAAAAAGATCGTCTTTAGCGATGCGAAGATTTCAACCATTAACAAGGCAATGATCAGCAGCCAGTTACGAAAGTTTCGGTACCAGTTAATTTGGCCAAAATAGGCACGCTGATAAGAAAAGTTGGCTCGCTTGCCTAAACTGATAAATTTATTTGCCGTTAGAAATAACCAGAGGACAAATAAAAAAATTCCAACATACTTCCAGTTCATATGTTCACCTGCTTTGTAAATCTGAACTAATTATTTTTAAATAGTTCAGTTAATTTTGTCATAAATTCTGCGACAAAACGGTCTTTGTCAACGTTAACGGCAACTTGAGTTTGGGTTGCTGGGTCGTTGATCCGGGTTTCATCGCCAATTGTCCGGCCGGCAAACGGAGCTTCAGTATCAACTTTCATGTTAAGATAAATTGTTGAAACTAGACTTTGTTCAACAGCCACAGCCACAGCTAGCGGATCGTGTAAAGCACAACCGCCTAAGTGTGGACTAGTAACCTTGTATGCATCAATATAAAAGTCAACAATATCAGCATACTTTTCACCAGCAGTGGTGTGGAGATCACGCCAAGACTGAGTTTCCTTAGTAGTTAGCAAGGTCCGCGTTGTAACATCCAAGCCAACCATTGTTAGTGGTAATGAGCTGCGTAAAACGCGGTCTGCAGCTTCTGGGTCTTGGTTAATGTTAGCTTCTGTGACTGGTGTGACATTACCAGGGACTGTTAAAGCACCGCCCATAAAAGTGACATTACCAATTAAATCCGCAATAGCTGGGTCTTGGTCTAAAGCAGCAGCTAAGTTAGTCATTGGACCAGTTGGAACTAAAATTAAATCTTGTTGGTACTTGTGGGCTGCAGCAACTAAAAAGTCGACGCCTGAACCCGCTTCCAACTGACGGTCTGCAGTTTTTAATTCAACTTCACCAACGCCGTTCACGCCATGAATTTGGGCACTGACAGGCATTACATCGAAGTGGTCAGTGGTGGAGGAGTGTTGTGCACCAAGATAAACGGGAACTTCAGGATGACCTAATAATTCTAAGAGATCTAAACTATTCTGAACCCCACGTTCAGTGACTACGTTACCATAAGAACCGATGATCCCAATCAAATCTGCTTCGGGTGTGGCCAATGCATATGCAATGGCCAAAGCGTCATCGATCCCAGTATCTAAATCTAAAATCATTTTATATTTTGCCATTTGTTTTGCTCCTATCGAAAATAATTATCTACCTAATTAAGTTTAGCAAAAAAAACGGGCCTTGTAATTGCTTTTAAGAGATTTATTTCAGATTTTAGCTGGGGACTGGCTATAATTGGTTTTTTCAGACGTAATTAGTTAACTGTGCAAAATTTGTCAAGTTACTGTAAAATAAACAGAGTTAGTAATTCAGCAGAAATATGAGAATAATTTAAAACTTAAGGAGAAATGAGTTTGAAGTGGAATAAATTAGCAATTAAGTGTAGTGCAGAAGCACAAGAAGCAGTTAGTAACCTTTTGGTTGAAAATGGTGCAGAAGGAATTGAATTAACTGAAGCCGATCAGGCTGACTATGTCGTTTTAGCCACCTATTTTGCTGAGGGAACAGCAGTTGAACCACTAGCACAGAAAATGGGCAGTTCGTTAGCAAACTTACCTCAGTTTGGTTTGGAGCCAGGTGATTTTGAGATCACTATTGAACAGTTAGACGATAGTAGTTGGGATAACGAGTGGAAGAAATACTATCATTCTAAACGAATCAGTCGTTATCTAGCGATTGCACCTAGTTGGGAACCGACGGATACTTTTGATGAAAAAACTGCGGTGATCCGGTTGGATCCAGGAAAGTCATTTGGAACAGGAACACATCCAACGACCGTGTTAGCCCTTCATGCATTAGAAGCTGTAATAGCAGGCGGAGAAGATGTGATCGATGTTGGGACTGGGTCTGGTGTCTTAAGTATTGCAGCTAAGTACTTAGGTGCAGCACATGTCGCTGCCTATGATGTTGATGATGAATCGATCAAAGCGGCTGCAGAGAACTTTGCGTTAAATCCAGTTGCGACCGACGTTCATTTAGCTAAAAATAGCCTATTAGAGAATGTGACTGGCAAAACCGATATCATTGTCGCTAATATTTTAGCTGAAATCATCGTACCTTTGATCCCACAAGCTGCAACGCATCTTAACCCTAACGGTAAGCTGCTGTTATCTGGAATCATTCAGGATAAGGTCTCTTTGATCAAGGACACCTTAACCCAAAATGGTTTTGTCGTGGAAGAAACATTTAACATTGGTGACTGGTATGGGATAATTGCTAGTCAGCCGCTGGAAGATGAATAGGAGAAAAAGATGCAACGTTATTTTATTCACACAGACATTACCACTAATGAATTTACTTTGCCCACGGAAGTTTTTCACCATGCAATCAAGGTCATGCGTAATCAGGTGGGAGCACAATTGGAGCTGGTCGGTCCAGATCAATTAGTTAAAGTGGTTGAATTAACAGCAATCGAACCTGAACAAGCCCAGGCAAAGCTGGTGGAAACATTAACTGCTAAACCAGAATTACCCGTTCAAGTGCAAATTATTTGCGGAATCTCTAAGGGAGATAAAACTGAAAAAATTGTGCAAAAAGGGACAGAATTGGGTGCTGCCCAATTTATTTTTTATAATGGTGCCCGTTCAGTAGCACAATGGAATACTAAAAAAGCGGTCAAAAAAGTGGATCGTTTGCAAAAGATTGCTCAGGGAGCTGCTGAACAATCGCACCGAGTAGTTGTGCCAGAGGTGCTTTATTGTCAAAGTTTGGATGAAGTCCTTACAGCGATTGAAACTGCTGACTATCGAACCGTGGCGTACGAAGAATCTGCCAAACAGGGCGAAACGAGTCAACTAGCTCAAATTGTCCAGAAAATTAAAGCACAGCTTCAGGCCAAACCGCAGGCTCCGTGTCGTTTAGCAGCCTTTTTTGGACCAGAGGGCGGCTTTACTCCAGCAGAGGTTCAAACTTTGCAAGCCCAGCAAGTGGTCGCTAGTGGACTGGGACCGCGCATTATGCGGGCAGAAACAGCACCATTGTATTTACTGGCAGCTTTGTCCTTTGGTTTAGAGTTAGCTTAAAAACCGGCATAATTAACCAATTTGATGGGTAGTTATTAGCCAAAGAGCAGAATTGATTATCGACAAAAACTGGAGTAAAATACTAACTAAGAAATTTTGAAAAGCGGGGGCTTTTATGAAGGTCAGAGATCTTTTTACAATAAAAGCAGCATGGTGTTTAGCTTTTGGAGCTGTTTTTGCTTTTATTGTTCCAATTATTAGCGTAACACTAGGTTTAAATGATATTATGAAGGTAGGTTTTGTTCTACTGGGAGCGAACGTAGTCTATGCCATTGTTTTAGGATTGTATCTTGGTGCTAAAAAAATGTCATGGCTGATCCTTTTATTTTTTCCGGTACTATATTTTATCGGTTATAGATACTTTTTTGACGGCTATGCAGTTTATTTCACGGCAGTCTATCTATGCCTGACTTACCTTGCTTATGGAATCACCAAAGATTAAAAGGAACCGCACGTTTGTTTATCCAGGGTAGACATGCGTGCTTTTCTTTTAAATAAAAATTTTGTTAACGATGGAGGACTCAAGTTAGGAGGACAATTGCTCAAATATCCTGCCTAATTTGAAAATCCGAAGTTAGTTTGGGGTGAATACTCATGGAAAAAGAAACAATTTGGAGCGCTGAAGGCGTTCTTGAGATGTGTCAAAAATATATGAACCAAGAACATGTTGCATTAGTCCAAAAGGCCTGCGATTTTGCCACTTATGTTCATAAGGAACAGGTTAGAAAATCGGGCGAACCATATATTATTCATCCGATTCAAGTGGCCGGGATCTTGGCTAATTTAAAAATGGATCCAGCAACAGTTTGTGCGGGCTTTTTGCATGATGTTGTCGAAGATACACCAGTCACTTTAGGTGATGTCGGTGAACTTTTTGGTAAAGATGTGGAAATCATTGTTGATGGTGTGACTAAATTGAGTAAGATCAAATATATCTCTCACCAAGAAGCACAGGCAGAAAATCACCGGAAACTTTTACTTGCGATGTCTAAAGATCTGCGGGTCATTATCGTGAAACTCGCTGACCGCCTGCATAATATGCGGACACTGGGTCATTTGAGGCCAGATAAGCAGCGCAGGATCGCTAACGAAACGTTAGAAATTTACGCACCGCTGGCTGACCGTTTGGGAATCAGTACCATTAAATGGGAATTGGAGGATACATCCTTACGTTATTTGAACCCGCAACAGTATTACCGGATCGTCCATTTGATGAACTCTAAACGAACGGAACGCTTACAATATATTGAACAGGTGATCGAACAGATTAAACAAGCCATTGCAGATTTAGACTTGGATTGTGAAATTTATGGACGGCCGAAACATATTTATTCGATTTATCGTAAAATGCGCGATCAGCACAAGCAATTTGATCAAATTTATGATTTAATTGCGATTCGAGTCGTAGTCCGTTCAATTAAAGATTGTTATGCCGTTTTAGGTGCGATCCATACCCGCTGGAAACCAATGCCAGGACGGTTTAAGGACTATATTGCGATGCCAAAGGCCAATATGTATCAATCTTTGCACACGACAGTCTTAGGGCCAACTGGACGCCCGTTTGAAGTTCAAATTCGGACTGAAGAAATGCACCAAGTTGCTGAATTTGGGATCGCGGCTCACTGGGCTTATAAAGAAGGCAAAAAAGATGCTGTTAATTCGACGGAAACTGGCGAGAAGCTTAACTTTTTCAAGGAGATCTTAGAGTTCCAAAACGAATCAGAAGACGCTAACGATTTCATGGAAAGTGTTAAAGGCGACTTATTTTCTGACCGTGTCTATGTGTTTACCCCTAAAGGTGATGTTTTGGAATTACCGAAAGGTTCAGTTCCGTTGGATATGGCTTACTCAATTCATACTGAAATTGGGAATCATACGACAGGTACCAAAGTAAATGGTAAGATCGTCCCATTAAATTATCAAATTAAAAATGGTGATATCGTTGACATTTTGACCTCACAGAATTCTGCCGGTCCTAGTCAAGATTGGTTAGATTTAGTGCACACTAATAAGGCGAGAAATAAGATTCGCCGGTTCTTTAAGCTCCGTGACCGGAGTGAAAATGTCGCCAATGGTCAAGAAATTTTGCAGCATGCACTAGAAGACGGCGGCTTTGATCCGCATCAAGTCTTAGTGAGTGAAAATATTGAGCGAGTTTTAGAGCGCAAGCAGTTTAAGACGGTGGAAGACTTATATGCTTCAATTGGTTTTGGAGAATTACAGCCAATTGGAGTTGTGAACGTTCTAGTAGAAAACATTCGTCAAAAAGAAGAAGAAAAACGACGTCAGCAACAGGAAAAAGAGCTCTTAGAAGATCATAAGGAACTTAACACGGATAATAAGAATAATCAGAAAGCTAAGAAGTCGACTGATAAGGACGATAAAGTAGTCATTGCAGGGATCGATAACATGTTAGTTCGACTAAGTCATTGTTGTAATCCGATTCCTGGAGATGAAATCGTTGGTTATATTACCAAAGGTCGTGGTGTATCAGTTCATCGAATTGACTGTCCAAATGTGAAAAATGCAGAGAAAAATGGGACACGACTGATTGAAGTTTCCTGGAATAATTTACCAGAAGACCAAACTTACTATGATACGGATTTGGAAATCGAAGGTTATAACCGTTCCGGCTTATTAAATGACATTTTACAAATGGTCAACAATTCCACGAAGAATTTGAATTCGATCAATGGTCGAGTCGATAATAACAAGATGGCAATCATTGACCTTACAGTTGGTGTTCGTGATCAAGTTGAGTTGCAGCGTTTGATCGATAACGTTAAGCGGGTCGCTGACGTATATGTAGTGAAACGAGTGATCCATTAATTAAATGATGTGAAAGGAATGGATGTAGTGCGAGTTGTAGTTCAAAGAAGTCAAGCAGCACGGGTTGAAATTGACGAAAAAATCGTCGGACAAATTGACCATGGCTTTGTTTTATTAGTTGGTTTTACCAATGGCGATGGTGAAAAAGAAATTAACTACTGTGCTAACAAAATTGCTAAACTGCGAGTTTTTAGTGATGCAGACGGAAAAATGAATCAAAGTTTGGCCCAGGTTTCAGGGGAGATTTTATCAGTTTCTCAATTCACCTTATATGCTGAGACCAAAAAAGGGAACCGTCCTGGATTCTCCAATGCACAGGAACCAACTTTGGCAGCTAAAAACTATGACTTATTTAATCAGCGTTTACGTGAGAGTGGCTTAACTGTAGCCAGTGGTGTATTTGGTGCTGATATGCAGGTTTATTTGCAAAATGATGGGCCAGTCACAATTATTTATGATACCGCTGAAATTGACCTATAGATTTAGTTAACTTAGTCCTGAATTGAAAATAGAGAGGTAGTTTAGATGGCTTTAATTTCACTTGAACCAGAAGCTCGTGAAGTTTGTGAACGTGCAAAACGGATGAATTTTGTCCCGACGACGATTTCAATTAATGTGGTCCGTCAACGACTCGCATTAGAACAAAAATCGCCGGTCTATTTGCATCAGGTTCAATTTAAAGCTGAAACTATTGATTTGGGCCCAAAGTTGGGTCAGGTTAGAGTTTATCTGCTTTTTCCGACTGATATACGGCAAGATGAGCAGCTGCCGGTTGTTTTTTATATTCATGGTGGGCAGTTTATCGCGGGTGATCATCATTCATATAATAAGTTGATCAGAGAAATTACCGTTCGGAGTCGAGTCTGTTTAGTGTTCCCAGAATATAGTTTGGCACCTGAAGCTCAGGCACCGGTCCAAAATCAGCAATTATTAGCTGTTTTTAAACAACTACCATTGTTGGCTGCTAAATATCACTTAAATTTGCGGCGGTTAATTCTTAGTGGCGATGATGTTGGAGGGGGAATGGCTGTTTCTTTGGCTTTACAAACAGAAGCACAGCAATTACCCATTTATAAAATGTGTCTGTTTTATCCGGTTGTGAATTATAATTTTGACACTTTTTCATATATCAGTTTTGCAGGCGGATATAGTTTAACACGAACGCAAATGAAATGGTCGTGGGATCATTATTTGGGACCGCAAGCTGCTGGAAATTCGGTTGATTTTTCTCCTTTATTGGCTGCCAAAGAGCAGTTAGCTGCTTTACCTGAGACTTTAGTGATTTCAGCTGAAGCTGATGTGGTCCGGGATGAAGGAGAGGCTCTAGCCCGGAAAATTCGGGATGCCCATGTTAAAACCGTGCAGATCCGCTTACAGGCAACGATTCACGACTTTGTTTTAAAAAATGAGTTAGACACTACTGATGCGTGTCGCTTAGCCATGAATGTGGCTGTAGATTGGATTCGTCCCCACGCCTAGTTAGAATTCAGCATGGTGTGATGAACTTCTAAGCATTGAGAAAGAAAAAATACCCTTGCACTGACATAAATGCCGGTACAGGGGTATTTTTAGTGGGCCCGCTTAGCTTCTAACCGAGTTTTTCGCTCTGTTTTATTCTTCATGATGAAAATAGTCTTTTAAACCAGCAACGACTTGGCTGGTAACTTTATTTTGATAAGCATGCGACTTGATTTTCTCAAAGTCTCGCTCAGAGTTGATATAGCCCATTTCAAGTAAGACTGCAGGACGAGAATTATCTCTAATCACCAGAAAATCACCCAGATCAACGCCACGATTGTCTAAACCAAGGTCTTCAAAGTGCCCGTTGATCGTATTAGCGAGTTTCAATGATGGTCCTTTGTTGAAGTAATAAGTCGTGTAACCGGAAGCAACGTTAGCTTGAGGAGCTGAGTCAAAATGGAAACTAATAAAAGCGTCCGCATGGACTTGTTCTGCCAAGCGAGGGCGAGCACCTAAACTAACGGTTTGATCCTCAGTACGAGTCAGATAAACTTTGGCACCATGTAACCGTAATTTTTTGGCGACTTGTTTAGCGTAGCGTAAAGTATAAACTTTTTCTTCCTTTTTTGAATTAGAAAGAGCTCCTGAATCATGCCCCCCATGACCTGCATCAATTACAATGGTTGCATCAGATAAAGAGTCGAGCGGATTTTTATAAGAAGGCGATAGCATCCAATCAGCAACCCAGCCTAATTGATCATCATCGGTTTTCACATAGAGCCAATGTTGTTTAGTTTTCAGTACTCGTAGACGCTGCCCTTGTGTAAGGGTAAAGCGGTCTTTAGTTTCAATTCCTGGACCTTTTTTAAGTACTGCCTGAGTAGTTTGAACTTCAACTTGTTTGAAATAAGAGACCATTCGATAAGTTAAAATTCCTGCTAGAAGTACGATGATTCCTAATAAGATAATTTGATTAAGGGGAATTTTTGTCCCGTGTTTAATTCTTTGCATTGATCACACCATCCACATTAATTACCTGGGTAAATTAGTTATACACAAAATATTATACAAGACTTCAGGGTTTTTAACAGAAAAAGATGAAATAATTTTACTTATTTCCCAAAAAAAGGCATGATTTCAGGGAGAATTTGGGGAAAGACTTGATTTTCATTTTTTTTGTTTGTATACTGAAAAAAAGCCGTTGAGAAAGAATAGTAATTTAAAAAGAACTTGTCAGAGAACGAGGGATAGCTGAGATCCTCGCCTGGTTCTGCAGATGAAGACACTTTTAAGGCGTATGGCAACATACCGCACGCAGCGTTATCGCGAAGTAATAAATTAAGGTGGTACCGTGCAGAACTGCGCCCTTGTTCGAGTCAATTTATGACTTGGCAGGGGCTTTTTGTTTGTCTGCAGCTGTTTTTGACGGTCAAAAGTCTTGGCTTGAAAATTAATTAGAATTTTACACTGGCAAAACTTGTTGAACTTGGTTTGATTAGTTTGTTGGCAGAGAATTGATAGAGATTTGAGGAGGAGTATTATGAAATATCAACGTCCAAAGGGCACCGCAGATATTTTGCCCAATGAAGCAACTCAGTGGGCAGCGGTTGAAAGCTTAGCGCGAGAAGTTTTTAAAAAATATCGTTACCAAGAAATGCGCACACCAATGTTTGAAAGTTTTGATGTTTTTTCCCGCACTTCTGGGGAAACATCTGATATTGTTACTAAAGAAATGTACGATTTTTTTGATAAAGGTAACCGACACATTACCTTGCGTCCTGAAGGAACAGCGGGAATCGTTCGAGCTTATGTAGAAAATAAACTCTATGGACCAGAAATCCAAAAACCTTTTAAGACTTTCTATATGGGACCGATGTTTAGATATGAACGTCCGCAATCAGGCCGGTTGCGCCAGTTCCATCAAATCGGGGTTGAAGCTTTTGGGTCTGATTCACCAGCTTTAGATGTTGAAGTTGTTACTTTAGCGATGGCCTTATTACAAAGTGTTGGCCTAAATAGTTTGAAGCTCAGCCTAAATACTTTGGGTGATAATGAGTCTCGTCAAAACTATCGTCAGGCATTGATCGCATACTTGGAACCGCATGAAGCAGAATTGTCAGCAGACTCCAAGGAACGTTTGCACAAAAATCCTTTACGAGTTTTAGACAGTAAAGATGCTAACGATCAAAAAATTGTGGCAGATGCGCCATCGATTTTAGATTATTTGACACCAGCTGCCACAGAACATTTTACTCAGGTCAAAGAGTATTTGGATGCACTCAACATTCCATATGAAGTTGACTCAAATATGGTTCGTGGTCTAGATTACTATAACCATACCATCTTTGAAGTAATGTCAGATTCTAAAGCCTTCGGTGGAAAATGGACGACTGTTTGTGCGGGTGGCCGTTATAACGGTTTAGTTGAACAATTAGGCGGACCAGAAACACCAGGTGTTGGTTTTGGTTTAGGGGTCGAACGTTTGTTGCTGATCCTTGCAGCTGAAGGAATTGACTTAAACGAACAACATGATTTGGATGTTTACGTGGTAGGAATTGGCGCAGAAACAAATGCGGCTAGTTTAAAACTAGTGCAAGCTCTACGACAACAAGGTTTTAGTGCTGACCGTGATTATTTGGACAAAAAGCCTAAGGGTCAGTTTAAAGCTGCCAGCAAGGCCAATGCTGCTTATACTTTAACGATTGGTCAAGAAGAATTAGAGCAACACAAGGCCAACTTAAAGAACATGGCCAATGGGCATCAAGAAGCAATTGACTTGGAACAAATCTATACTGATTTTGGACAAGCCGAAGCAATTTTAGCTGAAAAGGAGAACTAGTTACTCATGAAAAGAACAACATATGCAGGAGCGGTCGATGAGTCTTATTTAGGCCAAGACGTTGTCCTCAAAGGCTGGGTCCAAAAAAGAAGAGACCTAGGGAACTTAATTTTTATTGATTTAAGAGATAGAAAAGGAATTGTCCAGTTAGTTTTTAGTCAAGAATTTGACGCCAAGGCTTTGGAAGTTGCCGATACCTTGCGGAGTGAATATGTGCTAGAAATTGCTGGGAAAGTCGTTGCGCGAGCAGACGGTGCGATCAACCCAGAGATGAAAACGGGTAAGGTTGAAGTGGAAGTTCACCAGATCAATGTCTTGAATAAGGCTAAAACACCGCCGTTTGATATTCAAGATGGCATCACTGCTTCAGATGACTTACGTTTGAAGTACCGTTATTTGGACTTGCGTCGGCCAGAAATGCAACGAGGCTTGTTGATCAGAAACCGGATCACCCAAGCTGTTCACCGTTACTTAGACAGCAATGACTTTGTTGATATCGAAACGCCTTATCTGACAAAATCAACTCCAGAAGGTGCTCGGGATTATTTGGTACCATCACGAGTTTATCCAGGTCATTTTTATGCTTTGCCACAGTCACCGCAGTTATTTAAACAATTACTGATGGGTGCAGGTTTTGATCGCTACTATCAAATCGCTCGTTGCTTCCGCGACGAAGATTTACGTGGTGACCGTCAACCTGAATTTACTCAGATCGATTTAGAAACATCATTTATGACGGCAGAAGAAATTCAGGAAATGACTGAAGGACTTTTGAAGGCTGTTATGAAAGAAGCCGTTGACTTTGACTTGACCACACCAATTCCACGGATCACATGGAACGAAGCGATGGACCGGTTCGGTTCCGATAAGCCGGATATTCGTTTTGCCATGGAATTACATGATATGTCTTCTGTAGTTGCAGACGCCGGCTTTAAAGTTTTTGACTCTGTATTAGCAGATGGCGGCCAAGTTAAAGCCATTGCTGTTCCGAATGGTGCTCAAGCATATTCACGGAAACAGATCGATGCTAAACAAGACTACATCAAGCGCTATGGTGCTAAGGGCTTAGCCTGGGTCAAAGTTACTGCTGATGGTTTACAAGGACCAATTGCTAAATTCTTTAAGGATAAAGCAGACAGTATTACCGCAGCTGTTGAAGCTCATGAGGGCGACTTGATTTTGTTTGTTGCTGATAAAGCTAAAGTTGTTGCCGATGCCTTGGGTTACTTGCGGACTTCGATCGCTAAAGAAATGGATATGATCGATGAAAGTGATTTTGCCTTTATCTGGGTCGTTGATTGGCCATTATTTGAATACAGTGAAGACTTTGGACGCTATATTGCAGCTCACCATCCATTTACTATGCCAAATGAAGAAGATTTGGAATTATTAAAGACTGATCCACATCAATGTCATGCACAAAGTTATGATATTGTCTTGAATGGTTACGAACTTGGTGGCGGTTCGATCCGTATTCACCGCCGTGACATCCAGGAACAGATGTTTAAAGCCCTTGATTTTACAAAGGAGAAGGCTGAAGAACAATTTGGCTGGTTCATGGAAGCTTTAGATTATGGTTTCCCACCACATGGTGGTTTAGCTCTTGGCTTAGACCGTTTCGCCATGCTCTTGGCTGGTCGCAATAATATTCGTGAAGTCATTGCATATCCGAAGAATTCAAAGGCTGCAGAACCATTGACGAACGCACCTAGTTTTGTTTCGGACAAACAATTAGGTGAACTGTTCTTACAAACAGATATCCCTGCTGATGCGAAAGTTAACCGACCTGAAGAATAGGTCAATTTGGAGTCTCCTATCACGGAGGCTCTTTTTTTAAATCAAATTTTTGCTGGGGTAAAGAACCCGGGGGTAAAGAACCTTTGGTATTCTGAAATTGGATTGGTATAATGTTTAGTATAATCAAATGGAATTCGATAAAAAAGCAGCAAGAATTTTACGAAAAAGGAGAACACATATAAATCAATGGATGAATTGCAACAGATCTGGAAAAGACATGCCTATGTGATGCGGGCATCAACGGCGTTTTTATACGGAATCATCGTTTCAATTGCAATGAACTTTTTTTGGACTCCTGGACATATTTATTCTTCGGGAATTACAGGTTTAGCTCAGTTACTAGCTACGATTTGTAAAAACAATTCGTTACCGCTGACAACAGCTTTTTGGTTGTTTGCATTAAATGTGCCGTTGTTTGTTTTAGCTTGGAGACAGATTGGCCATAGATTCACCGTTTTTACTTTTCTCGCAGTTGTATTTTCAAGTATCATGATCAAATTTATGCATCCGATCGATCTGACCACTGACCCGATCATTTGTGCTATTTTTGGTGGGGCAGTAAATGGTTTTGGGACAGGATTAGCGCTAAAAAATGGGATCTCAACCGGTGGCCTGGATATTTTAGGATTAGTGATCAAAAAGCACACCGGAAAATCCATTGGGACGATCAATATGTTGTTTAACGCTTTGATCGTTCTAGCAGCCGGCTTTATGTTTGGCTGGCCCTATGCATTTTACTCTGCGTTAGGTCTGGTAGTTAACGCTAAGGTCATGGATATGGTTTATACCAGACAAAAGAAAATGCAGGTGATGATCGTGACTTCTCGGCCGAATAGTGTGATCGATTCATTGCAAACCAGATTACGGCGAGGGGTAACGATCGTTCACGGTGCTGAAGGCGCCTATAAACATGACGCTAAAACGATCTTGTTTACCGTGATCTCACGTTATGAACAACCTGAATTACAGCGGGCAATGCACGAAGCCGACCCGCATGCTTTCGTAAGTATTGCGGAAAATGTGCATATTATGGGTCATTTCTATGAACCCGAGCTTTAACGATCGGAGATGGGACTTTTTTAATGTTTAAAACAATTTATTTGTGGCTGATCATGTTTTGTTCACGGTTGATTTCTAAGAAGCAGACCAGTGGAGTGGTTTATTTATTAAGCTTTGCCGGAAATGAGGACTTTATTATTCGTTTAGCCAGGCGAGTGCGTCAGGAACCAGGGGGCCGCTTAACCGTTTTGTATCGGCCAAATTGTCAAGCGAGTGCAAAACAGTTGCGAGAACACGGTATTACTTGCAGCCAGTTTTCTGACGGAGGATTTTTTTTGATCCATCAGTTAAAGGTAGTTTTACAGGCTCGCTTAGTTTTTGCTGATAATTATTATGCTTTTCTAGGCGGATGTGTCTTTAATAAAGAACAAACACGAGTGATCCAGCTCTGGCACGCTAATGGAGCAGTTAAAACTTTTGGCTGGGAAGAACCGCGGACAAAAGACCGCTCAACCGGAGATAAGAATCGGTTCCAAAAAGTTTATGATCAGTTCGATGATTTTGTGGTTGGTTCGACGCAAATGGCGGAAGTTTTTTGTAATAGTTACCACCAATCAATGGAAAAAATGCAAGTTTTAGGCTATCCCCGCACTGATTTGTTATTTGCTAAGGAGAAAAAAGCCCATAAAAGAAAGCAAATTTTGCAGCAACATCCTGAATTACAAGATAAAGAAATTATTTTATATGCACCAACATACCGGGAAACCGCGACTGGTGAAATCTATTTTGATTTGCCAGCCGACTTTACGGAGATGTTGGCTCACTTGAATCAAAAACAAGTGGTCGTCATGAAATTACATCCACATGTTAAAGAAAAAGCGGCCGAACTCAAAAAGTTAAGTTTGCCGCATGTGGTCTGGGTCGATGATTTTTCGACCAATGATTTATTGCTCATTACTCAACGCTTGGTCACTGACTATTCTTCAGTGATTTTTGATTATAGTTTGTTAGAAAATGCGCAGCAAATTATTTTCTATTGTTATGATTTTGAAAATTACTCCCAAGTCGTTGGGGTTCAACAAGACTTTAGCGAATGGTTGCCAGGCCGACTGGTTAAAACAGCTGATCAGTTAGAAGAACAACTTTTACAACCGTTGACAAGCAGCGATTTTAGTACTTTTAATGAGCTGTGGAATACGGCCAATGATGGGCATGCAGTTCAAAGAGTGATTGAAAATTATTTTTATGGTAATTAACTGATAATTAGCATCTGGATCTGTTTGAGTTCTTGATTAAAGGAAGCTCAAACGGATCCTTTTTTTAGTTGAATTTACTGGGTGAGCGAACTAATATACATGAATTTGAGCGGTTGAGTTGTCCATGGATGACTTTAATTATATAATAGTAAGTAAGTGGCACAGCGAGACTTGGAAATTTTGCTCGTAAATTGTGCCCACTTAGGAAGGAAATTAACATGAAGCATTATCAGAATATTATCGTTGGTTTTGGAAAAGCAGGCAAAACGCTAGCTGGTAGTTTTGCTAAACACGGCGAAGAAGTGTTAGTGATTGAAAAGGACGCTGAAATGTATGGTGGAACCTGCATTAATGTTGCTTGTTTGCCGACCAAGAACCTCATTACTAGTGCACAAAAAGGTATGAGCTATTCAGCAGCTCTAACACAGAAAACACAAATGGTGGAAAAATTGCGCCAGAAAAATTTTCATAAAGTCGCTGATCAGCCCACTGCTCAAGTTTTAAATGCCCAGGCTGAGTTTTTAGACAACCACACACTAAAGGTCACTGATGAATCGGGCGAGGAACAATTGACGGCTGACCGAATCTTTATCAATACTGGTTCTACGCCAATTCTACCCGAGATTCGCGGGATTCGTGAAAATAGTCCACGAGTCTTTACTTCAAAAACTTTGTTGGATCAAACTACTCAAATTCCACGTTTAGCAATTTTAGGGAGTGGACCGATAGGACTAGAGTTTGCATCGATGTACGCTAACTTTGGCAGTGCAGTAACTGTGATTGGTAAACAGTCCCACATTTTACCAGCCGCTGAACCAGAAGCAGCTGCACAAGCACAACAAGATTTGATTGAAGATGGAGTTAATTTTTATTTAGCCAGTGAATTGACAGAAGTGGCAGCGCAAGACGGAGCTTTATCGTTACAAGTCCAAACTGCCAGTGGTCAGCAAGAAATATCAGCAGATGCTTTATTAGTCGCTACAGGAAGAACACCCAACATTGCTGATTTACATCTAGAACGCACTGATCTACAAATTGGCAACCAGGGTGAAATAGTGGTTGATCAATTTTTGCAAACTAATGTTAGTGGAATCTGGGCGCTCGGAGATGTGGCTGGTGGTCCGCAATTCACCTACATTTCCTTAGATGATTGGCGCATCGTGGACAATCAGCTCTTTGGCAATCAGACTCGTAGTAAGCAAAATCGTCCCGTCCATGCAAGTTCAATTTTCTTAAGACCGGCCTTTAGTAGTGTTGGACAAACAGAAGCCCAGCTGAAAGAAGCAGGGATTGCTTATGAGGTTTACCAGATGCAAACCGCTGGTATCCCTAAGTCACAAGTTTTGCATGAAACGCGAGGACAATACAAAGTACTAGTTGCTGCGACTGATCACCAAATCCTTGGTGCAACAATTTATGCTGAGGAGTCTTATGAAGTAATTAATCTCATCAGCTTGGCAATGCAATATCACATTCCAGCAGAAGGGTTGCGGGATCAAATCTATACCCACCCAACGATGGCTGAAGCTTTTAATGATTTATTTGCGGGGCTTTAAAAAAATCCGAAAGCAACTAGTGATTCTTACCCAAATGACTGGTAGCCAGTTGATTATAAAAATCGCGCTAAAATGGCAGTAACTATCTGTCATTTTAGCGCGATTTTTATTTTTAAGAATAATTTTTTGGTTAAACGGTTGGATTTTGATTTTCACTTAAACTTTCCATAATTAAAGTGGCGGTCTCTTCAATCGATTTATTAGCGGTATTGATCACTAAGCAGCCTAACTTTCGGTACAGTTCCTGTGCAAAGTTTAATTCACTGTTGATATTGTCTAGGTTTGAATAGTGGGAATCAGGGTTTAAACCGTAGGCAACCATTCTTTGCCGACGAATTGAATTTAAAATTTCAGGATTATTAGTTAAACCAAAAATCTTGGAACGGTCAATTTCAAATAACTCATCGGGAAGCTTAGTTTTAGGAACCAGCGGTAAATTCGCAACTTTATAGCCCTTATTGGCTAAATAAAGGGAAAGGGGTGTTTTAGAGGTCCGTGAGACACCTAATAAGACAATGTCGGCGTGCATGAAGCCGCTTGGATCCTTGCCATCGTCATAAGTTACGGCAAACTCCATACATTCGATCCGCTTGAAGTAGTCTTGGTCAGTATGGTGATTCATGCCGGCTTCTAACCGTGGAGCAACGTTGGTTCGCTTTTCAAACATCCCTAATAAGCGGTCTAAAGCACCAACACAAGGTAATGAGTTTTCTTCGCAAAACTCAGTGATCTGTTGATAAAGTTCTTTTAAAACCAGGGTGTGGACGATCATTGCATCCGCACGTTTAGCACGCTTCAAAATCCCGCTGAGCAGAGAGGACGTTTTAACTAGTGGATACTGTTGAACGTCAAAATCAATTTCAGGAAATTGAACGATAGCGGCTTGAACCAAGTTATAGGCGGTTTCACCAATTGAATCTGAGATCACGAAAACTGTCACTTTTTTATTATCGGGCATAAATAATTCCTCCTAATTTGCTGTTAGTTGGAGAGACAAGCATTATTTGTCGCACTTCTTACAGTAATTATAACTGGAATGTTAGTAGATTAAAACTCAGAAGGTTGAGAAAAATGAGAACAGTTTATGAATTGGTCCGTTAAAAATGTGGTATGTGAATCAAATTTAAGCTAATAACTACGAAAAAATGACCTAAAAATCAATTATTTCGCAAATATTGCCAATTAAATCGTGAAAATTTTCAAATGAAGCAAAACACGTATTGACGCGTATTTTATGTTTATGTATAATAATAAGGAACTGTTAAGTTTGTGTTTGTTTATGCAATTTATACGGTTACACTTTAAGCTCGGAGGGAGGGAAAACATCATGTCAAAAACAGTCGTTCGTAAAAACGAATCACTTGATGACGCTCTTCGTCGCTTCAAACGTACCGTTTCCAAAACAGGTACATTGCAAGAATACCGGAAACGTGAATTCTACGAGAAGCCAAGTGTTAAGCGTAAGAAAAAATCTGAAGCAGCTAGAAAACGTAAAAACAAACGTCGTTTCTAAAGTCCTAAGGGGGCAGATGGATTGAGTTTACTAGATACACTGCAAAAAGATATGATTACAGCCATGAAAGCCAAGGATAAGGAAAAATTAAGTACTGTCCGGATGCTGAAGGCTGCAGCGACAAATGAAAAAATTAATTTGGGTCGCGATTTAAACCCAGACGAAGAAGTTTCAGTTTTGTCGCATGAGCTTAAACAACGAAAAGATTCCTTAGCTGAATTTAAAGCAGCTGATCGTCCTGAGACGGTTGCTCAATTAGAGAATGAAATCAAAATCGTTGAAAGCTATATGCCTACTCAACTTAGCGCAGATGAAGTTCAACAAATTGTTGCAACAACGATTGCAGAAGTCCATGCTGAATCAACTAGTGATTTTGGTAAAGTCATGGGCGCCGTGATGCCTAAAGTCAAAGGGCAAGCTGATGGTAAACTCGTTAACTCAACAGTTAAAGAGTTACTTTCTAAATAAACAAAGAAGTTCGACTTTCGGGTCGGACTTTTTTATTGATTTAAAAAGTTGGTTTTGATTTAGCCTGACTTGTAAAAACCTAAGCGATAAGCTATATTTAGAGTAGCTAACTACGAAATTAAAGGAGACCTTCAATTGTCAGAAAAACAAGTTGTTGAAAAAGAACTGCGAATCACCAAGCCAAATGTTCAAGCAATTTTATTTGGTGTGAATGATACTTATCTGAAACTGATTGAAGAAAGCCTCAATGTTGTAATTAAACCATTTGGTGAGGAAATCAAGTTTGAGGGCGAAAACCAGAGTACCGCTCAAGCAATCAATGTTTTGAAAAACCTGGCAGATTTAATTGAACAAGGGGTAAAAATTGCAGAAAGTGACGTTGTTTCAGCCGTAACGATGGCTAAAAATGGGACCTTAGCGGACTTTAAAGAGTTGTATCGAGAAACTTTGATCAAGGATAATCATGGCCGGCCAGTCCGTGTTAAAAATTATGGGCAACGACGTTATGTTCATGCCATTAAAACTTCAGACCTAACGTTTGGGATTGGTCCAGCCGGAACCGGGAAAACATTTTTAGCCGTGGTAATGGCGGTGGCAGCACTAAAGAAAAAAGAAGTGGAACGCCTGATTTTAACCCGACCAGCTGTTGAAGCTGGTGAGTCCTTAGGATTTTTACCTGGGGACTTGAAGGAAAAAGTTGATCCATATTTACGACCAATTTATGATGCTTTATATGCGATTTTAGGTGCTGAACACACTGAAAGATTGATTGAGCGCGGTGTGATCGAAATTGCACCATTGGCTTATATGCGTGGGCGAACGTTGGAAAACGCATTTGTGATTTTGGATGAGGCTCAAAATACAACACGGGCTCAAATGAAAATGTTTTTAACTCGTTTAGGCTTTGGCTCAAAAATGGTGGTCAATGGTGATATTAGTCAAATTGATTTACCAAAAGGGCACCAGGAAAGTGGTTTAGTTGACGCACGTAAGGTGCTGCAAGGCTTGCCGCATATTGAATTTGTCGAATTCTCGGACACAGAAGTTGTTCGGCATCCAGTCGTGTCAGAAATCGTTGCTGCTTATGAAAAAGTAGCTGCTAAATTACCACAATAAAAATTTTAGAAAAAACGAGGATTAGTTAATTTATGGATCTAGAAATATTTGATGAAACAAAAAAAGTATCCCAAGAATGGCTGACTTTAATTGAACAGTTATTAGACTATGCTGGTAAATATATTGAATTGCCTGATAATACTGAAATGTCAGTGACTTTGGTTGATAATGAAAAAATTCATGCGATCAATAAAGAATACCGCGGAGTAGATAAGGCGACTGATGTGATCAGTTTTGCAATCGAGGAAGATGATGGCGAAGACCTGCCGATTATTTTGAGCGACGAATTAGCCTTAGAAATTCCGAAGAATATCGGTGACATTTTTGTTTCAATTGACAAGGTCAAAGAACAAGCTGAATACTTGGGTCATTCACAAGAACGAGAACTAGGCTTTTTAGTTGTCCACGGTTTCTTGCACTTGAACGGTTATGATCACATGCAGCCGGATGACGAAAAGGAAATGTTTGGCTTGCAAAGAAAGATTCTAGATGCTTATGGCCTTAAAAGATAAAAAGTCCTACACTACTCAGTGGAAAAACCGGAATTTCATTCAGGCTTTAAAGCATGCAGGTGAAGGTTTACAGACAGTTTATCATGATGAGCGGAATTTCCGCTTTGATTGTTGGGCAGGTTTAGCGGTAGTGGCAGCGGGATTTTTGCTCCAAGTCACTAACAATGAATGGCGAAGTCTGTTGCTCGCGGTCTTTTTAGTCTTGGCTAGTGAAGCGTGGAATACGGTGATTGAAAATATCGTTGACTTGATCTGCGGGACAAAACACCAACCAGCTGCCAAAAAAGCTAAAGATATTGCTGCTGGGGCAGTTTTATTATCATCGCTTTATGCAGTTTTCACTGCTGCAATGATTTTATTGCCGAAACTCTGGCAATTTTTGGTTGCGCTGAGAGTTAATTAATGTTGCATTGAAATGAGAAAGGAAAATAAGATGACAAATGCTTTTCATTCTGGCTTTGTAGCCATTATTGGACGTCCCAACGTGGGGAAGTCTACGTTTCTAAACCACGTGATTGGACAAAAAATTGCGATTATGAGCGATAAACCCCAAACTACTAGAAATAAAATTCAGGGGATCTATACGACTAATGATTCTCAAATTGTTTTTATTGATACTCCAGGGATCCATAAACCGCAAAGTAAGTTAGGCGATTTTATGGTTGATTCAGCTTTATCAACTTTGAATGAAGTTGACGCAGTATTATTTATGGTTAACGCAACACAAAAGCGGGGCAAGGGCGATGATTTTATCATCCGTCGTTTACAAAACGTTAAAAAGCCGATTTACTTGGTGATCAACAAAATTGATCAGGTTAAGCCTGATGATTTGTTGCCAATTGTCGATGATTACCGTCAAACTCTAGATTTTCAAGAGATTTACCCAATTTCTGCGCTAAAGGGTAACAACGTGGACGAATTAGTGGACAATTTGGTGACTGATTTACCAGAAGGACCACAATTTTATCCGGAAGATGAGATCACTGATCACCCAGAACGTTTTATTATTTCTGAACTGATTCGGGAAAAGGTCAATCAACTAACACGTGAAGAAGTGCCGCATTCTGTTGCAGTGGTGACTGAACGGGTCAAGCGTCAGGATGAACAGAAAGTTCAAGTTTCCGCAACGATCGTCGTTGAACGTAATAGTCAAAAAGGAATCATTATTGGCAAAGGCGGAAAAATGCTGAAGCGGATCGGTACATTAGCCCGTAAAGATATTGAAACCTTGCTTGGTGATCGAGTATTTTTAGAGTTGTGGGTCAAAGTCCAAGAAAACTGGAAAGATCGCCAAACTGATTTACAATCACTAGGTTATAAGCAAGACGATTATTAAAATTGAGGCAGATCTAGCAGTGAAAGTCTAGGTCTGTTTTTTTGTTAGCAAGTTTGGTTAAAGTAAGGAAGTGCACAAATGGCGACCCACCAAGCAGTTGATTTTCAGGGCATCGTGATTTCGCGGTCAGACTATAAAGAACGAGATATGCTGGTTAAAATTTTGACAGACAAATTTGGTATCAAAACTTTTTTTGTCCGTGGTGCAAGAAAAAGAGGCTTTAAGCTGGCAGCCGCGATTTTGCCCTTTTCTCATGGGACTTATTTTGGGACGGTGCATGATACTGGCCTATCCTTTATTTCAGGAACAAGAGAACTTGACCAGTATCAAAGGATTTTTACAGAAATCGAATTAAACGCCTATGCTTCATATATTCTAGGATTAGCAACAGCAGCGTTTGGAACTGATCAAGCGCTACCGCCACTCTGGTTTACCAAAATTTTTACAGCAATCAACTTAATTGATGAAGGCTTGGACCCAGCAATCATTACCAATATTATCGAAATTCAGTTGCTGGAAACGTTTGGGGTCAAACCTTCATTGGAAAGTTGTGTTATTTGTCAAAATACTCAGGCGCCATTTGACTTTTCCGAAACTTATGGGGGCATTTTATGCCAACGACACTGGCATTTAGACCCGCATCGGCTGCATTTAGACCAGCGAACGGTCTACTATTTGAGACTTTTTTCAGTGGTTGATTTAACTCAGTTGCATTCGATTAAGGTCAAAGAAAGTACTAAAAAGGCGTTACGAAAAACACTGGATGCGATTTATAGTGATCAAGTTGGGGTCTTTGTTAAAGCCAAAAAATTTCTTGATCAAATGAGCGGTTGGGAGCAACTTTTAAAAAAAGACGATTAAAATGCCAGCTGTGCGGGTTGAAAACGTTCAATCGACGTGATTGGATATTGACAAATAGCCGCGTGTGACTTATGGTTATACTATTCAAATAGCGTTGGCGAGGATAAGATTTGATCGTAGTGGTGAAATTTAGCAGCGAGTCTGGACAGTGAAAGCAGATAATGAACTCTACGAGTGGCAATCTTTAGCTGGATTTTAAAAGTGGTCGGTTGTAGTAACCGGAAATAGGGTGGAACCGCGATCGGCTGATCGTCCCTATGCAGGACCTTTAGTGGGCTGCATAGGGACTTTTTTTGTGGCCTAAGTCCAACGCTCTACGTCAACGCTAGCTTAAGTAAGTAGAGTTAAATTATTACTCAGTTTAGATTTTTAAATTTAACTATGCTGATTTAAATAATGCTGCTGTAAATTCTCAAGGAGGAAACCTGCATGTCAAAAAAGTTAAGTATTCAAGAAATTATCTTAACGTTACAACAATTCTGGTCAAAACAAGGCTGTATGCTAATGCAGTCTTACGATACTGAAAAGGGTGCGGGGACAATGAGCCCATATACATTTTTACGTGCCATTGGACCAGAACCATGGAACGTTGCCTATGTTGAACCTTCCCGTCGCCCAGCTGACGGACGTTATGGTCAAAACCCGAACCGTTTATACCAACATCATCAATTTCAGGTAATCATGAAGCCGTCACCAGCTAATATTCAGGACCTATACCTGGACAGCTTAGCAGCTTTAGGCATTGATCCGGCTGAACATGATATTCGTTTCGTCGAAGATAACTGGGAAAATCCATCAATGGGCTGTGCCGGTGTTGGTTGGGAAGTTTGGTTGGACGGAATGGAAATCACTCAGTTTACCTACTTCCAACAAGTTGGCGGCCTAGAAGTTTGGCCAGTTGCTGCTGAAGTTACCTATGGTTTGGAACGTCTGTCATCTTATATTCAAGATGTGCAGTCTGTTTTTGACCTAGAATGGGCTGACGGAGTGAAGTATGGTGACATTTTCTTACAGCCTGAATATGAACAATCAAAATACGCCTTTGAAGAAAGTGACCAAGAAATGTTATTTGAAGCTTTTGATAAGTATGAAATCGAAGCTAAAAAGCAAATCGCAAACGGCTTAGTTCATCCGGCCTATGATTATATTTTAAAATGCAGTCATACCTTTAATCTGTTGGATGCGCGCGGAGCTGTTTCTGTCACGGAACGTGCTGGTTACCTCGCCCGAATTCGAAACATGGCCAAGGCTGTTGCCAAAGTTTTTGTTGCCGAACGTAAGAAGTTGGGTTATCCGTTGATCAAGGATGAAAAATTACGCCAGCAATTATTAGAGGAGGATAAATAAATGACACATACATTCCTACTAGAAATTGGGCTTGAAGAAATCCCTGCACATGTGGTCACACCTAGTGTTGATCAGTTAGCTGAACGGATGGAAAAATTTTTAAATGACGCTCGGATCTCATTTGAAAGTATTGAAAAATATTCAACTCCTCGCCGTTTAGCCGTTAAAGTCTTAGGCTTGGCTGACAAACAACCAGACATTAAAAAAGAAGCCAAAGGTCCGGCTAAAAAAATTGCGCTAGATGACCAAGGAAATTGGTCTAAAGCAGCACAGGGTTTTTGTCGTGGACAAGGGGTCGATCCTGACCAAATTTACTTTAAAGAATTTAAAGGAACTGAATATGCTTATGTGGAAAAAGCTATTCTAGGCAAAACAGTGACTGAAGTTTTGGCAGATGTGAAACAAGTGATCACGTCGATGCGTTTCCCAACGATGATGCGCTGGAGTATCAATGAATTTGAGTTTGTTCGTCCAATTCGTTGGCTGGTTTGTTTGCTGGATGAACAAGTTATTCCGGTGCAAATTTTACAAATTAAAGCTGACCGGGTTTCTGCTGGCCATCGCTTCTTAGGTAAGAACGTCACTTTAGCAAGTACTGACCAATATCCAGCTAGTTTGTTGGCAGAACATGTGATTGCTGATGCTAAGGAACGTAAGTCAATTATTCGTCAACAAATTGCCGAACTAGCACAACAAAATAACTGGCAGATCGTAGTCGATGAAGATTTATTAGAAGAAGTCAATAACTTAGTTGAATACCCAACAGTTTTTGCGGGTTCATTCGCTGAGAAATATTTATCTTTACCAGACGAAGTTTTGATCACTTCAATGAAAGACCATCAACGTTTCTTCTATGTGCTGGATCAAGCAGGCAAGATGTTGCCGCACTTTGTTTCGGTCCGCAACGGAAATGAAAAACACCTCGAAAATGTGGTGGCCGGAAACGAAAAAGTTTTAACCGCTCGTTTGGAAGATGCAAAGTTCTTCTATGAAGAAGACCAAAAGACACCATTAAGTGCTAACGTTGCCCGGCTGCAAAACGTGATGTTCCATGATAAGATCGGGACACTTGCAACCAAGATGCAGCGAGTTGGGCAAATTGCTGCTAACTTAGGACAAGCAGTTCATTTATCAGCTGCTGAGTTGCATGATCTAGCTAGAGCTGCACAAATTTACAAGTTTGACTTAGTAACTGAAATGGTCGGCGAATTTTCTGAATTACAAGGTGTGATGGGTGAGATCTACGCTAAACTGTCTGGTGAAAACGACCAAACTGCTCAAGCAATCCGTGAATCATACCTGCCTTTAGGTTCAGACAGTGCCTTGCCAACAACTAAAGTGGGGGCAATGTTGTCGCTTGCAGATAAATTGGATAGTATCCAATCATTTTTTGCAGCAGGAATGTTGCCTAGCGGTTCCAATGATCCATATGCTCTAAGACGTCAAGCCTTAGGAATTGTGCGAATCGTTTTGGACCAAGATTGGCATTTATCAGTACTTGATTTAGCTCAGGCAATTGACAGTTCGGCTCAACAAGAAGCTACGCTCTATGTTAATACTCAACCTGAACAAAATCAGCAAGAGTGGAAACAGTTTATGTTAGACCGCGTGCACCAGTTATTGTCTGACCAAAACTATGCCTATGATATTGTTAATACAGTATCTGCAGTGCAAGAAAATACCTTCCCAGGGATTTTTGCGGCTGCTGAAGTGTTAGCTGCTCATCAATCAGATGCAGACTTTAAAGAAAATATTGAAGCCTTAACTAGAACTGTTCGACTCGCACAAAAGAATACAGACAGTTTTTCAGCGACTGTTGATCCAGCTTTGTTTGAAAACGAATCTGAAACTAATTTATATCAAGCTGTTCAAACTGTGGCTGCAGACTATGCCGATCAAGATTTGGAAGAACGCTACTTAGCTTTAGCTAGTTTGCGCGAACCAATCAGTGCATATTTTGAAGAAACCATGGTCATGGTTGATGACCAAGCAGTTAAGAACAATCGGTTAGCTCTTTTAGCTCAAATTGCTCGTTTGACAGTTGTTTTTGGCGCTTTAGATAATGTGAACGTCAAATAAGCACCAATTAAAATTTATAGTAAAATGTCCAGAGACTAAATGTGCTCTGGACATTTTTAGGTCAAGATGAACGGAGAAAAGTTCATGAAAAGGGTGCTTTTTCCTTGCATAACAGTGGATTTCATTATATCATTACTATTGATTATGTAAAAAAAGAAAAGTAAAAGTCGCACAGCTTCGTGCGACTTTTACCCGCTTAATGCTAAAGTTATTTTGAGGTGGTTGTGTGAGCAAAATGATCCCTGAAGAGGTGATCGATGATGTTCGTTCGCAGGTCAATATTTTAGATGTCGTTGAACAATTTGTTCAAATGCATCGTTCAGGAAAAAATTGGTTTGGGCTTTGTCCTTTTCATACTGAAAAAACGGCCTCATTTTCTGTTAATGAACAAAAACAGATTTTTAACTGTTTTTCGTGTCATCGGGGTGGGAATGTTTTTAAGTTTATGATGGAGCTTGAAAATCTCAGTTTTCCAGCCGCTGTGTTGCGTGTTGCTGAACTTGGAAACGTGCAGGTTAGTCAAGAATATCAAGCTGACTTGAGTGGCGCTAAACCGGGAAATCAGGATAATCCTGAAATTGCGATTTTAAAAGATTATCATCGTGAAGCTGCTGAATTGTATCATCATATTTTAGTGAATACGCAGTTGGGTGAAGAAGCGTTAGAGTATTTGCATCACCGGGGTTTAACTGATGAATTGATCGCTGAATTTCAAATTGGTTATGCACCTGCAAATAAATTATTACTACCGTTTTTCGATGAACATCAACCGGATTACCAAAAATTACGAAAATCTGGACTGTTTGTAGAACGACAAGATGGACAACTAAGTGATCGTTTTCGGTCCCGAGTCATGTTTCCGATTCGGAATGCGGCTGGACAGGTGATTGCCTTTTCTGGGCGCCTGTTACAAAAAAACGACCAGCAGCCTAAATATTTAAATTCACCCGAAACGGAGATTTTTAATAAGCGGGACGTCTTGTTTAACTTTGATAAAGCTAAGAATAGTGTCCGGACTGAAAAAAGCCTCGTTTTATTTGAAGGCTTTATGGATGTTTTGGCTGCATATCGAGCTGGTGTTAAAAATGGTGTAGCTTCGATGGGAACTAGTTTAACTGAACAACAGGTTTACACTTTAGCACGGGTCTCGAAAAATGTTAGTCTTTGTTACGATGGCGACGAGCCGGGACAAAAAGCAACCAAACGAGCGCTAGAGTTGTTAGCTGCGACAGGCCGCTTCAATTTAAGTGTTATTTCACTCCCGGAAAAGCTTGATCCTGATGAATATGTCGGGAAATACGGGGCAGAGAAGTTTGTGACCCATGTCCATGATAGTTTGGAAAGTGAATTAGCTTTTTATTTGCGTTACTATCAACAAGGGCGTAACTTAGATAATGAAAACGACCAATTAGCTTATATCGAAGATGTCCTGAAAAAAATTGCCCAAAGTAATGACGCAATTGAACGTGATTTGTATTTAAATCGCCTGGCACAAAGATTTCAGCTAGACAAGCTGACCTTAGAAAACCAGTTGAAGGAATTACGTGCAACAGGGGCGCCGAAAAAGCAGTCTCAATCAGTTCAAGCGCCTACCCAAGCACCACGTGCTGTGGGGCCTAAGATTCAAGCTCCAGTTCATTATGATCGAATCGAGCAAGCAGAACGGTTATTGTTATACCGACTCTTACACGATCGGAGTACGTGGCTGAAGGTCGCAGGAATGCCAGAGTTTAGCTTTGTGCATGAAAATTATCAGACCATTTATTTATTGGCTCAGGGGTTCTTCAATCAACATCAGACCTTTGATAGTGCTGCGTTTTTAGATTTCGTACAAGAAGGTGCGTTACAAGAAATTGTGGTGTCATTAGAAATGAATAACTTTGCTGAACAAACTAGTGAACAAGAGATCAACGATTGTTTACAGTTGATTTTGCAAGCCTCGCCGTTAGAAGAACAAATTGCACACTTAAATCAGCAATTGGCACGAGCTAAAAGAATGAATGATCAAGAGACAGTCGTTGATTTAACTGTTAAATTAATTGACTTATTACAACGGAAACAAGCTGGGATTTCAGCAATATAAGGAGGACCTCACCTTGGCAGAAGATAAAAATAAAGTAACTGAATTAGAGAAAAAATATAAAAAAGAATTACGGAGCACGATTCATGAATTTAAGCCCAAAAAGCAAATTAAATACTCTGTTCTTTCTAAGAGATTAGTTGAACCGTATCAATTAAACGCTGATGCGATGGATAAATTGATTGAAGCCGTGGAAGATGCCGGAATTTCAGTAGTTGATGAAAAAGGTGAACCAAGTGAGCACGCTTTGCATGCTGCGACTAAGCAGGCAGAAAATGCTAAAAGAGATGTTTCAGCACCATCTGGTGTTAAAATCAATGACCCAGTTCGGATGTATTTGAAAGAGATCGGACGGGTCGACTTGTTGACTGCCGACGAAGAAATTGCTTTAGCACTACGGATCGAACAAGGCGATGAATATTCTAAGCAAAACCTTGCCGAAGCTAACTTGCGGTTAGTGGTTTCAATTGCTAAACGTTATGTTGGTCGCGGAATGTCCTTTTTGGATCTAATTCAGGAAGGAAACATGGGACTCATGAAAGCTGTTGAAAAGTTTGACTACCGTAAAGGTTTCAAATTTTCAACTTACGCTACTTGGTGGATCCGCCAGGCGATCACCCGTGCGATTGCTGATCAGGCACGGACAATTCGGATCCCAGTGCATATGGTCGAAACTATCAACAAACTGATCCGGATCCAACGTCAATTACTACAAGATCTTGGCCGTGAACCGATTCCCGAAGAAATTGGGGCCGAAATGGATATGCCGACTGAAAAGGTCCGTGAGATCTTGAAAATCGCGCAAGAACCTGTTTCATTGGAAACACCAATTGGTGAAGAGGATGATTCGCATCTGGGTGATTTTATCGAAGATCAAGAAGCAACTAGCCCAGCGGACCACGCTGCTTATGAATTATTAAAAGAACAGTTGGAAAGTGTCTTGGATACTTTGACCGACCGCGAAGAAAATGTTTTACGGTTACGGTTTGGTTTAGACGATGGTCGGACCAGAACTTTGGAAGAAGTTGGCCGGGTCTTTGGCGTTACACGCGAACGGATTCGTCAGATCGAAGCCAAGGCGTTGCGCAAGCTGCGTCATCCTTCCAGATCAAAACAACTGAAAGATTTCTTGGATTAAAAATTAACGCTTGCAGCTTAGCACTGTGCAAGATGAAAAAGGTCGAAAATGTTTCGGCCTTTTTCTATACATAAGTCTCATGTTAAAAATGAGTAGTGCATCACTAAAAAACGCTTTCTTTTTGGTGTACAATAATATTGAGTTACTAAGGAGCATAAAATGGATTCAAATAAATTATCACAAAGATTACTACACGTTGCGCAACATGTCCCGGTGGGGGCACGGTTAGCTGATATTGGCTCAGACCATGCGTATTTGCCGGTCTATTTGGCGAAAAAAGGATTAATTTCTTTTGCGGTCGCTGGTGAGGTGGTTGCTGGTCCCCACCACAATGCGACCAAAATTATTGCTCAAGAACAAATGTCTGAAATCGTGCAGTCGCGTTTAGCGGATGGCTTAGCGGCTTATACCGCAGAAGACCAAATCGATACCGTGACGATTTGCGGGATGGGTGGTCCTTTGATGGTCAACATTTTGAGTGCTGACCCCCAGAAATTGGCAGCAAAGCCCTTGTTGATCTTACAACCTAATGTTGGTGCGGATGCGGTACGAGAATGGCTGATGAATAATTATTATGAAATTACCGCCGAAGAAATTTTGAGTGAAACGGGCCATGTTTATGAACTGATGGTGGCTCAACCAGTGGCTAACATCAAGCAGTTAAGTGCAGATGAAATCTTTTTTGGCCCTAAATTAGTAGCCCAAAAAGACCCAGCTTTTATTGAAAAATGGACGCGTGAATTGCACCGTGAAGAAAAAATTTGTACAGCCTTAACTGCTGCTGGCAAGACTGCCACACCTAAATATCAGGAGGTTACTGCTAAGATCGTTCAAATTAAAGGAGTGTTAGCTGATGACGACAGTCAATGACATTGTGACACGTTTTGAAGAATTTGCCCCGAAATGGTTAGCTGAAAAAGGTGACCCGATCGGTTTGCAATTAGGCGATTTACAGCAGGAAGTCCATCGGATGATGGTCACGCTTGACGTCCGCCCAGAAACTGTTCAAGAAGCAATTGACCAAAAAGTTGATTTTATTTTTGCACATCATCCAGCAATGTTTCATGCTGTTCATAGTTTTGATTTAAGTGTGCCGCAAAATCAAATGTATGCGGAGCTGCTCAAGCATGGCATTACAGTCTATGCTGCCCACACAAATTTAGACAGTGCTCAAGGTGGAATGAATGATTGGCTAGCTGACAAGCTGGGGTTACAAGATACCATGCCATTACTAGGGCCGCTTGCTGAAAAAATTTATAAACTAGCAGTCTTTGTCCCAGTTGAAAGTGCATCCCAACTACGGGCGGGCTTAGCCGCTGCCGGAGCTGGCCAAATTGGAGAATACAGCGGCTGTTCATTTTCTGTCCAAGGAACTGGCCGGTTTACTCCCGGACAGGCTGCTACACCGGCAATTGGTAGTGTGGGCCAGGCCGAAAGTGTCTCAGAAGAAAAAGTCGAAGTTGTTTTTCCGGCGCGGTTAAAGAACCAAATTTTAGCGGCGATGCGGGCAAATCACCCGTATGAAGAAATCGTCTTTGATTTGTATGCAATTGAGGACAGTGGGCCGCAATATGGAATGGGACGGGTCGGTAATTTAGAGCATCCGATAACTGTTGCTGATTTGGCAGCCAAATGTAAACAAATTTTTGAAATTAATGGTTTACGGTTGGTTAGTCCTGACCCTCAGCAAGTAGTTTCACGAGTAGCAGTTCTTGGCGGAAGTGGAGCGAAGTTTTATCCACAAGCACAGGCTGCGGGAGCTGAGGTGTATATTACTGGTGATGTTAGTTATCACACGGCCCATGATATGTTGGCTGGCGGTTTAAATGTGCTTGACCCGGGTCACCATTTTGAATGGGTCTGCCAACCGCAATTAAAAGCACTCTTTAGCCAGTGGGCAACTGAAAATAACTGGCCAATTCAAGTCATCTCGACTACAATTAATACGGATCCATTTAGATTTATTTAAATTAATTAACCAGGTTATCTTGTTGACAACAGGGTAGCTTGAATATAAAGGAGAGTTTTCATGACAAAGTATGATAAGTTAGTACCACGTTTTTTGAAGTACGTTCGGAAAGAAACGCGTTCGGATGAAGAATCAACTACAGTTCCATCAACCCAAAATCAAGTTGAGTTTGCCAACGAACTAGTATTGGAATTAAACGAGATTGGTTTGGATAACGTGCGGATCGCAGCTAAGAGCAGTTATGTTTTCGCTACATTACCAAGTAACTTGCCTGCAGGCCAAGAAGCTAAAAAAGTCGGCTTTATTTCACATATTGATACAGCTGATTTTAATGCGCACAATGTTGCACCACAATTAGTTGAAAACTACGATGGTGAATCAGACATTAAGCTGGGTCAAAGCGGCTATTCATTATCACCTGCTGAATTCCCTAATCTGAAAAATTACAAAGGCGAGACTTTGATCACAACTGACGGGACAACTTTGTTGGGTGCTGATGACAAAGCTGGTGTGACTGAAATTATGACTGCGGTCGAATATTTAGTTGCTCATCCAGAAATCAAACACGGTGAAGTTGAAGTTGCCTTTGGTCCAGACGAAGAAATCGGGACTGGTGCCGATCGTTTTGAAGTCGATGAATTTGGTGCCGATTTGGCTTATACCGTCGATGGTGGTCCATTGGGTCAATTAGAATATGAAACATTTAACGCTGCCCAAGCTACAATTAAATTTGTCGGGAAAGATGTTCATCCTTCAGAAGCAAAAGGCATTATGATCAACGCTTTGAAGCTGGCGGTTGAATTTGAAAATCATTTGCCAAGTGCTGAAGTCCCAGAAAAGACCGATGGTCGCCAAGGATTTTTCCATCTCTTAGCAATTAACGGAACGGTTGATGAAGCTAAGATGACTTATATTATTCGTGACCATGATCGTAATAAGTTTGAAGAACGGAAACAACTTATTAAGAACATTGTCGCAAAAATGAACGAACAATTTAGCGAAGACCGCGTTATTTTGGATATGAAAGACCAATATTACAACATGCGTGAAGTGATCGAAAAAGATATGACAGTCGTTGAAGTTGCTAAGAAAGCAATGGAAGACTTAGATATTAAACCATTGATCGCACCAGTTCGTGGTGGGACAGACGGTTCGAAGATCTCATTTATGGGCTTGCCAACACCAAACTTGTTCGCTGGTCCAGAAAACATGCATGCCCGCTTTGAATACGTTTCAAAAGAAACGATGGAAAAGGCAACTGACGTGGTCTTACAGATCATCAAGTTAGTGAGTGAAGACTAAGTTGCTGAAAGCTACGAAAACTAAATAATTGGAAAAACATCAGCTGCGTTGTGGTTGATGTTTTTTTGACTTGTCCTTAAAATAAAATAGCGGTATACTATGAACATATGTTCGAAAAATCTTCCGAATTAGCATGACACGTATGAAAGGTGCGGGTGAATTAATTGATAAAGTTGATGGTGAGGCGTTTTATGCGCTGAGATTGACCAATTTGTTTTTCTGGTGATGTTTGATGCTGGTGATTTTCTAAGGCCTCTGGTTGAGTGTGTGCTTAACTAAACGACTTTTAGAAAAGAGGAACGAGCATGGAAGAAAAACAATATTTCAGTCGAGCGGAATTAAAAAAGGAGTTTGAATGGACTGACAAAATGGTCAAATACTTACCGCAGCCTGAAAAAACCAAACGTGGATATTATGCTTCACAAGTGGTACCAATTTGGTCTAAAGAACAAGTAACACAGACTTTTTTGCTGCCAGAAGTTCAGGAAACTTACACGCGAAAAATGAAAAATAAAGAAAAACGAGCACAAGCTGCCAGAAAAGCAGTTGCCACAAAAACCCACCGGTTAACAGACTTGGTGGTGCAACAAGGAGTTACTGTCCAAAGAGTGAGCCGAAAAAAATTAGTTCATCGTGCGAAATTAAATCATGAGATTTTTATGGTGAGTCGAAACTTCGATGAACTTGAACCTTTTGAGGTTGATGATTGGAAAATTGTGAATACGATTCGCCATGATTACACTAATTATGATAATTTATTGGAAATGATCAGTAGTCGAGTGGGGAAAACGACGGCATTTAAAATTATTGCAGATCAAGTTTTTCCAGAAATTTTAGCGGTCTACCCAGAATACAAACAAACGATCATGCAACAGTGGCAACAACACTGTGAGCGATAAAAGTAAGAGCCTCTCATTTAAAAAATGAGGGGCCTTTTTTTGATGATTTAAGCCTGAAAATGCCGGTTAATCAATTTGGTCAAAGAAGGTAAGACTTTTTATTAGCATCTAGAATAATATGCTGTATAATGAGAGTCAGTAAATTAAATTACTGACAAAAATAATTACAATTAAAATTAATTCAGCTATTTTGAAGATGGAAAGGATAAAAAACATGAATAATGATAGTTTAACTAATGCAGTCCAAGAAGCCATCGGGCAAGCGCAACAAATCGCAATGACCCGACAACACCAAGAAATTGACATTCCGCATTTGTTCAAGTTTTTGATCCAGCCCGGTGAATTTGCAGCGGATCTGTATCAAAAAGCTGGTGTTGATGTTGCCGCTTTTGAAAAGAAAATTGATCAGGAGCTTGATCAAATCGCAGTTGTTTCCGGTAATGTTGCCTACGGACAATCCATGAGTCAAAATTTAGTGCAGCTTTTACAAAAGGCGGACCAGTTAAAACAACAACTGGGGGATGAATACATCGCCTTAGACACGATCGTCCTTGCACTTATGCAGCTCAAGTACCAGCCACTGACAGAATATTTACAAAAAAATGGGCTCACTGCTCAAAAACTACAAACGGTGATCACCGATTTACGAGGAGGAGAACACGTGACATCAAAAGATCAAGAAGCACAATATAAGGCCTTAGAAAAATATGGGACTGATCTGGTGGCAGAAGCTCGTTCGGGTAAGCAAGATCCCATTATCGGCCGGGATGAGGAAGTTCGAGATGTAATTCGGATCTTATCACGTAAAACCAAAAACAACCCAGTTTTAATTGGTGAACCAGGGGTAGGTAAAACAGCGATCATCGAGGGCTTAGCCCAAAGGATCGTAAAAAACGATGTTCCTGCAAATTTGAGAAATAAGACGATTTTTTCTTTGGATATGGGTTCATTGATCGCTGGTGCTAAATATCGGGGTGAATTCGAAGAACGACTCAAATCAGTTTTAAAAGAAGTTAAAAAAAGCGAAGGCCAAATCATCTTATTTATCGATGAGATCCATACGATCGTTGGCGCAGGAAAAACTGAAGGCAGCATGGATGCCGGCAATATTTTAAAGCCAATGTTAGCTCGTGGTGAACTGCATTTGATCGGTGCGACAACTTTAGACGAATACCGAGAAAACCTAGAAAAAGATAAGGCCTTAGAACGACGTTTCCAAAAAGTTTTAGTCCAGGAGCCAACGGTTGAGGATACGATCGCAATTCTGCGAGGCTTGCGTGAACGCTACGAGATCCATCACGGCGTTAGAATTCATGACAATGCCTTAGTGGCGGCAGCAACGTTGTCTGACCGTTACATCACCGACCGCTTTTTACCAGACAAGGCAATCGATTTGGTCGACGAAGCCTGTGCTGAAATCAGAGTTGAAATGAATTCTGTTCCAACTGAACTAGACCAAGTCAATCGCGCAGTGATGCGCTTAGAAATTGAAGAAGCTGCTCTAAAAAAGGAAACTGACGAAGCTTCACAAAAACGTCTCGCGGATGTGCAAGAACAGTTAGCGAATGAGCATGAAAAAGATAATCAACTGAAAATGCGCTGGGAAAGCGAAAAAGAAGATATCAAGCGGGTCAGTGATAAAAAAGCGGAAATTGACCAGGCTAAGCATCAATTAGAAGAAGCTGAAAGCCAATATGACTTGGAAAAAGCTGCAAAATTACAACATGGAACTTTACCACGGTTAGCTAAAGAATTGGCTGATTTAGAACAAAGTGATCGTCCAGACGACTGGTTAGTTGAAGAATCGGTGACTGAAAATGAAATTGCTGCGGTCGTTAGTCGAGCAACAGGGATTCCAGTCGCTAAGCTAGTTGAAGGGGAACGGCAAAAACTGTTGCATTTAGCCGATAGTTTGCATCAGCGTGTCATTGGACAAGATGAAGCAGTGACAGCTGTTTCAGATGCTGTTTTACGTTCACGAGCCGGACTGCAAGATCCATCTAAACCGCTTGGTTCATTTATGTTTCTTGGGCCGACTGGTGTTGGTAAGACCGAACTGGCAAAAGCCTTGGCGGAAAACTTGTTTGATTCAGACAAGCACATGGTTCGGTTGGACATGAGTGAATATATGGATAAGATCTCTGTCAGTCGTTTAGTTGGTGCGGCACCAGGGTATGTAGGTTATGAAGAAGGTGGTCAGCTGACCGAAGCTGTTCGCCGTAATCCGTACTCCATTATTTTGTTAGATGAAGTTGAAAAAGCTCACCCAGACGTTTTCAATATTTTGCTGCAGGTCTTAGATGACGGTCGGTTAACTGATAGTCAGGGTCGGACAGTTGATTTTAAAAATACGATTTTGATCATGACGTCAAACCTTGGTTCAGATCTTTTATTAGATCAAGTGACAGACGATGGTCAAATTTCAACGAGCACCCATGATGCGGTGATGAAGCTGGCTCAGAGTCATTTTAAGCCCGAATTCTTAAACCGAATCGATGATATTATCATGTTTACTCCGTTGAACCTAACAGCCATCGAACAAATCGTTGACAAGTTTATCGGCTTATTGTCCGACCGTTTAGCTGACCAAGAGATCACTTTAACGATCAATGGCGCAGCTAAGGAATGGCTCGCTAAAAATGGTTATGAACCTGCCTATGGTGCACGTCCATTACAACGGTTCATTACAGACCAAGTTGAAACACCACTGGCTAAACAAATCATTGGTGGAAAGATCTTACCACATTCCACAGTAGAAATTACCTTAGATGAAAATCATGCTTTGAGCTTTCAAACAACTGCTCAAAACTAAAAGAGCACAAAAAAAGACGTTGCTAATAATTTGAGCAGCGTCTTTTTGATTAATCGTCAGATTTTCTTTGAATTTTGATCATTGGTGCAACTAAGTTAATGACTACAAAACCGCCGATCATTGAGACGATCACACTTGTAGTAACATTAAAAGCAGAGCTAGTTAAAGCAGACACAATGTAGCCTAAGACTAGACCGTAAATTGCACTCCAGAAGAGTAACATAAGCTGTTTTACCAATATTATTCACCTCTCATTAACTAGTAGTTTAGCACAAAATGAACTAAATAAACATTCTTTTGGTGGGAAAATGTGTGAAAAATTGCGTAAAAGAAGTTAACTGTCAAGTAGGGAATTGTTTTGAAGCCCATCGAAATTTTGAGTATAATTAACTTATCAATACTATCGTAAAAGAAGGTGTCAGCATGTTTAGTCCATTGCAAGTTATTAGTTGTTATAGTTTACTGCAAAGTCCGCTTAAAATTGAAGAGTTGGTTAAAAAGGCGCATGAACTTGGCTATCAGGCGATCGGATTAACAGATATCAATACTATGTATGGCATCTTGGACTTTTATCAAGCTTGTCAAAAGTACCAGCTTAAGCCATTACTAGGTTTAACTTTACAATTAGAAAATACGCGGCAAGATGGTGATAAAAATGAGCTAGTCTTTTTAGCTAAAAATAAGGCAGGTTATCAAAATTTGATCCAGCTTTCTAGTTTAAAAATGACGAAGAGTTCGACTGAACCGACAGGAGACCGGCTAACTTTGGCAGAAATTGCCCCATTTTTAACAGATTTGATCGTGATCACACCGGCGCAAAATAATTTCTTGCTAACAGCTTTAACTGAAGGTGATCTGCGAACTGCAGAAAAATGGCTTCAGCAACTTAGTCAAATCACGCCGACAGGCGCCTTGTACCTGGGATTGAGTCCGGTAATGTCTGACCAAATGGTGATCAACTTACGTCATTTAGCACAACAGTTTCACTTGCAGGTCGTAGCGGCTAAGCCCGTTCGATATCTGTATCCTAACCAGAATTTTGAGGCTGTCGCTTTAAATGCGATCCGTTTAGGAAAGAAATTGACGAATGAAGAATTAATGCAGCGTCGCGATGGTGCTGATTATTTGAAAGATCCGGCTGAATTCCAAGCAGAATATCGGCAATCCGGCCTAGAAGATGCCTTTCAAAATGTCGGACAGATCATTGACCAAATCTCGATTCAGCTGGACTTTCCCCCAACTTTACTGCCGCGTTTTCAAACTCCAGCGGGTTTATCTTCCGCACAGTATTTGCAGCAATTATGTGCTGCTGGCCTGAAAAAACGTGCTCAAGAAAATGGGTTAACGGATCTAACCGCTTATCAGAAACGGCTAGACCATGAACTAGCTGTTATTGACCGAATGGGTTTTGATGACTACTTTTTAATTGTTTGGGATGTAACCAATTTTGCCCACCAAAATCAGATCATGATCGGTCCTGGACGTGGTTCGGCGGCTGGGTCTTTGGTGGCGTATACTTTGATGATCACAGACGTTGATCCGTTGAAATATAATCTTTTATTTGAACGTTTTTTAAACGAAGAACGGGCACAAATGCCGGATATTGATTTAGATATCCCAGATTTAAAGCGGGCTGATGTTATTCAATATGTTCACCAAAAGTATGGCCATCAAAAAATGTCACAAATTATTACTTTTGGGACCTTAGCCGCCAAACAGGCTTTGCGTGACGTAGGTCGAGTCTTAGGTGCAACCACATATGAGATGGATCAATGGAGTAAAGCAATTCCTGCTGCGTTGCATATTAGTTTAACAGAGGCTTATCAACAATCACAAAAATTGCGGAATTTAGTTGCTGACAGTCAAAAAAATGAAATGCTCTTCCAAACTACGAAAAACTTAGAAGGGTTACCCAGACATTATTCGCTACACGCGGCAGGGGTCATTTTAAGTGAACAAAAGTTGACTGATATTGTCCCAGTTCAGCTGGGACCAGATGACATGTTAGTGACTCAATATGCGAAAGACCAAGTAGAAAAAGTTGGCTTATTAAAAATGGATTTCCTAGGGTTGCGGAATTTAACGATCTTGGAAAATGCCTTACGTTTTATCAAGTTTGGCTATGGTCAAACACTAGATGTTAAAACGATCGATCTAGAGGATGAAGCAACGATCAAGTTGTTTCAAGCTGCGGATACAAACGGTGTCTTTCAATTTGAGTCAGATGGGATCCGCAATGTTTTACGCAAACTATCACCGACATCGTTTGAAGATATTGCGGCGGTCAATGCCTTGTACCGTCCAGGTCCGATCAAGAATATCGATGAATTTATTGCCAGAAAGCATGGGCAAAGTCGGGTGACTTACCCGGACCCTTCGTTAAAAGAAATTCTCGCACCAACTTACGGGATCATGGTTTACCAGGAACAAGTTATGCAAGTGGCTTCAGTCATGGGTGGCTTTACTTTAGGTCAAGCGGACTTATTGCGTCGAGCTATGAGTAAAAAGAAACATGACGTGATTGCCGAAATGCAGACGAAGTTTGTGACTGGGGCGGTAGCGAAAGGTTATAGCGCACAAAATGCAGCCAAAGTCTATGACTATATTAGTCGTTTTGGGGACTATGGTTTTAACCGTTCGCATGCGGTCGCTTATTCAAAAATGGCTTTTCAATTAGCGTATATCAAGTGCCATTATCCAGCAGCCTTCTATGCCGCACTCCTAAATTCTGTGGTGGGTGCAGAGCAGAAACTGAAAACTTATTTAATGGAGGCTAAGGAACGTCAAATTACCGTGCATGCCCCAGATATTAACCTGAGTGAGTCCTATTTTATTTTAAAAAATCACGCAATTTATTTTGGGTTGAGCTGTATCAAGACTGTGCGGCATAATTTTGTGCAGGAAATCTTAGCTCAACGTCGTCAAGCAGGACGCTACACCAGCTTTAGCAATTTTTTGCAGCGGTTACCAGCAGAGTTTTTAAAACAAGACGCAATTGAAGCTCTAATTTATAGCGGTGCTTTTGATGAATTAGAACCCTCACGTGCCCAGTTGTTAGCCCAATTGCCTAAAATGCTGAAAAATGCGGAATTAAGTGGACATAACGTCGAATTATTTGAAATGTTGCTGCCTAAAAATGAAGCGTCGGTTACAGAGTTATCTGAAACCGAACGGCTAGAACGCGAAAACTACTATCTAGGTGCTTTTTTATCCGGCCATCCGGTGGAAAAATTTGCCCAAGCTGCAACGATCTATCACACGACTAAAGTTGCTCAGATGCACGTTAAGCAAAAATTAACGGCAATTGTGTATCTTAAAAAAGTGAAAGTCATTCGGACTAAAAAAGGGGAACAAATGGCTTTTGTGACTGCCGATGATGAAACTGGTACGTTAGATCTCACCGTTTTTCCGCAACAATACCGCCGGTATGAAGACCAGTTGCGGGAAGGCGAGGTAGTCTTGGTGAGCGGCACAGTGGAAGAACGTCGTGGGTTGCAATTGTTGGTTGATTCTGTGAAAAGTGCTACTAATATCGTCAATCAACGTTATTTTTTGCGCTTGCCGACAGATTTTTCATTCACAGATAAACAAAAATTGAAAAAAATCTTAGTTGCTTTTCACGGTGAAGTTCCAGTCATCATTTACGATGTTGCATCCGACCGAAAGGTACTCTTAAGCCAAAAGCTATGGTTAAGCGCTGATACACGTGCACAAAATGGGGTTATTGAACTATTAGGTAAAAATAATGTAGTTTTAAATTAATGAAAAAGAATGTAAATCACGTGAATAATTTCATTTTTTTCCGAAATAAACAAGACACGGCACGTGAAAAGTGATAATATGAACATTGGAGAATGTAGTACACAGAAATCTTATTTGAGGTGAAAATAATGAAGCGCATTGGCATTTTGACAAGTGGTGGGGATTCCCAAGGTATGAATGCTGCGATCCGTGCGGTTGCTCGTTCTGCTAACTCTGCTGGCTTGGAAGCATATGGTATTAACTATGGTTACAAGGGTTTGGTTGAGGGAAACATTGAACTGTTAGACCTTGATCGTCTTGATGGGATCATCAAACGCGGCGGGACTATTTTATACTCTGCTCGTTTTCCTGAATTTGCTGAAAGAAAGTATCAGTTGCTAGGAATCGAACAACTGAAAAAATTTGGGATCGATGCACTAGTTGTGATCGGTGGCGATGGTTCATATCATGGTGCCGAACGTTTAACACAGCTCGGCTTTAATTCAATTGGTATCCCCGGTACGATCGATAACGATATTCCTGGGACAGATTTTACCATTGGCTTCGATTCTTCTGTAAATGTTGCTGTTGATGCAATTGACAAGATCAATGACACTGCAACTTCCCACCAACGGACTTTCATTGTGGAAGTTATGGGACGCGGTGCCGGCGATATTGCCTTATGGGCTGGGATCGCAACGGGTGCAGATGCAATTGTTGTTCCTGAACGTCAATATGATATTGAAGGAATTGCCAAGAAGTTGACGACTAACCGTGAAAACGGGAAAGACCACGGTCTGATCGTGATTGCCGAAGGTGTCATGTCTGCTCAAAAACTAAAAGAAGAATTAGACAAGTACGGTGACTTTGACAGTCGTGCCGTAACCTTAGCTCACGTTCAACGCGGGGGTCAGCCAACTGCTAAAGACCGTGTCTTTGCGACCCAATTGGGTGACTACGCTGTGCGTTTGCTGTTAGAAGGCAAAGGCGGATTAGCTCTAGGAATGCACAACAATGAGTTGATTGCGACAGAAATCATTGATACTCTTGAAAATCACAAACATTATGCCGATCTTTCATTGTTAGATTTGAATGATCGCGTTAGATTTTAGCTAACCATAGGTGTTATACTCATTTTTTTTGAGTTTTTAACTATTTTTAAGCGATTCTACATTACTTTATTTTCCAAAGGAGAGGTAACTCATAATGAAAAAGACCAAGATCGTAAGTACACTTGGACCAGCTAGTAATGATCTAGATACAATTGTAAAATTGATCGAATCAGGTGCTAATGTTTTCCGTTTTAACTTTTCTCATGGTGACCATGAAGAACATTTAGGCAGAATGAAGTTAGTTGACGAAGCTGAAAAGGTCACTGGTAAGATGGTTGGCCGGATGCTCGATACCAAAGGTGCTGAGATCCGGACAACAGTTCAAAAAGGTGGCAAACTTTCATTCAATATTGGTGACGAAGTACGGATCTCGATGGATGATACTATCGAAGGTACGAATGAAAAAATTGCCGTAACTTATCCTGGATTATTCGATGATGTTCATGAAGGCGGTCATGTTTTATTTGATGATGGTTTGATTGATATGCAGATCGAACAAAAAGATGACGAAAATAAGGAACTTGTATGTAAAGTTCTTAATGAAGGTGTTTTAGGCTCGAGAAAAGGTGTGAATGCACCTGGTGTTGCCATTAATTTGCCTGGTATCACCGAAAGAGATTCTTCTGACATTCGTTTTGGTTTAGACCATGAGATCAACTTTATTGCTGCATCTTTTGTTCGTAAACCACAAGATGTCTTAGATATTCGTGAATTGATCGAAGAAAAACACATGGATCATGTGCAGATCTTCCCTAAGATCGAATCTCAAGAAGGAATCGATAACTTTGATGAAATTTTAAAAGTTTCTGACGGATTAATGATTGCTCGTGGCGACATGGGGGTTGAAATTCCGGTTGAAAACGTACCATTGGTACAAAAGAGCTTGATCAAGAAGTGTAATGCTGCTGGTAAACCAGTTATCACAGCGACACAGATGCTTGATTCAATGCAGGAAAACCCACGCCCAACTCGTGCGGAAGCTTCTGATGTTGCGAATGCGGTCTTTGATGGGACTGATGCAACAATGCTTTCTGGTGAATCAGCTAATGGTGATTACCCAGTTGAATCTGTTGCTACAATGGCACGAATCGATATTAAAGCAGAAAATACGTTGCGTCAGCACAAGAGCTTTTCAATCAACGATTTTGACAAAACAGATGTAACTGAAGCAGTTGCTCGTTCTGTGGCTGAAACAGCTGACAACTTAAATATTAAGACAATTGTTGCCGCTACTAAATCAGGTCACACTGCACGTTTGATCTCAAAATACCGTCCAGATGCTAATATCTTGGCAGTTACTTTTGACGAACGGACACGCCGTGGTTTGTCTGTTAACTGGGGTGTTCAACCAGTTCTAGCAGATACACCAGCTTCAACTGATGAAATGTTTGCTTTAGCAACTGAAAAAGCCAAAGAAGAAGGCTTCGCTAAAGAAGGCGACTTGATCTTGATCACTGCTGGTGTTCCAGTTGGTGAAAAAGGTACAACTAACGTTATGAAGATTCAGTTGATCGGTTCTAAGATCGTTGAAGGTCAAGGTGTCGGTGATGAAACTGTTATTGGTAAGACAGTCGTTGCTACTTCAGCTAAAGAAGCAATTGAAAAAGCAGACGAAGGCTGTGTCCTCGTTACAAAGAGCACAGATAAAGACTATCTGCCAGCAATCGAAAAAGCTTCAGCATTGATCGTTGAAAATGGCGGGTTAACTTCACACGCTGCTGTCGTTGGGATCTCAATGGGTATTCCTGTTGTTGTTGGAGCCCATGATGCAACAACCTTAGTTGCCGAAAATGAAGTTGTAACGGTTGATTCACGTCGTGGGATCGTTTACCATGGCGCATCCAATGCACTTTAAGAAATAAAATAATTAAGCAAACCTTGCGTTTGTTGAGCAATCCAAAACTTTGATGTTGCGGATTGCTTTTTTAATGGAGTTAAAGTTAAATTTCAAATGGTGCCGAACAGTTTGGTGTGCAAAACTAAAGTTAACACGGGTCCAATTAGCTTTTTGGACGTTAATCCGTTACAATGTGTAAGAGAAGTTTTTAGGTAAGGATGGATAGAATGGAAAGTTGGTTATTTTTGTTGTTGGTTTTAGTAGTGGCACTGTTGGGGAAAAATTCTTCCTTGATCATTGCTGCTGTGGTAGTGATGGTGATCAAAGCACTGCCATTTGCGACAAAGTGGTTGCCAACAATTCAAAGTAAGGGGATCAATTGGGGTGTCACGATTATTTCAATTGCCATTTTGGTTCCCATTGCGACAGGTGAAATTAAGTTCAGTGATTTAATTAGCGTCTTCAAATCACCAGCCGGCTGGATCGCAATCGGCTGTGGAATCGCAGTGGCGGTTTTATCCCGGTATGGTGTCAACCAGTTAGCTGCTTCACCGCAAGTTACGCTGGCATTGGTGCTTGGAACAATTTGTGGGGTAGTTTTTTTACGTGGTGTCGCAGCCGGACCAGTCATTGCCAGCGGAATGGCATATTGTATCGTCACATTACTCGGATTAAGCTTTAAGTAAGGGAAGAAAATAACAATGAAAAAAGAAATACTCGGCAGAATTGTAACTGCAGATGTAACTGATGAAAATGAAAAATATATTTACTCGCAAATTGAAGGTGAAACTTTCAGAACTGCTAAAGCAGAACTAAATAAATTACCTAAAATGGGGAGTAAACTCACCGGATTTGCATATGAAAATGAACATCATCATTTACAGCTAACTAAAAATGAACCAGCAGTTGGATTTGGCAAATATGCTTGGAGTACGGTGGTTTCCGTGCAGCATGATTTAGGCGTGTTTGTTGATATTGGTTTACCAAACAAAGATATCGTTGTTTCTTTGGATGATCTGCCTGAACAACGTGAACTTTGGCCAAAGAAAGATGACAAACTGATGGTCGGTTTAAAAATTGACAATAAGGGACGTCTCTGGGGTGATTTAGCCACAGAAACAATGTTCCAAGGTGTTAGTCAACGGGCTAAAGGTGATATGAAAAATCAAAATGTAACTTGTGTGGCCTACCGGTTGAAAAAAATTGGGACCAGAGTTTTAACCAAAGATTATTGCTTAGGCTTTATTCATCCTTCGGAAAGAAACGAAGAACCACGTTTAGGTCAAGTGCTTAATGCCCGTGTGATCGGTGTGCGTGATGATGGCAGTTTGAACTTATCTTTGAAGCCACGGGCCTTTGAAGTGATTGGCGATGATGCACAAATGATCTTGGCAGCAGTGCAACATTCCTCAGGCAGTTTAGCTTTTTCAGATAAAAGCAGTCCTGAAGAAATCAAGGATTATTTTGGTATCAGCAAGGGTTCATTTAAGCGTGCCTTAGGCCATTTGTTAAAAGCTGGGGCAGTGCGACAAGAAAATGGTAAAATCTATTTAAATGACTAACTAGTCGTGAAAGAAGGCAAAAGCACAGTGGATACAAAAAATAAAATGATCAATATTCAGAATTGTATGCATGAGGCTGGCTTTAAACTCACGCCGCAAAGACACGCAATTGTCAAAGTCTTATTAGATCATCACCAAGAACACTTATCAGCCGAAGAAATTTATGTAGAATTATTACGAGTTTCTGCGGCATTTGGCTTGGCGACAGTTTATCGCACACTAGATATTTTAACTAGTCTGAATTTATTGACCCGTGTTTCTTTTGAAGACGGTGTAGCCCGCTATGATTTAAGAACTGAGGATCCCGCACATTTTCATCATCATTTGGTCTGTACCCAGTGCGGAAAAACTGTTGAAATTCATGAAGATTTATTAGGCGACGTTGAAAAGGTCGTGTTACGACAGTACCATTTTCAAGTCTCTGATCATCGCTTAACATTTCTCGGTTTATGTCAAGATTGTCAGAATAGTAACTTACTGGAGAGTGGTTAGCATGAATGACATTGTTGAAGATTATTTACATTTTCTAACTGTCGAACGCGGACTTTCGGACAACACAGTTGCTAGTTACAAAAATGACCTCGAGCAGTTTATTATTTATTTAAAGGAGCACAATTTTACGAGTTTTGCCCAACTCCAACGAGCGGATATTACGGATTATTTGCACCAAGAAACAGCCTTAAAAAAGGCTAATTCTTCAATTGTCCGCAGTGTGACGAGTTTACGACGCTTTTTTCAGTACCTGTTGCATGAAAATCAAATTACAACAGATCCCATGTTGTTGATCGATACTCCCAAAAAAGAGCGCCATTTACCAGAAGTTCTATCCAGAAATGAAGTTGAACGTTTATTAGAAACACCCAATACCGGTACGGCGTTGGGAATTCGTGATCGAGCCATTTTGGAATTAATGTATGCCACTGGCTTACGAGTTAGTGAAGTCATTAATTTACGGCTAGCGGATCTGCATACCACGGTTGGATTGCTGAAAACGATTGGTAAAGGGCAAAAGGAACGGATTATTCCAATCGGAGATACAGCAGTGTACTGGATCAATAGTTATTTAGAAAACGGACGACCAAAACTGTTGAAGCAAAAGCGGTCCGATTTTTTATTCTTGAATTTTCATGGGAATCAATTAACCCGGCAAGGAATTTGGAAAAACCTGAAAATTCAAGTGCAAAAAGCTGGAATCACTAAGAACATCACGCCGCATACCTTACGTCATTCATTTGCCACGCATATTTTAGAAAATGGTGCTGATCTTCGGATCGTCCAAGAATTGTTAGGTCATGCGGACATTTCGACGACCCAAATTTACACACATTTGTCCAAACGGAGACTAAGTGCGATTTATGAGCAGACTCATCCTCGGGCTTAAGTGTTGATTGGTTGCTAGAAAGCAGCTAAATTTAGGTTTTTTGAAATTTGTTTTAAAACTTTAAATATGGTATTGTGGCAAGTAACGTTTAGAATGCCACGGAGGAATCAAATGCTTTATAAATATAAAAAAGATTATAAAAAAATTGCAATGGGCTTATTATCGCTGATTGCTAATCTCAAGGATGTTTCACGTCTTTCGACAGAAATTGATTGGTATGAAGCAGAAGATGAGCGCTGTTTGTTTTTGTGGAAAAATGAGTCCGGGGATTTTTGTGGAATTATTGGAGCAGAAATTAGTGACGAAGTTGTTTTGGTTCGTCATATTGCAGTTTCACCACAATATCGGGATGAAGGCGTTAGTTTTGCGATGTTAACGGCTCTTTCACAAATGTACCCGGACTATAAGATGATGGGCAGTTTTGAGGTTGGCCCATTGATCACACAGTGGGAAAAGAATCATGGATAAGAAACAGCCAAACGTGCAAACAGGCACTCAACTGACTTTTAAAATTGCTAATTTTGAAGGCCCGCTTGATTTACTGTTGCATTTGATCAAGAAAAATGAAATGGATATCTATGATATTCCAATGACCACGATTACTTCGCAGTATATTGATTACCTCCATCACATGAAGAAAATGGAGTTAGATCTTGCTGGGGAGTATTTTGTTACGGCAGCAATGTTATTAAATATTAAAAGCCGCATGCTGCTTCCAAGTCAAGCAACGACAGCTGATGAAGAAAATGATGAGGTCGGCGAGTTTGAAGAAGATCCCCGGGATCAATTGGTGCAGCAGCTCTTAGCTCATCAATTATACCAACAAGCTGCTGCTCAGCTGCAGGGTAAATTTGAAGAGCGGACCCAGCATTTTGAACGGGAGCAGGCTTTAATCCCTAGTGAAGCACAATTAGGGCAACTGACTACTTCGGAGCTAAACATTAGCCAATTGGAACAGGCTTTTAAAAAAGTCCTTGTCCGGCGCCAAAAACGGACACCTTTGCGGAGAAGTATTACCAACGATAAATATTCCATTAAAGATGAAATGGTTCGCCTGCATGAATTTTTATCACGTGCACAACAACCGGTCATTTTTGCTGATTTATTTACCGCTGATTTTGAACTTGAGCTGTATGTGACAACTTTTTTAGCCTTACTTGAGTTGGTTAAAAAAGGTAGTGCGACAGTCTTACAAGTTGATAACTTTGGCGAAATTAAAATGATAAGTAGTGATAAAAATGTTATCAAACCAAGCAAAAATTGAAAGCTTATTGTTTGTGAGCGGTAATGAAGGAATTACGGCCACGGACCTTTCCCAACTTTGCGGGTTAATGAAACCAGCTGTCTTAGCTCAGCTAAAAAAATTGCAAGAAAAATATGTAACTGATGCCAGCTGTAGTTTTCAACTAGTTCAAACTGGCGACTTTTATAAGTTGACCACCAAGAAAGCTTTTGCACCATTAGTCAAAAATTATTTTGAGTCGCCAACGATGACGGCTTTATCGGCGCAAGCCTTAGAGACCTTGGCGATCATCGCTTACAAGCAGCCCATCACACGGACAGAAATCGATGAGATTCGGGGAGTTCAATCAAGTGGAATGTTACAAAAGCTCAGTGCGTTTTCCTTGATCACTGAACAGGGGCGTTCAGCCGCGCCAGGCAGACCGATTTTGTACCAAACGACCCCTGAATTTTTGAATTATTTTGGGTTAAAAAGTTTAGCTGACTTGCCTGAAATTCAAACCGATGAGCAAGTTGAAACTGATTTAAATGTTGAAAATTTAATGGGATTATTTGAAAAGACTGTCGGAAACGCAGATCGCACAGAAAAGGATGAAAAGCATGACAGATAGATTACAAAAAGTAATGGCTAATGCTGGAGTAGCATCAAGGCGAGCCAGTGAAAAATTGATCGTGGCTGGCCGAGTTAGGGTCAATGGCAAGGTAGTCACGGAATTAGGAGTTAAAGTTAACGGTGAAGATGCCGTTGAAGTCGATGGACATTTAATTCCACAAAAAAATGCTAAAGTTTATTTTATTTTATATAAACCGCGTGGTGTGATCTCAGCCGCAAAGGATGATAAGAACCGTAAAGTTGTCACAGATTTTTTCGCTGATCTGCCACAACGGATCTATCCTGTCGGGCGGTTAGATTATGATACTTCTGGTTTAGTGTTAATGACTAACGATGGTGACTTAGCCAATAAATTGATGCACCCTAGTTACCATGTCAATAAAACCTATGTTGCTAAAGTTGAGGGAATTCCGGACAGCCATGACCTGGAACGGTTGCGTCATGGGGTCTCGTTAGACAAGAAACACCGCAGTTCCGCTGCGAAAGCAAAAATTCTTTCGACAGATACTAAGAAAAATACGGCTGTGGTCTCTTTAACGATCCATGAAGGACGCTACCATCAAGTTAAAAAGATGTTTCTTGCCGTAAAGCATCCGGTTAAGAAATTAAAACGTGAAACATATGGTTTCTTAAACTTGGATGGCTTAACTTCTGGAGATTTCCGCGAGTTAAGTAACCAAGAAGTGACCTTATTGAAACAAATGGTTGAGAAAAAATAAGCAGATCATATTAGTAAGAGGAGGGCAGCAGTATGTCAAAGGTTAGTGAAGACAATTGGCTGCTGTTTTTTTCGACTCAGCAAGCACGCAGACCTGCCGTTTTGCGCCAATTACTTAGCAAACGGTTATCCAATTCCACGTTATTTTGGGGCATGCGTTATCAGTGGTTAGCTTATATTAACCTCTGTCCAAGTATGGATACACAGGCATTTGACCAGCAGATCAAGCTGCTTTGTCAACAAAAAATGCTCCTAAAACAAGATGATGGGACTGTTTTATTAACGGCAGACGGACAAGCTTGCCAAGCACAATTACAAGCAGAGCATTCTTTAGCTGCACCACAAGTTTTTGCCAATTACCGCGTGTACGATTTAGTCAAATTATTACGTTTATTAGTACAAGTTGCTTCCGAAGCCAGTTGGAAAAATGCCCGCTATTATGTCGCTGTCGATGATTTTGAATGTCAGGCAGTCCTCAAAAACTGGGTCAGAGCACATGGCCTAAGGGCGCTAAAAGAACAGCTAGTGACTGAACTAAAAAAATTTTTAGCTCTAGAAGACCCGCAGGATGCCTGGATCTTTTGTTCCCAATTTGCCGGACATGAGACAGTTCCTGCCACCACAAAACAAGTCGCACAAGCACTTAATATTAGTCAACGAGCAGTTGAATTAACCCTGTTAGATCTCAATAGTCGTTTTGTTCTGGAACTGATCCAGACCAATTCGCCGTTAGCACCGATGATTACGCATTTTCAGTCCAAAAATGCTTTATACCAGAAATCGCAGAAAACATTAACTTTAATTACGCGGGGATTTTCTATTCCCCAAATTGTTCAGCGCAGTCAGCTCAAAGAAAGTACAATTTTAGAACACCTGCTAAATGCAGCGATATTTAATGCTGATTTTCCCTTTGAACTATTTTTGAGCAACACTGAACGGCAGTTATTGGGGAAAATCTTACCGGCTGACATTGATCAGTGGCAGTATTCGATGGTGGGTGAGTACCAGGCAAAAATTTCTTTTTTCAAGTATAGATTATATGCAATTTGGAGGACTCGTGAACAAAGTGAACGTTGAACATGAATTACATCATTTTTTACAACAAAAATTTGGTTTTACTGAGTTTAAAGCTGGTCAAGAAGAAGTCATCACTAGTTTATTGAATAATCGTTCAACGGTTGCAATTTTACCGACCGGGACCGGCAAATCACTGTGTTATCAATTTTTTGGTGAATACACTAAGCAGCCAGTCGTGATTATTTCGCCTTTATTATCCTTAATGCAAGATCAAGTTGAACAGTTACGCTTACAAGGCGAAAAAAGAGTGGTCGCTTTGAATTCAAATTTAAGCTTCCAAGATAAAAGACAGGTCTTAGAGCAGTTAAATCGCTATGCCTTTATTTATCTGGCACCAGAAATGTTAAGGAATGAAGCAGTGCTTGCAGCTTTATTACAACTAAACATTGGCTTACTAGTGATCGATGAAGCGCATTGTATTTCAGCGTGGGGACCAGATTTTCGCCCAGATTATTTACAGTTAGGTCAAATGCGGCATCAACTTGGTGACCCCTTGACTTTAGCAGTGACTGCAACGGCAACTAAGCGTGTCTTAGCGGACATGACTAAACTATTACGCTTACCAGCTAGTTTTAAGTTAGTTCAATACTCAGTTGATCGGCCCAATATTTTTTTAGCGACGGAAAAACTACCAGATGAACAAACGAAAAAGGAACGTTTATTATCCTTGCTCAAGCAATTACCTGGGCCAGGGTTGATTTATTTTTCTAGCAAAAAGCAGTGTGATGAGCTGACGGAGTTAATTCAGCAAAAAACCAGTTTACATGTTGCTGCTTATCATGCCGGTTTATCGTTTGCTGAACGTTATGCTGTCCAACAACAATTTTTAACTGGTCAGTTGGACTTGATCTGCGCCACTTCAGCATTCGGAATGGGAATCAATAAAACTGATATCCGTTACGTGATCCACTATCATATGCCGCAAGATCTGGAGAATTATGTCCAAGAAATTGGACGAGCAGGTCGAGACGGTCAACAAAGTATTGCAATTATTTTATTTAATGAAAATGACCGTTTTTTACAAAAAAGATTGGCCTTTAATTCATTGCCAAATTCAGATGAATTAGAACTGTATCAACAATCACCAGCTGCTTTAAAAAGTGCCAGTTTAGAGAGTGAGAGTGCTTATCTGGTCACACGCTACCAGCAAATGGGGATCAGTTTTGCGGATATGGAACAAATTTTTACACAAAGACGGACAGAAAAGTTACGAGCGTTGCAACAGATGTTAGCCTATGTTAATTATCCAGACTGTAAACGAAACTTTATTTTGCGGTATTTTGATGAAGAACGGGTAGTTAAGCATCAACAAAATTGTTGTCAATTAGGAGAAGAATCCTATGATCTGCAACAAATTTTTGCCAACGTCGACCAAGTAACCAATAATTTACCAAAAAACACACCGCCAAGTCGTGATTATCGGCAAGTCTTGCAGAAGTTATTTCGGGATGACTAGGTCAGTGTGTAAAAAGTTTGCTGAATCTGCAAGATTTCTGCACCATTTCTTTTTAAAAAAAAATAACTATGGTAAAATAATTGGTGAGTTAACTTAAGGAGGTGTGATTCATGAACAATAAGGATGACCAACATACAAAAAAGCCATGGGAAAGTACTTTTGAAGATGAAAAAGATAACAACGGCAATTATTCGCGGTCGGTAACTCGCCGGAATAATAAGAGCAATACAGTTTTGACCAGTTCTTTGTTGGTTATTTTTTTGATTATCATTATCGGTACTATCGCACTTTATTTTATTTCACAAAAAACTTCATCGAATAAAACATTAAATAGTGATAACCAAGTCGAAGTCATTTCTTCGTCCAAGAAAAAAGCCAAGCCAGCTAAAAAGAAGGCGGCTAAAAAAACTGTCGCTAAGAGTACGACTGAGTCAACCAAGACTCAGGAGAGTGCTAGTGAAAGTGAAACAACTTCAGCTGCTAGTTCTTCTCAAGTCGCTAGTGAAACTTCTAGCAGTGCCGCAGAAAGCAGCCAGCAATCTTCTAGTGCCAGCGAGAACAGTTCAAGCTCAGATGGCTCATATGTCACTGTAGACGCAGGACAAGGCTTATACCGGGTCGCTGCTAACAATGGCTTAACAGTTGAAGAACTAATTCAACTCAATCCTGGCTTGAATGCTAATTCAACGATCAATCCTGGTCAACAGATTCGGATCAAGTAATATTTACAGAGGTCGTTCCTGGTGAGTGGCCTCTATTTATTTGTGGAGAACATTGTTTAAATTAGTAAGATTGAAATACGTAATTTGGAAGGAAAATTATGACAAGAAAAATGCAAATTGCAATCGATGGTCCAGCATCTGCTGGGAAAAGTACGGTTGCTAAGTTAGTCGCAAAAAAGTTGGACTATATTTACTGTGATACAGGTGCAATGTATCGCGCAGTCACATATGCAGCGTTAAAGCAAGGAGTAGCATTAGATGATGATGCAGCGCTTAAAAAAATGCTGACAAACTTTGAATTAAAATTTGTACCTGCTGCTCCTGAACAATTAGTATACGTAAATGGCGAAGATGCGACTCAGGCGATTCGGTTGCCAGAAATTACGAACCAAGTGTCGTTAGTTTCTGCTCAGGCCAGTGTCCGCCAAGAAATGACCGCTAAACAACAAGAAATTGCAGCAGCTGGTGCAATTGTGATGGATGGCCGGGATATTGGGACAACTGTTTTGCCGGCTGCTGAAGTAAAAATTTTCATGGTCGCTAGTGTTCACGAAAGAGCAGTTCGACGGTATAAAGAAAATATCAGCAAAGGCATTGAAACTTCAATGGAAACATTGGAACAAGAAATTTCTGCTCGAGATTACAAGGATTCACACCGTGAAATTTCACCATTAACTCAGGCGAGTGATGCAATTTTATTGGACACAACTTCATTAAATATCGAAGAAGTTGTGGAAAAAATACTTTATTTTGTCAAACAAGCACAAAAAAATGAAAATTAACTGGAAATTTTAACTAAAATCGGTTAAGATATAACTTAGAGTTAGTTGTTAAGGAGGACTTAGTCCATGAGTGAATCAGAAAACAAGGATTTATTAGAAGCGTTGAACAGTGTAAAGCCTGTTAAAATTGGTGATGTCGTTAAAGGTGAAGTATTGGCCTTAGACGATTCAAAACAAGTTATTGTTGGGATTGAAGGTACTGGTGTTGAAGGTATCGTTCCTGCCCGCGAATTAAGTATTAAAGCAGATGAAATCGAAGATCAAGTTAAAATCGGTGATGTATTTGATTTAGTTGTGATTTCGAAGATCGGCTCTGATAAAGAAGGCGGCAGTTTCTTATTGTCGCAACGCAGACTTGAAGCACGTAAAGTTTGGGATGAAATTGAACAAAAATTTGAAGCTGGTGAAAACATCACAGCCCCTGTTACACAAGTTGTTAAGGGTGGCTTAGTGGTTGACGCAGGTGTTCGCGGTTTTATTCCTGCATCGATGGTTTCTGATCACTTTGTGGAAGATCTTAACCAGTTCAAAGGTCAAGAACTTGAACTTAAGATCATTGAAATCGAACCAAGCGAAAATCGTTTGATCCTTTCTCATAAAGAAGTTGCTCGTGCAGAACGTGAAGCTAAACGCCAAGAAATCATGAGTAAATTGGCTGCAGGCGATGTTGTTGAAGGTAAAGTTGCTCGTTTGACCAACTTTGGTGCCTTTGTTGACCTTGGCGGCGTTGACGGATTGGTACACGTTTCAGAAATTTCATACGAACGTGTTGGCAAGCCATCTGACGTGCTTAAAGTTGGTGAAGATGTGAAGGTTAAAGTTCTTTCAGTTGATCCTGAAAAAGACCGAATCTCACTTTCAATCAAGCAAACATTACCACAACCTTGGGATGACATTAACGAAAAAGTTGCTGAAGGCGACGTCATTGAAGGAACTGTTAAACGTCTAACAAGTTTCGGTGCTTTTGTTGAAGTATTCCCTGGCGTTGAAGGTTTGGTTCATATTTCCCAAATCTCACACAAGCACATTGCTACACCTAATGAAGTATTAACTTCTGGTGAAACAGTTGAAGCTAAAGTGTTGAGCGTTGATGGTGAAAATCATCGTTTGGCATTATCAATCAAAGCCTTGCAAGAAAAACCTGCTGCTGAACATCAAGAACCAGCACGCAAGTCAAACAAAAACCAATCCAATAACTTCCCTGATGAAGAAACAGGTTTCACATTGGGCGACCTTATTGGCGACGAGTTGAAAAAATAATTTAACTTAAATTGATAAGTCGAAACCAGTCCATGCCTGTTGTTCTTGGACTGGTTTTTTATACTTATAAAATTTGTTAAAATAGTGAAAGTGTAGTTTTAGAAAGAGGTGGATATTTATGGCCAATCCAGTAGTTGCTTTTGTTGGTCGTCCTAATGTGGGAAAGTCAACTATTTTTAATCGGATAGCTGGGGAACGAATTTCCATTGTGGAAGATACTCCTGGGGTCACAAGAGACCGAATTTATGCCCATAGTGAATGGTTAGGGCAAAATTTTGATATTATTGATACTGGTGGGATTGAAATCAGTGATGAACCTTTGATCACTCAGATTACTGAACAAGCCAAAATTGCGATCGATGAAGCTGATGTGATCGTAGTGATCACTAGTGTTCAAGAAGGTGTGACGGATGCTGATGAGCAGGTCGCACAAATTTTATATAAATCTAATAAGCCTGTGATCCTTGCAGTTAATAAGGTTGATAATCCCGAGGCTCGGGCTGAGATCTTTGACTTCTATTCTCTTGGCTTAGGTGATCCAGTTGCCGTTTCCGGAACCCATGGGATCGGGACTGGTGATCTACTTGATAAAATTTGTCAAGCATTCCCTGAAAATACTGCGAATGAGGAAGATTCTTCGATTAAATTTAGCTTTATCGGTCGTCCTAATGTCGGAAAGTCTTCATTAGTTAATGCAATTTTAGGTGAAAACCGGGTTATCGTCTCTGGAATTGAAGGAACAACCCGTGATGCGATCGATACCAAATTTGTGGCGGAAAATAATACTGAATATACAATGATCGATACCGCCGGGATCAGAAAACGGGGTAAAGTTTATGAAAACACTGAAAAATACTCCGTTTTACGTGCGATGCGTGCCATTGATCGGAGTGACGTGGTCTGTGTTGTTTTAAACGCTGAAGAAGGGATTCGTGAACAGGATAAGCACGTTGCTGGATATGCTCATGAAGCTGGTCGTGGTGTGATCATTGTTGTTAATAAATGGGATACCTTAAAGAAGAGTAACCATACTTTACAACAGTTCGAAGCATTGATCAGAGCCGAATTTCAGTATTTGAGCTATGCACCAATTGTTTTTGTTTCTGCAAAGACTCATCAACGGTTAAGCAGCTTGCCTGATTTAGTTCAACGAGTTTACCATAATCATGAACAGCGGATCTCGTCGTCTGTCTTAAATGATGTCTTAATGGATGCAATCGCGCATAATCCAACACCAACTGAAAATGGGAAGCGTCTGCGTGTATACTACGGGACTCAAGTTGCAATTAAGCCGCCAACTTTTGTGGTCTTTGTCAATGACCCTGATTTAATGCATTTTTCTTATGAACGTTTCTTGGAAAATCAAATTAGAGAGGCGTTTGACTTTACTGGAACACCGATCCGAATTATTGAAAGACGGAGAAAATAAGTAAAGCAAAGGTTTATATTAGAATGTTTTAATATATGCGATAATTTAGCAAAAAAATCAGCTAAATGAGCCCAAAAACCTTGTTATATTAGGCTTTATGTGCTATCTTATTACATGAGCAATGATTTATTAGTCATTGTTTCATGTATTTGGCACAAGCCAATTACTTATAAAAGGTATAAAGTTATTTTATACCCGAAATCTTCAATTCAGGAGGTGAAACACATGGCAAATAAAGCACAATTGATCGAAACTGTTGCAGAAAAAACAGGTTTGACAAAAAAGGACGCAACTGTTGCAGTTGACGCTGTTTTTGGCTCAATTCAAGATTTCTTGAAGGATGGCGAAAAAGTTCAACTAATCGGTTTTGGTAACTTCGAAGTACGCGAACGCGCAGCTCGTAAAGGCCGTAACCCACAAACAGGTGCAGAAATTCAAATTCCTGCAAGCAAAGTTCCTGCATTTAAGCCAGGTAAAGCTCTGAAGGATGTTGTTAAATAAGAACAACTGCATTTTAAAGACCAGGTAAGATTTCATTCTTATCCTGGTCTTTTTTAACAGCGAAAAATCTGCCTGGATTGAAACAATAAATCAAATAAAAAAATAATTAATACTACTAGCAAAGGAGCAGTTAAATGAGCTATTCACAAGAAACATTAAGTAATCTAGAACTCGGACAATTTGATGAAGCCAAAAAGAAGTTTGCATGGGCCCTACGTAAAGATGATGATGACACTTTATATGGACTGGCTGAAGAACTTTATTCTTTAGGCTTTACATCCATGGCAACTCGGACATATCAACTATTATTAGACCGTTATCCTGCTGAAGATGAATTACGGACTGCTCTGGCCGATATTTTGATTAGTGAGGGCAAGGATGACCAAGCATTGAACTATTTATCACAGATTAAGGAAATATCGCCAGCGTATGTAGAATCGCTGCTGGTAGAGGCTGACCTTTATCAAACTCAAGGACTATTTGAAGTTAGTGAGCAAAAATTATTAACCGCTGCTAAGTTAGCTCCTGATGAAGAAGTGATTCAGTTTGCTTTAGCGGAATTGTACTTTAGTATTAAAGAATACCGCAAGGCTTTGGGGTATTACCTCAGTCTGATCAAACAAGGTCTCCAAAATTATTCGCAGGTTAATCTAGTTGGTCGCTTAGGCGTATGTTACGCTGAAATCGGTAAATTTGAGCAGGCGTTAGGCTACCTGGAACAAATCCATAAAGAAGATTTGGAACCAGATTTAATTTTTCAATTAGCAGTGACACAATTCCAATTAAAACATGAAGAAGATGCCTTGAAAAATTTTGTTCATTTAAAAGAAATTGCACCAGATTACGCAACCCTGTATCCGTATTTAGCTAAAATTTATGAAAACCAAGGCCAACTTAGAAATGCTTTACAAATTTTACAAGATGGTTTAAGTGTCGATCAATACAATATTGCGCTTTACCAAAATGCGAGTCGATTGGCTGCTAAATTAGGTCAAAATGAGGACGCAAAGAAGTATTTGGAAAAAGCTTTAGAACAAGAACCCGATAACTTGACGTTAGTGCTTGCACTCAGTAATTTACTGGTTAGCTTTGGAGAACATCAAGAAAACCTGGCGTTGATCAAGGACTACCAAGAAGAAGAACTTTCTAACGCCCGTTTATTATGGAATCAAGGGCGGTCTTTTGCTGCACTTGATAATTATGAAGATGCTCTCAGTGACTACCAAGCAGCCTATCAAGAATTAACTGATTCAACTGACTTCTTATTTGATGCAGCTTTCTTTTTCCGGAATGCAGGGCAGCGGCAGTTAGCCCGGCAATGTGTCCAAAAGTTTTTGGCACTTGAACCTAATGATCCAGAAATAAATGAGTTATGGGAAGAACTGCAAGATTAACTAACAAAAACGAAATGAGCCGGCTAGGAGTCAAGTAGCGAAACATAACTAAATACGGGTTAGAAATCAACAAGTCGATTTCTAACCCGTATTTTCAAATTCTTTGTTGGGTCAACAGTCCCCGGTAGTAATTTAGTGAAGTTGGATTTAGCCGTAATTGTCCACAGAGCTGACTGTCAGTTAGTTCCTGGTGTCGTTGAATAAAGTCCATGATAACTGCTTGATAGAGGCGACGAGGGGCGAGGGGCAGGTCACAGAATGGCTGGTCGTTTTTTAAAATTTTATGCAACCCAGCTAATGACAAATGTGGTTCAGTTAAATCTAAACGTACCTTTAAGAATAAATCGGGCGAATTTTGTAATTGCTGCAAAGAGGCCTGTTCTTGTTGGAAACGCTGGATAAAATTTGTTTCGGCCGGTTGCCAATCTTCTCGGTCTAAAACCTGATAGAAACCGGGAGTAACGATTTCTGTAATCGTATAAAAATGAGTTAATAGCAGTAAAACCATCTTACTATAATTTGAAAGTTGGTCACTATTCAAATAACTCACCAGATCTTGTTGCCAGCCTAGCAGTTCCACTAGTTGTTTTTGCGGACGTTTTAATCCCTTAATAGCGAGTGTTGGTAAACTGTGAGATAATTTGTTTTTAAACAAGAACTTAAAATAAGTGTTCAAGTGAGTCAGGACTTTATTATAGGTAGTATTCTTGATTGCGCGTTTAGTTTGTAACATAATTAAGTATTCGTTAATATCGGTTTCTTCCAAAACGGACAAGTCTGGAGATTGCCGGTAGGTTTCATTAAAATTACGCAGATAGGTAAAGAGATCGTTCACATCATGACAAGTATCAGTTTCAGTTGCTTGAGCGGCTAGCTTGTCGGTTTGCAGATAGTGTCTAAATCTTTTTTCGTAGGGAAAGCTCATTTGTAAGGCTCCTTTCAATTAGTAAATTGTTACTTTTACTTTATCAAAATTAATAAAAACTAGCAACAAGGGAGTCGTTTTTCGCTTGGCTGCTACTAGGCAAGCAACAGCAGTTTTGTTAAAATTGATAACGAGACTTAAACTATCAGAAATTACTAGTTTATACATTAGTAACCTAGTCCGATGTAAACTACCGTTAATTATTACGACAACCAATCTTCTTGACCACTTAAACTAATTAACGGGTAGTTTTATGATTTAAGCTTTAAACGTTTAAAGGGCCTTTATTTTAAGTTTAAACACTGAAAAGTAATTACCCTTAATTATTTAAATTCACGATAGACCATGGTTGAAAGCAGGGCGAAAAAAATATTCTATGAAAATTGAAAATTTACCACAAAAGTTTATTGAGGCACAACCGATTTTAGAACAACTCCAAGCGCACGGCTTTGAAGCTTATTTTGTTGGCGGCAGTGTACGTGATACATTGTTAGGCATGGAAATTCACGACGTTGATATTGCAACAAGTGCTTATCCAGCAGAAGTTAAATCAATTTTTAAGCGGACCGTTGATACTGGGATCAAGCATGGAACTGTCATGATCTTGGACCATGGTGAAGGCTACGAGGTCACCACATTTCGAACCGAGAGCGGTTATCAAGACTTTCGTCGCCCTGACCAGGTGACTTTTGTGCGTTCCTTAAAGGAAGACCTCAAGCGACGAGACTTAACGATCAATGCCTTAGCAATGGATGCGCAAGGAAACGTCATTGATCTGTTTGGTGGTCTAACAGATTTAAAGCACAAAACTATTCGTGCAGTGGGAGATCCGACCGAACGGTTTCATGAAGACGCGTTACGAATGATGAGAGCAGTTAGATTCGTAAGTCAATTAAATTTCAAATTAGAGGAACAAACCAAGCAAGCAATTATGGCTAATGCTAGCTTATTGACCAAGATCGCAGTTGAACGGATCCATGTTGAATGGGTCAAATTAATGTTAGGCAAAAATCCGAACCAAGGCTTAACAGAATTTCTCCAAACTGATATGTTTAAGTATTGTCCAGCTTTTGCCGAAGAAAAAGTGCAGTTAACTCACATCGCAGCTTTAGAAAATTTAGAGCTGTCCTCCGAAGAAGCTGTTTGGACGTTATGTGGGCGATTTTTAAATAAAAAGCCGCAACAGACTGGTAAAATGCTGCGTCAGTGGAAAACTTCCAATGAGATTATTAATGCAGTTGTTCATGCACAAGAGGCAGTTGCCTTTTTCCCAGAGCCAACTGCACAAATTTTGTATCAAACCGGGTTACCATTATTGTTAGTCGCTAACCAAGTGGCGCAGTATGAAGGTCACGCTGTACCGGTTACACAATTAACCAACTGGTATAACGAGTTGCCGATTAAAGACAAAAAAGAATTACAATTAACTGGAACAGACTTGATCCAAACCTTACAAATGAAACCTGGACCGCAAATTGGTCAAATCATTAAAGCAGTCGAACAACTAGTTTTGACGAAAAAACTGGCAAATGACAAAGAAACTTTATTGCATTATGCAAAAACGTTTAAGTAGGGTTTAGTGATTCGAAAATAATCTAGTATTTAGAGAAGAGAGTGAGAATTTTGCAAACATTACGTGTTGAACATTTAACTAAAACATATGGTGAAAAGACTCTATTTGAGGATTTAAACTTTATTATTAATGAACACGACCGAATCGGCTTGATTGGTACAAATGGCTCTGGTAAGACCACTTTATTAAATGCAATTAGCGGTTTGGATCCTGCAGACAGCGGTGAATTGATCCATGCTAACGACTATGAGATCGGCTATCTGCAACAAAATCCTGATTTAGCAACTGATAAAACTGTTTTAGAGGCAGTTTTTCAGGGAAGTGCGCCAGTTTTTAAAATAATTCGAGCCTATGAACAAGCATTGCAAAAACTTGAATTAAATCCGACAGATCAAAGCGCGATCGAACAGTATACTAAAGCAGAAGAACGCATGAACGAAGAAGACGCTTGGAATGCTGAAAGTGATGTTAAAACTATTTTGACGCAGCTTCACCTCACTGAATTAGACCAAAAAGTTGCAGCCTTATCCGGTGGACAGCGCAAGCGGGTTGGCCTGGCACAAGTTTTGATTCAAAGTCCGGACTTGTTGATTTTAGATGAACCAACTAACCATTTAGATTTTGACTCGATCGATTGGCTGGAAGAATACCTCAAGAACTATCAAGGTGCATTATTGATCGTGACCCATGATCGCTATTTTTTGGATCATGTTGCTAATCAAATTTATGAACTATCATTTGGCAAAATGTCCGCTTATCAGGGGAACTACGAGGATTTTGTCCGGCAAAAAGCCGAACGGCAAGAACAAGCTTTGCAACAGGAACACAAAAATCAGCAACTCTATAAAAAAGAACTAGCTTGGATGAAGACTGGTGCTAAAGCCCGTTCAACCAAGCAGCAAGCTCGGATCAATCGGTTTGAAAAATTAGCCGATCAAGTTAGCGACAAGGTACAAGTCGACCAAAACATCGATATTAATTTAGGTCAACAACGTTTGGGTAAAAAAGTTTTACAATTAAAGAATGCTTCATTAAAACTTGGCGACCATCAAATTATCAATGATTTTAGCACCATGATCAATGCTGGCGATCGAATCGGGATCACTGGTAAAAATGGTGCGGGTAAGTCTAGTTTCTTAAATGTTTTAGCTGGTCAAACTCCGCTGGACCAAGGTGAAGTGATCATTGGTGAAACTGTCAGGACCGCTTATTATCGTCAGCAAACTGAACCGATCCCCGAAGATAAACGAGTAATCAACTATTTAAACGAAGTCGCTCAAAATGTGATTAATAGCAATGGTGAACGGATCAGTACCACCCAGTTATTGGAACAGTTCCTCTTTCCTAAATTTATGCATGGAACTTTGATTCGTAAATTATCTGGTGGAGAAAAAAGACGGTTATATTTATTAAAATTATTAATGATGCAACCCAATGTATTGTTTTTAGATGAACCAACTAATGACCTAGATGTCGGGACGTTGACAATTCTTGAGAATTATTTAGAAACTTTTGCTGGAACTGTGATCACTGTTTCTCATGACCGTTATTTCTTGGATAAAGTCGCGGACCAGCTGCTAATTTTTGACGGTGATGCAAAAATAGACCGCTATTCTGGTCAATTTACTGATTATTTGCAACTAGAACAACAACAGCAACCGGCTAAGAAAGTTGCTAGTGCCCCAACACCGAAGCCAACTGAACCGGCTGAACCTAAAGTTAAAACTAAATTAACTTATGCCGAACAAATTGAATTTGACAAGTTGGAAAAAGAAATTGACCAAATTGACCAGCAGATGACAGAAGTTAATGAACAAATGAGTCAAACTAACGGTAATGATTATTTACAACTAGGCGACTTACAGCAACAATTAAACGATTTAACCCAAAAGTCAGAGGAGAAAATGGCCCGTTGGGAAGAATTAGGACAGTATGTTGAATAACTATCATGCGACTGAAAATATTTTGGGAGGATTAAAATGGTAAAAGTAGAAGAACCATACTTACAGTTGATCAGAGATATCTTAGATCATGGAAACTTCAAGGGCGATCGGACAGGAACAGGAACCAAAAGTCTTTTTGGTTACCAAATGCGCTTTGATTTAAGCCAAGGTTTTCCGTTGTTAACAACCAAAAAAGTCCCATTTGGCCTCATTAAAAGTGAATTACTGTGGTTTTTACATGGAGATACCAATATCCAATTTCTCTTGCAGCATAAAAATCATATTTGGGATGAATGGGCCTTTGAAAACTGGGTCAAGAGTCCAGAATATCAAGGACCAGATATGACCGATTTTGGTTTGCGGTCACAAACTGATGCGGATTTTAATGAGCTTTATCAACAAGAAAAAAAGGCTTTTTGTCAGCGAATTGTTTCTGACGACGATTTTGCGGCAAAATATGGTAATTTAGGCGATGTCTATGGGGCACAATGGCGCCGGTGGCAAACACGTAACCATGACACGATCGATCAAATTCAAGATGTTATCAATACTATCAAAACCAATCCAGACTCAAGACGAATGATCGTAACGGCATGGAACCCAGAAGATGTTCCCTCAGCAGCTTTACCGCCATGCCACACCTTATTCCAATTTTATGTGGTCAACGGCAAATTAAGTTGTCAGTTATATCAGCGTAGTGGTGATGTATTCTTAGGTGTACCGTTTAATATCGCAAGTTATGCCTTATTGACCAGCTTAATTGCACGAGAAACCGGCTTAGAGGTTGGTGAATTTGTCCACACTTTAGGTGATGCCCATATCTACAGCAACCATTTTGAGCAAGTCCAAGAACAACTGACTCGGACACCGCAAGATGCACCACAGTTATGGTTGAACCCAGCTAAAAAACATTTAGCGGATTTTACAATGGAAGACATTAAGGTGACTGATTACGATCCCGCTCCAGCTATTAAGGCCCCTGTTGCTGTTTAAGGCTCCTAATTAATTGTTCATTAAACACTCTTTTACCCGCGTTTAGGTGAAAAGTGTTTTTTGTTTATAAAGGTTCACCAATAAAATAAGATATTTGTAAATTAACCAAATTACGGCGAGATAGTTACAATCTTGAAAGTGAAAGTGCTATGATTAGCACATGTAAATTTTTTTGAATAAGGGTGGGTTTCATGAAGAAAATAACTGAGGTCGGCAAGTTTTTATTAACCTTGCTGGTTCTTAGCGGAATCTTTTTTGTAATTTTTTATTTCGTATTTCGTCCCAAACAACAGCAACTGCCTCAACCAACGGCTAGTTCACAACAGACGGTCAAACATAAAAAAGTCACTGATCCGCGGATCAAAAAACTAAACTTAGTCGGTTTGGGTGATTCATTGACACATGGAGTTGGAGATACCAGCCAACGAGGCGGCTATGTTTATTTGATTCAACAGCGTTTGCTAAAAAAAGATGCCAAACAAGTCGATGCTGCTAATTTTGGGAAAACGGGCGATACAACTAACCAAATTAAGACGCGTTTAGACCAACAACCAGCCATTCAAAACCGTTTAAAAAAAGCTGACGTAATTACGATCACGACCGGTGGTAACGATTTAATGCATGTCTTACAGGCTAATTTTAAGTCTTTATCATCTAATCATTTTAGTAAGAACATGGCTGAAGCAAAAGACCGTTATCAGGTGGATCTGACTGCTTTACTCACCGATGTTCGGGCAGTTAACCCGACTGCGCCGATTTTCTTATTTTCAGTGTATGATCCATTTTACGTTTATTTTCCGAATATGACGGCTTTGCAAAAATATACCGACGAATGGAACCAAGCAGCACAAACTCAGGCCTCTCAAATTAGTAGTGCGTATTTTGTAGATGTGAATCGCCAATTATCAGAAGGTCAATACTATGGCAAATCTAAGACTCAACTTGAACGCAAAGTTAATTCAGACCTCAGTCGCACTAAGAATAAGAACCTCGAGAAAATTTTAAGTGATCCAACCGAAAAAAATAAGTACTTGTCTCCGGATGATCATTTTCATCCCAATGACTTAGGGTACCAATTAATGACTAATAAGTTATACCAAGTCATGCAGAAACACAGAGACAGCTGGTTAAAGGAGTCAACTAATGAAAACTAACAGTCAACGAACACAACGGAAAAAGAGTAGTCGGAAGCGTGATCCTTGGAAAATTGCTTTTACGACCTTACTAGCATTGATGATTGCCTTAACCGCCGTTGTACTAGTAAAAGTCTATACTCCAGGGCAAGATGTACAAAAAGTGGTTGAGACTAAGTTGCCGGCAGACCAAGCAACTGCAATTGACGTTAAAATGAACAAAGAACAGCTCAGCAGTGCGGTTAATTATTATTTAAATCATCAGCAAAAGGGTAAAAATAATATTCAATACAAGTTTATCCTAGATCAGTCAGCAATTTTAATCGGGACGACGAAAGTCTTTGGTGACCAGATCTCCTTTACTTTATATGCTAAACCGACACTAAACAAAGATGGAAATATCCTGCTAAAAATTAAATCAGTGGCAATTGGCTCACTCAATGCTCCAAAGAGTTTCATCTTAAGCTATGTAAAGAATCGTTTTAAGGCCGGTCCAGCTGTTCAAATTTCCCCCAAAAAATCAGAAATCGTGCTGAATTTGAATCAAGTCAAAACCAAACAAGGAATTCAGGCGAAGGGCCAGCAGCTTGACTTAAAAAAAGATGACATCAGATTTAGAATTTTAATTCCGCTTGGAGGGGAGGATAACTAATGATCACAATGACTTTTTATCGTTTTTTAATGACTTTACGTGATCCTGATGATTATAGTGAAGTGGCACAATTTGCAAACAATGCTTTTTATGACCAATCTTTTCCAAAACAAGCCACAGATTACGACTCTCTTTCACAATATTTAGAGTTAAATGGTAACTATCTGCCAAGCATGACAATTTTTGATGATGCATGGCAGCAATATTTAGAAAAAATGCAGTAAATTCACAGGAAGAGGGCTAGGAATGGTGAAAGAAACGCAGAATACAAGTCCCAAAAAGACACAACCTAAAAAAAGATTTAGCTGGGTGACACTGCTGGTCACAGTGATCCTGGCAGCTGTGATCGGTGGAGGCAGCGTATATGTAGTCATGAATCAGCGTTTACAAGCGGTGGAAAGAACCAACCAATCTTTGGGCAAAATCAACACAGTTTTTAATACATTAAACCAGTATTATTACAAAGGTATCAGCAAAACTAAGCTAGAAGATGGTGCTTTAAATGGCATGGTGAATGTTCTAAATGACCAATTTTCAGAATACATGTCAAAGGATGAGACCCAATCTTTAAATGACACAATTTCAGCTAGTTTTACTGGGATTGGAGCTGAGGTTCGTAAGGATGGACAACAAATCCAAATTGTAGCCCCAATTGCTGGTACTCCGGCAGAAAAAGGCGGTTTAAAGGCCAAGGATATCATTTTAAAAATCGATGGGAAATCCTTAGAAGGTTACTCTTTAAACAAAGCAGTCTCCTTAATTAGAGGTAAAAAAGGGACCACCGTTAAACTATCCATTAAGCGTGGTAATACCACTTTTGAAAAATCTTTTAAACGGGCTAAAATCCCAGTGAAAACAGTTGCTGGCCGACTTGATGCTAAAGACAAACATGTCGGTTATCTGCAAGTCACTACTTTTTCTGAAAGTACTGCCAAAGAAATGAAACAAACGATTCAAAGCTTACGGAAAAAAGGTGCGACATCCTTTGTGATCGACATGCGTAATAATCCAGGCGGCCTAATGGACCAGGCTTTGAAAATGTCTTCCATGTTTTTGAAAGACGGAAAAACAATTATGCAAGTCCAGCAAAAAAACGGTCGACCAGAAGTTTACAAAGCTGGCAAAAAATACGATGATGGGTTCAAAGTTCATGAAAAAACCGTCGTATTAATAAACGGCGGCTCAGCTAGTGCGGCAGAAATTTTCTCAGCTGCTCTACACCAATCAGCTGGGATCAAACTGATCGGTACGAAGTCCTTTGGCAAGGGAACGGTCCAAAATGCAATGCCATTTAATGATAAGACTGAATTGAAGTTAACCATTGCGAAGTGGTTAACACCTGACGGTACGTGGATTCATGAAAAAGGCTTGCAGCCAACGGTCAAGGCTGATTATCCAGCCATCGCTTATCAAGCAATGATCGACACTAAAAAAGCTTATCATGAAAATGAAGTTGCTAAACCAATCGCCAGTTTGCAAAAATTCTTGCAAGCTCTCGGCTATCAGCCTGGAAGAACTGACGGCTACTTTAGTAGTCAAACCAAAACAGCGCTGCAAAAATTCCAGACTGACCAGCATTTGCCTGCCTCAGGAGTTGCCGATGCTCAAACGATCAACAGTTTACAAACTGCAGTTGGCAACTATTTAGAGCATTCAGACCGTGCATATCAGGCGGCAATTAAAGCAGTCCGTTAACCAATTTTTTATACAATCAAGCGAACACTCCTTTAAACTTTGAGTTTTTCTGAGGTTTAAAAGGGGTGTTTTTCTGTGTTAAACCGAGGTGTTATTCGCGACCAAAGCTCACCCGCAATTTGGTTTCATAGTTCGAGCCGTGTATAATACACCATGAAAGCTTTGTGCTAGCCGTTTAACTAGCACTTTACAAGGAGGAACAGTATGGCAACTATTCAATGGTACCCTGGCCATATGGCAAAGGCTTTGCGCCAGGCCAAAGAAAATTTAAAAACAGTCGACATTGTGTTAGAACTGGTCGATGCACGTTTACCGGAATCATCACGGAACCCGGAATTAGTAAATATCTTAGAAAATAAACCGTCAATTATTATCTTAACTAAAATGGACCTGGCTGACGCTAAAGAAACCAACCGTTGGCTTAACTATTACGAAAGTACAGGTCAGCCAGCCGTAGCGGTCAACAGTGTCAATGGGTCGCTGAAAGTGATCGAACAAAAGATTTCGACAGTTTTGGCCGACAAATTAGCTAAAAGAAAAGAAAAAGGGATCATTTCCCAGAAAGTCAGTGCGATGTGTATCGGGATCCCTAATGTCGGCAAGTCAACGCTCTTAAACCATATGGTGAAAAAGAACGTCGCTATTGTCGGGGATAAGCCCGGGGTGACTAAGAGTCAGCAGTGGCTAAAAGCCGGTAAAAATCTGCAATTATTGGATACTCCCGGAATCTTATGGCCTAAGTTTGAAGATCCGTTAGTCGGCAAAAAATTAGCGTTGACCGGGGCCATTAAAGACCAACTCTTTCATGACGATGATATTGCCCTATATGCCATCGAGTTTTTTAAAGCCCATGCACCAGAAAAACTGCAAGAGCGTTACCGCTTAACCGCAGCTGAAATGGCAGATACGGATGTACAAACCTTGTTAGCGTTGACCAAAAATGCAGGTTTTCGGGATGATTATGACCGTGGAAGCCAACGGTTGATCCAAGATATTCGCAAAGAAAAATTAGGGCGGTATACCTTAGATCCTGTGCCTCAGACGATCCAAACTCCTAAAAGTGAAGTCACGCCGCATGGCTAAGGAAAATATAACGCAATTAAGTATTGCTGAACTAAAAAAAAGACTAGCACAGCTGGAACAAAACTCCCTCACCCAAGCCGCAGATTTTGCTAACGAGCTAGCGACTGATCAACGCCGGGGGGTCCAACAGTTAGTCCATAGTTTTCAGAAACGTCAAACTAAAGTGGCGCAAGCTCAAGCAGACTTTGTAAGGCGTTTGGGTTTTGAAAAAGAAGCCTGGGCTCAAGGTCGGCCATTGGTGGCAGGTATTGATGAAGTTGGCCGCGGACCTTTAGCGGGACCGGTAGTGGCAGCTGCCGTCATTTTGCCGCATGACTTTAATTTATATGAAGTTAACGATTCAAAACAGCTTAGTTTAAAGAAAAGGGAGCACTTGGCGCCTTTGATTTTAGAGCAGGCTGTTGCTGTTGGGATCGGGGTCGTGGATAACCAGACAATTGATACGATCAATATTTATGAAGCTGCTCGCCAGGCGATGAGTAGTGCTGTGAACGACCTTGGTCTACTGCCAGATCAATTACTGATCGATGCGATGGAATTAGATACTAAAATTTCTCAGAAAAAATTGATCAAAGGTGATGCACGTTCCGTTTCGATCGGTGCAGCTAGTATTATTGCAAAAACAACCCGAGATCAGCTAATGGCAGACTATGCCAAGGATTATCCGGGGTATGGCTTTGAAAAAAATGCTGGTTATGGCACCAAGGAACATTTGTTTGGCATTGAACAATTTGGCATTACGCCCCTCCATCGGCGCAGTTTTGAACCAATAAAATCTTATTTAAAAAACTAAAATCGGCTTTTTTTGCGTATCTTCTAAGATAAAGGCAAAAAAGGCGGCGATGTTAATGGATCAACGATCATTTTTATTACGAGTACACTTATGCACAGGGGTGGGAATGGCCGGAGAAAATCGGCTCTATCAATTTCTAAAAATTTATCAGCGTGCCCCGCATGCAGCGGAATTAGCCCAACTCTTTAGTGGGACACGCAGTAATTTACGGAAGTTTTTACATGATTTTCACTCTGAGAAGGTTTCCCAACAAATGGAGGCCAATCGCCGACAAACGGGGATCCTAACCATTCTTGATGACCAGTATCCACCACAGTTACGAGAAATTTATCAGCCTCCGCTGGTATTATTTTATCGTGGACAATTAAACTTATTAAAGCCGGCTAGTTTAGCAGTCGTGGGGGCGCGAAAAATGACCTCTTATGTCAATGCATTCTTGCCCGGCTTATTAGGTGAGGTGTGTGCCCAGCAAATCCCCATCGTTAGCGGTGCAGCTGCAGGCAGCGATAGCTTAGCTCATAAAATTGCGCTCAGCCATCATGCACCAACTATCGCGGTGATCGGAACCGGGCTTGATCTAGCTTATCCGCGCACCAATCAAAAACTACAGGAATTGATTGCTCAAAAGGGGCTGCTGCTAACCGAATATCCATTAGGCCAACAACCTTTACCCTATCATTTTCCTGCTCGCAACCGGATCATTGCCGGTTTATGCCGCAGTCTCTTGGTGGTTGAAGCCAAACATCACAGCGGCAGCTTGATTTCAGCCAACCTGGCCTTACAAGAAAATCGCAATGTTTTGGCCGTTCCCGGACGGATCGATAGTCCCGCGTCTGTCGGCTGTAATGAACTGATCCAGGCGGGGGCAAAACCGGTCTTATCCAGCCAAGATATTCTTGAAGATTTTTTAAATCCCTTGACAAAGCGTTCTGGAAAGGCATAACATGGTTATCGATTTCGAATAGTTAAATTACCCAGTAAAAAATAATCGTTAAAATTCAATTTAGATAAAGGAGTGGGACGTTTTGCCGACATCCACACAGCCAAAAGCCAAAACAAAAAAGAAAAAAACAACACGAAAAGTTAAAAAAAATTTAGTGATCGTTGAATCACCTTCTAAAGCTAAAACTATTGAAAAATATTTAGGTTCACGCTATAAGGTGATGGCCAGTTTAGGTCACATTCGTGATTTGCCCAAAAGTAAGATGGGTATTGACGTTGAGAATGATTACGAACCGCACTATATCTCCATTCGGGGTAAGGGCGACGTAATCAAGGAACTTCGCAAAGAAGCTAAAAAAGCCAAACATGTTTATCTCGCAGCCGATCCGGATCGTGAGGGAGAAGCAATTGCTTGGCATTTGTCTTATTTATTAGGTTTGGATCCACAAGATAAAAACCGGGTCGTTTTCAACGAAATTACGAAAGAGGCCGTTAAAAACGCCTTTAAAAATCCGCGTTCGATCGATATGGATCTAGTTGATGCCCAACAGGCGCGCCGTATTTTAGACCGCTTAGTGGGTTACTCAATTTCACCTTTATTATGGTCGAAAGTTAAAAAAGGCTTGTCAGCCGGCCGAGTTCAGTCGATCGCGTTAAACTTGATCATTTCGCGTGAAAATGAGATCAAAGCATTTGAACCAGAAGAATACTGGAACATTGATGCTAAGTTTAAAAAAGGGCGCAGTAAATTCGATGCTGCCTTTTATGGCCTAGCTGGTAAAAAAACAGCTTTGCCAAACAATGACGCGGTTCAAGAAGTCCTCAAACAAATTGATAAACAGGCTCCGTTTACTGCAAAAAAAGTGGTAAAAAAGGAACGCAAACGTTTCCCGGCTTTACCATTTACTACCTCAACCATGCAGCAAACAGCCAATAACGCCTTAAAGTTTAGAACTCAAAAGACAATGATGGTTGCTCAACAGCTGTATGAAGGAATCAACATTGGTCGAGGCGGTGCCGTGGGTTTGATCACCTACATGCGGACGGATTCGACACGGATCTCTACCATTGCTAAACACGAGGCTGCCAGTTTTATTAGTGAAACCTACGGAGCTGAATATGCTGCGACTAAACCACGTGCTGGTAAATTAGCCGAAAATGCTCAGGATGCCCATGAAGCGATTCGACCATCGTCTGTTAACCGGACACCAGCGTCATTGGAAAAGTATTTGAGTAAAGACCAGATGAAGTTATATTCTCTAGTTTGGTCACGCTTTGTTGCCAGTCAAATGACACCAGCCATTGTTGATACCGTACGGGCTGACCTCGTTCAAAATGGAGCTACTTTCAGAGCGAACGGTTCAAAAATGAAGTTTCCTGGTTATACCAAGGTATATACCGACTCGAAACGTAAAGATAATTTGTTACCAGAAATCGCTGAAGGTGATGAAGTGACTTTAGCTGCCACTGATCCGAGCCAGCATTTCACTCTGCCGCCAGCTCGCTATACTGAAGCGACTTTGATCAAAACACTCGAAGAAAATGGTGTGGGTCGACCATCAACTTATGCACCAACGTTAAATACGATTCAAAAAAGGTACTATGTTAAGTTAAGTGCCCGGAAGTTTTTACCGACTGAGCTCGGGGAAATCGTAAATTCGATGATCACCCAATGCTTCCCAGATATCTTAGACGTGACCTTTACCGCCAACCTGGAAGATGAGTTGGATGCGATCGAAGAGGGGAAGCAACAATGGGTCCAAGTGATCGACCAATTCTACCGGCCGTTTGCAAAAGAAGTTGAAAGTGCAGAACAAAAGTTGGAAAAAGTTAAGATCAAAGACGAACCAGCCGGCTTCAACTGTGAGGTCTGCGGAGCACCAATGTTGATCAAACTCGGACGCTACGGTAAATTTTACGCCTGCAGTCGTTTTCCAGATTGTCGAAACACTAAGGCTATCGTTAAAAAGATTGGAGTCACTTGCCCACAATGTCAAAAAGGTGAGATCGTTGAACGTAAATCAAAGAAGAACCGATTATTTTACGGTTGCGACCGTTATCCAGACTGTGACTTTATTTCTTGGGACCAACCAGTCGGACGGAATTGTCCGAAGTGTGACCACTTCTTAGTTTATAAGAAGTCCAAAAAAGGTGCCCAAGTTAAGTGCCCGAATGGCGATTACGAAGAAGCATTACAAAAATAAAATAACAAGTCAAAAAAAAATTAACCGTCCCGCAGTTTGTACTAGACTAAAGGACGGTTATTTTTTTAGCTTTTTTATCAGCTTCACCTCAGCTCAATGGTCTTTGTATCTTTCCGCTTGATCTGAGCCATAGTCATGGTCAGCAAAAAGCAAGCAAGAGTTTTAGTATCCAGTTCAGTTGCACTGGTAGTTTAATTTCGTTTATATCAGCCGATTTACTCAGAGGCAGCAAGAGTAAAGCGGTTTTTGGATAGCAAGTTTAAAGCATCACAAAAGATTGAGCCGAATTTTTTTAAATTAAAGTTAGCATCGTGCTAGTAAAGTGCTCCAGCCAGCCGTAGTTTGTGAAAAAATTAAGAAAATTGCAAAACCGCCGGAGTTTCCTTGACTAATTTTGACCATTATAGGAAAATACAGTTAACTTGTATTTTGAGGAGGCGACAGTTTGGAAAAAGAATGGCTCATAGAATATCAAGATTACTTAAACTACGAACGCCAATATTCTAGCGAAACCGTGAAGGCCTATCGCGATGACATTCGAGACTTTTGCCAATTCTTGGCAGAAAATGGCGGGGCCACTTCTTTTGCAGCAGTCACAGAAAAAGACGTCCACGTTTATATGAGTTATTTATACGAAAAAAATTACCGAGAAAACAGTGTTTCTCGGATGATCTCCGGTTTACGTTCCTTTTACCGTTTCTTATTAAAAAATGGTAAAGTCGACAGTAATCCTTTTATGTATGTGCAGCTTAAACGCCATTCACGGGCCTTACCGCACTTTTTTTATGAAAAGGAAATGGATGCCTTATTTGCTGCGACACAAGGCGACACTCCCATAGATCTGCGGAATAATGCCTTACTAGAGACATTATATGCCACTGGGATGCGGGTTTCGGAATGTACTGGCTTAACGATGCCTGTCGTTGACTTTGATAACCATGCCATGTTATTACATGGTAAGGGCGGTAAAGATCGTTACGTCCCCTTTGGAAAATACTGTGAACGAGCTTTAAAGAAGTACTTTTTGCAGGCTAGAGCACCGTTAATGGAAAAATACCACAAAGAACATGACTTTGTCTTTGTTAATCATTATGGGGATCCGCTAACCGCAGCAGGTGTCACTTATATTTTAAAACAGATCATGAAAAAAAGTACCTTACACACAACAATTCATCCCCATGAATTACGTCATACTTTTGCAACACATTTAATGAGCAATGGGGCAGATTTACGGGCCGTGCAAGAATTGCTTGGACACAGCAGCTTATCGACCACGCAAATCTATACGCATGTCACCACGGAAAATCTCCAAAAAAACTACCGGAAATTTTTCCCGCGTGCTTAAATAATTCAACCTAATCTTTGAGGAGGAAAACAATAATGACAACAATTTGTGCAGTCCGACACCACGGACAAACTGCCATGGCTGGCGACGGTCAGGTTACCATGGGCGAAAAAGTCATCATGAAAGGTACGGCCCACAAGATTCATAAGATCTATGATGGGAAAGTTGCCGTCGGTTTTGCCGGTACGGTTTCGGATGCCTTTAACTTAGAAGATCGTTTTGATAAAAAATTAAATCAGTATAGCGGCAATCTGCAACGGGCCGCCGTTGAACTAGCCCAGGAATGGCGCGGTGACCAGCAATTACAAAAACTGGAAGCCTTATTGATCGTGATGGATCAAGACAACCTGTTGTTAGTTTCAGGTTCTGGTGAGGTGATCGAACCGGATGAAGATGTCTTAGCCATTGGTTCTGGTGGTAATTACGCGCAAGCAGCCGCGGTGGCGTTAGTCAAACACGCTCCTGAAATGTCAGCGACCGAAATCGCCCAGGCGGCACTAGAAATCGCTGGCGACATCGATATTTTCACCAACCATAATGTGATCACAGAAACTTTAGGAAAAAAACTTTAAGCAACTGACCAATGAAGGGAGGACAGGTCAAGGTTTGAAGCCTTGACCGTCTAAAAGATGGATGCAATGGATAAAACACCAAAACAAATCGTCAAGGAACTTGATGCATATGTGATCGGCCAAGACGCAGCAAAAAAGGCAATTGCCGTCGCATTACGAAATCGTTACCGCAGAATGAAGCTACCGGCAGACATGCAAGAAGAAGTCACGCCAAAAAACTTGCTAATGATCGGACCAACTGGGGTCGGTAAAACGGAAATTGCCCGTCGGTTAGCGAAAATCGTACATGCACCATTTGTTAAAGTTGAAGCTACCAAGTTTACCGAAGTCGGTTATGTCGGCCGCGATGTGGAATCGATGGTCCGTGATCTGGTAGAATCTGCTTATCAAATGGAACAGGAACGCTTATTTAGCGAAGTTCGCAGTGAAGCAGTCGCTAACGCTGACAAACGCTTGGTGAAGCTCTTAGTCCCAGCTAAGCAAAGATCTGACCAAGAACAAGAAGAAAACTTTATGCAAATGATGAGAGATCTCCAAAATGGACATCTTCCTGCTAATGGGCACAAAGATGAAGATGATGGAAACGGGGAAGTCACGGATGCAATTCGCAATGAGCGTTTAGCAGTCAGCGAAAAACTGCGTCGGGGTCAGATGGAAAATCATGAAGTGACCATTAAAGTTGACGACCCTAGCCGCAAGAACCCCGGTTCATCCGACATGTTAAACCAAATGGGGATCGACTTGGGTGAAGCTTTGAATGCTTTAGCGCCTAAAAAGAAGGTCGAACGCACGATGGCTGTCCGCGATGCGCGTGAAGTACTAGTTCAAGAAGAATCTCAAAAATTAGTAAATACCGCTGACTTAGCCGAAGCTGCCATTCACCGTGCAGAAAATACTGGGATCATTTTTATCGATGAAATTGACAAAATTACCTCCCAGTCAAAACAAAATTCCGGTGAGGTTTCCCGTGAAGGGGTCCAACGCGATATTTTGCCAATCGTCGAAGGGTCTGCGATCAAGACTAAATACGGTCAAGTTAACACTGATCATATCTTGTTTATTGCTTCTGGAGCATTCCATGAAAGCAAGCCATCGGATCTGATTGCTGAATTACAAGGCCGTTTTCCAATTCGGGTCGAACTAGATGATCTCAGTGCGGATGATTTTGTCAAGATTTTAACCGAACCAACTAACGCCTTGATCAAACAATATATTGCCTTGATCCAGACTGACAATATCTCGGTCACTTTCACTATCGAAGCAATCCATAAAATCGCGGAAATTGCGTTTGCAGTCAACCGTGATACCGACAATATCGGTGCCCGTCGTTTACACACGATCTTAGAACGTTTGCTCCAAGATTTATTATATGAAGGCCCAGACATGCAAATGGGTGAGATTACGATCACCGAAGCTTATGTCGAAGAAAAAATTGGTAAAATTGCAGCTGATAAAGATTTAGCACACTATATTTTGTAAACTCAGACAAGAAAAAAACGGGGGAACTATCATGGCGGTTATCATTGAAAACAAACAAGTTCGTGCAGTGATCAATGAACACGGAGCAGAATTAAGCAGTTTAGTCGCTAAAGACAGCGGCATTGATTACATGTGGTCTGGCGATTCTAAATATTGGGGGCGCCACTCACCAGTTTTATTTCCAATTGAAGGTAAGTTGAAGAATGATTCCTATCATTTTGCCGGGCAAGAATACCAGATGACTCAACATGGTTTTGCCCGGGACCAAGATTTCACTGTGATTGAAAATGATGGTTCTCGCGCAGTGTTTGAGCTTACTCAAAATGAAGCAACCAAAGCCAAGTATCCTTTCGACTTCAGACTACGCTTGACCTATACTTTAACGGCGTCTGAATTAAGCTTAGATTACTCGGTTTATAATCCAGCAGAAGACAGCGACTTATATTTTGCAATCGGTGCTCACCCGGCTTTCCGGGCTCCATTGGTTCCTGGTGAAGCATATACTGATTATGAGATCGATTTTGCTCCGGCTAAGAGTCGGAAACGTGTTCCATTAGCAAATAGTTTAACTGATCCTCAAGCTGAATATGCGGTAGATGAAGCTCATTTGGCTGTTAGCCGGGAATTGTTTAAAGATGACGCGTTGATCTATAATTTGGAACAAGAAAAAACAATCATTACCTTACAAGATCAAGCTCAACAACACGGGGTCAAGATCAATACTAAGGACGCTAAGTACGTCGGTCTTTGGTCTTCATATCCGGCTGATGGTCAGTTTGTCTGCATTGAACCATGGTGGGGCTTAGCCGATCCTCAAGATGCTGATGGCGACTTGACCCATAAATTTGCGATCAATCAGTTAGCACCTAAGCAGGAGTTCCAGGCTGGCTTTTCTGTTACAGTCTTTTAAAAGATAAAAAAATAAGCTGGCTGTTTCCGCCACATTAACTGGCTGGGAAACAACAGCTTATTTTTTAGTTCATAATTAAGTGATGCTTAGTGATTCTTTTTCTGCCGGCGACGATAACCGAAGCCAAATGGAACCATATTTTCTTCGCCTCGTGCGATTCGACCGAGGTTGCTCCAATGTCTGACATACACAAAAATGGTTAGGACTAATGCCACTACTGTTAAGACCCAATCGTGGTAGAACAAAGAGCTGATCGTGATCAGGGTGAAACCGATCATACTAGCCACACTGACCATACTAGTTACGTACATGGTGATCAAAAAGATTGCCCAGGCTAATAAGAAAAATTGCCAGTTATAAATCATTAAGACCCCGACACTAGTTGCGACAGTTTTGCCACCTTTAAAATGAGCAAATAATGGGAAAGCATGCCCAAAGATAGCTGAAAGTCCAATTAATAAGGCATTCGCGTTTGAATGAAACATTAAGGGTAATAAAGCAGCTGCTGAACCTTTTAACATGTCTAGTAACAGCACAACGATCCCAGCTTTTTTACCAAGAACACGGAAAGTGTTGGTAGTCCCCATATTACCACTACCAAAATTACGGATATCTTTATTAAAGAAGATTTTCCCGATCCAGACACCGGATGGGATCGAACCTAGCAGGTAACCAATTAGAAGCATCCAAATAATATTTAAATCCACAGTTTGGCCTCCTTTCTCTTGCCTTTTAATTCTAGCAGTTTATTGAGTTAGGGGCAATTTAATTCTACGTGAAATGCTAGTAAATTTGTCGGTCATAGTGCATTACCGGCTAGTTGATTGGCAGAGGGATGACTTTACAGTGCAGCTATAAATGGGTTATGATATAAAAAGTCTGTCGGAACATTTTTAAGAATGAACCGACTTTTTAAGCGTGAAGGGATTTGAAAATTCAATGACAAAACCTAAATATAATGATGATTCGATCCAGATCCTGAAGGGACTAGAAGCAGTACGTAAGCGTCCCGGAATGTACATTGGATCAACTGATACACACGGATTACATCACCTAGTTTATGAAATTGTCGACAATGCCGTCGATGAAGCACTCTCTGGCTATGGCAAAAAGATCGATGTGACGATCCATGCCGATGACTCGATCACTGTCTGTGATTATGGTCGTGGAATGCCGGTGGGGATGCACTCTACCGGCATCCCCACCGTGGAAGTTATTTTTACCGTCTTGCATGCCGGCGGAAAGTTCGGCCAAGGCGGTTATAAGACTTCTGGTGGTCTGCATGGGGTTGGTGCATCAGTCGTTAATGCCTTATCGTCTAGCTTAACTGTCAATACTGTTCGTGATGGGGTCGAATACGAAGAAGATTTCCAAAATGGCGGTCAACCAGTGGGAACCCTTAAGAAACTAGGTAAGACCAAACGTCCTAGTGGAACCAAAGTGACTTTTAAACCGGATCCGAGCATTTTTTCGACGACCCATTACCATTATGACGTTTTAGCCGAACGGTTACGTGAATCTGCCTACCTATTGAAGGGTGTTCAGATCACATTGACTGATGAGCGCACAGATCACCAAGATATCTTTTTATATGAAGAAGGTATTAAAGAATTTGTGACCTATCTCAATGAAGACAAAGATACGATTGGCGATGTGATGTACTTTGACGGTTCCAAACAAGGGATGGAAGTCGAAGTAGCTGCTCAATATAATGATGGTTACTCCGAAAACTTGTTGTCCTTTGTCAATAACGTGCGAACTAAGGATGGCGGGACCCATGAAGCCGGAATGCGTTCAGCCTGGACCAAAGCTTTTAACGACTATGCACGCAGTGTTGGTTTGTTAAAAGAAAAAGATAAAAATATGGAAGGCAGCGACGTTCGTGAAGGATTATCAGCAGTCATTTCGGTCCGTGTTCCAGAAGAAATGCTGCAATTCGAAGGACAAACCAAAGAAAAATTGGGGACGCCGGAAGCTCGAACAATTGTCGATGGTGTTTTAGCAGAACAACTAAATTACTATTTAATGGAAAATGGGGAATTTGCCCAAAACCTAGTGCGCAAATCATTACGGGCCAGAGAAGCTCGTGAGGCAGCACGGAAAGCCAGAGATGAAAGCCGCAATGGTAAAAAACGCCGGAAAAAGGAACAACTGCTTTCTGGTAAACTAACTCCGGCTCAATCTAAAAACGCTAAGAAAAATGAACTCTTCTTAGTCGAAGGGGATTCCGCTGGCGGCTCCGCCAAGCAAGGACGCGACCGGAAGTTCCAAGCAATTTTACCTTTACGTGGAAAAGTTTTAAACACGGAACGGGCCAAGCTGCAAGATATCGTTAAAAATGAAGAGATCAATACCATGATTTATACCATTGGTGCTGGCGTTGGTGCTGAGTTTAACATCGAAGACGCTAATTATGACAAAATCGTGATCATGACCGATGCCGATACCGACGGAGCACACATCCAGATCCTATTGCTAACATTCTTTTATAAGTACATGCGTCCAATGATCGATGCTGGACGAGTTTACATCGCTTTGCCGCCTTTGTACAAACTACAAAAGAAGGTCCAAAAAAAGGACAAGATTCGCTACGCATGGACAGATGAAGAACTTGACCAGGTCAGCAAAGAAATGGGTAAAGGTTACCTATTGCAACGCTTTAAAGGTCTGGGTGAAATGAACGCTGACCAGTTATGGGAAACAACAATGAATCCAGAAACACGAACCTTAGTCCGGGTCAAAATCGATGATAATGCCTTAGCCGAAAAACGGGTCACGACATTGATGGGTGACAAAGTTGAACCACGACGAAAATGGATCGAAAAAAATGTTAAATTCTCTTTGGAAGAAGACGGAAGCTTATTGGATACTGTCGCAGTTGAGGGAGCACATGGCGATCCAACTCAGGTTTCTGAGCAGCATGAAAACTTGTTTGATCAGAAATTAGCACAGTCCAAGAATAGCAAGAAGTGAGGTGAGAGTCAGTGACAGATACTAAACAACACAATAACATCCAAGAACTCTCACTTGAAGCGGTAATGAGTGAGCGGTTTGGACGATACTCAAAATATATTATCCAAGAACGAGCACTGCCAGATATTCGTGACGGACTAAAGCCAGTTCAACGGCGCATTTTATTCGCAATGAATCAAGATGGCAATACCTTTGATAAGGCCTTTAGAAAATCGGCGAAATCAGTCGGAAACGTGATGGGTAACTTTCATCCGCATGGAGACTCATCGATTTATGAAGCGATGGTTCGTTTGAGTCAAGACTGGAAGTTACGCCAGCCTTTAATTGAAATGCACGGAAATAACGGCTCGATGGATGGAGATCCGCCAGCTGCGATGCGGTATACTGAAGCGCGAATCTCTGAAATTGCCGGTGATATGTTACGAGATATCGATAAAAACACCGTAGAAATGGTGTTAAACTTTGATGATACTGAATATGAACCAACAGTGTTGCCCGCCCGTTTTCCTAACCTGTTAGTTAATGGTGCAACTGGGATCTCAGCCGGATACGCAACTACAATTCCTACTCATAATTTGGGTGAAACAATTGAAGCGGCGGTCTACTTGCTTGACCACCCGCAGGCTTCATTAGCTGACTTAATGCAATTTGTGAAAGGACCAGATTTTCCAACTGGTGGGATTTTACAAGGAAAAGACGGCATTAAGAAGGCCTATGAGACAGGTCGGGGTAAATCGATACTACGTTCAAGAACCAGCATTGAGGAATTACGTGGCGGCAAACAACAGATCGTCATCACGGAAATTCCCTATGAAGTTAATAAAGCCCTGTTAGTCAAGAGAATTGATGAATTACGCTTACTTAAAAAAGTGGAAGGTATCGCAGAAGTTCGCGATGAGACTGACCGAGAAGGTTTACGGATCGTCGTTGAATTGAAGAAAAATGCCAACGCAACTGGGATCTTAAATTATTTATTTAAGAATACTGATTTGCAGGTCTCTTATAACTTTAATATGGTGGCTATTAACCACAAACGGCCTGAACATGTCGGCTTAAAAACGATCTTAGCCGCTTATATCGAGCATCAACGCGATGTTACAACTAAACGAACCCAATTTGACCTTAACAAAGCGCAAGAACGTGAGCATATTGTGGCAGGGCTGATCAAAGCTCTTTCAATCCTAGATGAAGTGATCCACACGATCCGTTCATCTAAGAATAAACGAGACGCTAAGCAGAATTTGATCACAGCTTATGATTTTAGTGAAAAGCAAGCCGAAGCAATCGTTTCTTTACAATTATACCGGTTAACTAATACCGATGTGACTGCTTTAGAAACTGAAGCTGCAGAATTAGCTAAAAAAATTCAACAGTTGCAAAAAATCTTGGCTGATCCTAAAGAGTTAGACAAAGTCATTAAAAAAGAATTAAAAGCTGTCAATAAAAAATATGCGACACCACGCTTAACCGAAATTCAGGATAAAATTTCAGAAATTAAAATTGAAACTGAAGTTATGGTTGCAGCAGAAGATGTTAAAGTACTGGTCTCACATGATGGCTATGTTAAACGTTCATCTCTGCGTTCATTCAAAGCCTCTGGTCCAGATGAAAACGGACTTAAAGATGAAGATCAAGTGATTTACACTGCCACAGTGAATACCTTAGACCATCTCTTTATCTTTACTAATAAAGGTAATATGATTTATCGGCCGGTCCATGATGTAACGGAAACACGCTGGAAAGATACTGGTGAACATCTGTCGCAAACAGTCGGCTTAGCAAACGACGAATACGTACTGCAAGCCTACTGCTTTAAAGATTTAAAGCAGGGCGGTAAGTTTGTTTTTGCCACAAAAGAGGGCTTTATCAAACAAACTGAATTAGCTGATTTGAAACCAGGTCGGACCTATAAGTCACGAGCCAGCGTCTTCATGAAGTTAAAAACTACTTCGGATGAGCTCATCTTAATTGACTATCAGGCACAAGAAGACACTGACTTACAAGTCTTCTGTACCTCTTATAGTGGTTATGGTCTGCGTTATTCATTAGCCGATGTTCCTACCAGCGGCGCTAAAGCAGCAGGTGTGAAGAACATGGACTTGCGTGATGACTACTTAACAAGTGTTATGTTAGTGCATGAGACTGATGACCTCGCAATTATCACTCAGCGCGGTTCATTCAAGCGCATGAAGGCGAATGCTGTCCCAGAAACTACTCGAGCACGACGAGGAGTACAAATTCTGCGTGAATTAAAAAAGGCTCCGCATCGCGTTCAATTAGCAGCATTGTTACCAGCAAATTGTGAATTGTATATTACAACTAGCCATAATGAAAGGGTCGTTGTAGATCCGTTTGACCATCCAGTTAACGACCGTTACTCAAATGGTTCCTTTATTTTAGATAGCGAATCACAGGGCGAACCAATCTGGCTGGAAGTTAAACTGCCTGAACAAAAAGAAGAATAGTATGACACATAAAAAGGCTGGATCGTTGTGATTCAGCCTTTTTGTATACCACAATTTTATTTTAAATGTATTTCAGCAGCCAAACATGTTAAACTGAAGACAACAATTTATTTTCAAAAAAGAGGGCAAGTTGATGAAAAATTTATATGTTAAGCAAAAAATATTTAGTGCCGGCGAGAAGTTCACGATCACAGACGACGAACAAAATGTCCACTATTATGTTCAGGGCAGTTTATTCAGTGCGCCAAAAACATTTGAACTTAAAGATCGATTGCAGCAAACTGTTGCAACGATCACTAAAAAGATCCTGGCTTTTTTACCAAAATTTATCGTAGAAACTAATGACCAACTAACCGTTGAAATTAAGAAAGATTTTTCTATCCTCAAACCGCATTATACTTTTAGTCCCCAAAGTATTACGGTCGAAGGCGATATTTTTGCGATGAATTTTACCATTTTAGAGCATAATGTCGAAATTGCGTCAATTCATAAACAATGGCTTTCTTGGGGTGACACTTATGAAATTTCCATGTCCCAACAAGCCGCACAAGATCAAGCACACGAACAACTGATCGTAGCTTTGGTGGTCGCAATCGATTATATTAAGGCTCAAGCCCAAAATTCAAGTCTTTATTAGCAACGATTACTTGTAATTAAGTTACTTGACCTTAAAAAGCGTTAATTATGACTGCTGACGAACTTTTGAGCCAAACTACAGGTACTTTTACCATTTAGTGATTAAAGTAGCTTAAAGTACCGTTTTAATAGCATTCATTAGTGATTTTAACGATAAGCGTTGGCATATTACGCTAATTGGCGTTAAATCAGTGAAACGGCCAGCAAAAATTGCTTTGAGTCATCTTAAATCATCCGTCAAGTTTCAAATTGCTCAAAATACGTTATTATGAGCTAAATTTGACAAAAAATGGTTAAAATACTGAATTTAAGGCAAAAAATTAGTTAGCTTAGCAAATTTTATGGCTGACGCGCAATTTTTTTAAACTAAATTTTGCTGCTTGGACAAATTATTTTTAACTTTTTTGTTTATTTTTTTATTTTGCCAACTATTTGAACGTTTAATTCCTGTTTTACAGCTTAAAAACACTGTTTTAATAATAATGAGCCAGAGATTAACAGCAAATCTGAGGGGGGTCCCTGATGATTTTTTCTTCATTCTAGTTTACATAATATACATTATCGAAAGTAGGGTTATAAATTAAAACCGCCCCAGCAGCCCCCAAGATATTTATTTTAGCGTGAAACTTAATTACATTACTTTTATTACACTATTTTAAAATTATTAATAGCTCTGTTGTTACTTCATTCCAAAATATTTTTCCAAAATTTTTTCCAAACAAAAAAGCCGATCAGAAATCATCGACCTTTTGTTAGTTATTTGAACTTAGTTAGTTGCAAATGAATTGATTGCATTTCGTTTATTGTTCCACACAGCAACTTTAACTACACCTAAAATCTTTCCTCGTGGTACAAAGCCATAATAACGGCTATCATTTGACTCGGCCCGATTATCACCCAACATAAAATATTTGCCGGCAGGAACTTTAAAACTCTGACCTGTCCCTAAATGAACCGCTGGTGCAGCGTTTAAACTACTTGCTAATTCAAGCGTTCCTTGCTTTTGCTGAGCTTTAGTAATATAACTTTGCGATTGGAATTTGCCGTTAACGTATAAATCACCGTTGTTTTTATATTCTACTCGATCACCCGGCAAAGCAATGACTCTTTTGACATATTTGGTATCTTTATCTAGCGTTAAGTTCTGGTGATCAACTCCATAAGCATGGAACACAACCACCGAATCTCGCTTAATTTTGGCCTGCTTAAGTAATGCTACATACTCACTAGACTGCAAGTTGGGATACATGGACGACCCGTCGACCTTAACTGGTGTAAATAAGAAAACTCTGACTAGTTCGGCGATCAAAAGCCCCAAAACAATTGGCATGATCCAACTCATGATTGATTTAAATGTTTTCATAGTTCTCCTTTAATTAACAGTTTATAATTGCTTATAATTCTTAAACTCAGCCTGTTTAAAGTCTTGTTTGCGTCCCTTAATTTTATTTAAGTACAGTAAGAAAAAAGTAACAAACAAGAATTCACTTAAGATACTGCTGGTGAGTTGTCCGTGCAAGTACGGTAAAAAGAACGCACTGAGCGTTAACAAGATCCGTAAGAAAAAATCAGCTCGCGTAAATAAAATTAAATTACTGATCAGTGCAATCAAACTAATGACGGACAAAACACAAGTTAAACCAAGAATAAACGTAAAAAAGAAGCCCCGATGATCAGCAAATTTGAAGGCAGTTAAGTATGACATTTTATTAAAACTCATCAAACACCAGACGACGATCTGGTACAAGATCTCACTCAAGACATAAACAATTCCAACTAAACCAGTGGAAACGTTAAGTCCGCGATTCAACATAATTAATCCCTTCCTTTGCTAATTTACAGTGACAATAAACTTATTATAATCAAGTAAATCTGCAAAATGAAAGGCAGATAGTTCTTCTTAATCCAAACTTAATTAAGCTGTCAAAGCCTTAATCCTTTTTGCTTGCTGATCTAGCCTTTTTCAGTTACTTATCGATGTCTTCCATCCAAGCTAAGGCTAAGGCTTTTTCACCCAAATGTGTCCCAATGACTGGGCCAAAATAACTAATATCAATGGTAAAGTCAGGGTATTGTTTGGCTAATTTTTGCTGCCAGTTTATAGCTGCTTCTTCATCATTACCTTGAATAATAATCATCCTGACTGGATAATCGACCTTCTTTAGTTTTTCCTCAAATAAGCTTTCAACGCGTTTAAGAGCTCTCTTAGTGGAACGAACCTTATCAAATGCAACGATTTGATCAGTTTCTTCATCAAACGTTAGAATTGGCTTAATTTTAAGAACACTCCCAATAAAAGCTGTTGCATTGGATAACCGTCCGCCGCGAACCAGATTTTGTAAATCATCAACGACGAAGTATTCGTCTTGTGTTTGACGTAAATGTTCTAGACGGCTAATAATTGTCGCTGGAGTTTCTCCGCGTTGTGCCATTCGTGCAGCTTCAATTACTAAATAACCCATCAGTAACACCGTGATTTCTGAATCAAATGGAATCACCTTGGTGTTTTTAACCTGTGGAGCTACGACAGTTTGTAATGTATTATAAAAACCAGAAATTGTAGCAGCCAAATGGATACTGATCACGACATCATAGCCCTGGTCCCCTAAATTCTCATACATCTGGACTAATTCACCCACAGCTGGCTGTGAAGTACTGGGAAATGAATCTGACGTCCGTAATTTATCGTAGAATTGATCAGTTGTGAGATCAACACCTTCACGATAGGTTTTGCCATCAATAATGACTGGCATGGGAACGATATGAATATTATATTTTTCTATTTGTTTTGGTGAAAGATAAGCCGTGCTATCTGTGACAACAGCTATTTTCATAAATGTACACCTACTTTGATCTTTTGTTTACATAATTAATAAAATAATTGCGTTTTTAATGCTACCATACTCCAAGCATGTTCGCTAGTTTTCGATTCGGTCAAAGCTAGTTTTTAGCCGGTTAAGCAAAATCTTGAGTAAATTTTGTTCTTCTTCTGTCCACTGCGAAAATAGTTCAGTGTTCATTGTTTGAAAGTCAGTATTCATCCCGTCTAAGGCAGCTTGGCCTTGGCTGGTGATCTGATACAGGTACTTTTTCCGGGTCGTTGGTTTTTCGCCTAATTTTTTGATCGTCAACATTTTCTTTTCAACTAAGCGGCTAAGCTGCCGACTTAAGGTGGAAACATCTAACTGCGTTGTTGCGACCAGTTCGGCCTGGGTATCTTGCCCGTCAACCACATTTTGCAGCAGTTGCCATTCAGCGACTGTTAAAGTATGCTGTCGGGTCAGTTTTTTTAACAATTGCGTATAATCTTTTTGCACTTCTAGTAAAACTGTTAAACTCGCTTTCACTATTTCGCCTCCAATTTTAATGTTAATTGTATATTACAACTAATAGCGATGACAAACAAGTTTTATTCCCCCTAAGTTCATAATCTTTGCGTTTGATTGTTACAACATGCAAATTACTTTGCCCCTGCCTAAAATAAAGGTTAAAATAGATAAGATACAAATCTAGAAAAACAAAGGAGTGTTGGTGATGGCTTTTGATGGCTTATTTGCACATGCCATGGTTAACGAACTGCAAACGCTGCTAACTGGTGGCCGTGTTGCGAAAATATCACAGCCGTATTCAAATGAGGTAATTTTAACGATTCGTGCTAATCGGCAAAATTATCCCCTCTTACTGTCTGCTCACCCTAATTACGCGCGGATCCAAATCACTAAAATTCCGTACGCAAATCCACAAACACCGACAAATTTTACCATGATGCTGCGTAAGTATTTGGATGGTGCACAAATTGAAAAAATTTGGCAATTACAAAATGACCGGGTAATTTATCTTAATTTTACTCGTAGAAATGAATTAGGCGACCAAATAACTTTAATGTTGAGCGTCGAAATTATGGGCCGTCATAGTAACGTAATTTTAATTGATTCCAATCAAAATAAAGTGTTAGACGCAATTAAACACGTCTCAATGCAGCAAGATCGTTATCGGACGCTCTTGCCTGGGTCAACTTACCGGACTCCGCCTAAACAAGATAAACTTGATCCATTTGAACAGCAGCACCAGATTGCTGAATTGCTGGAGAATTATCCTAACCGTGATGTCCTCGCTGAACAACTCAGTGCAACTTATCAAGGATTTTCGCGCCTTTCAGGTCTCCAGTTAGCGGATACGTTACATGCAGCAGCTGATAGCTCCCCTGAATCAACGATGACTGACTTTTTAGAGCAAACGCTTCATCCACAGCCCGTTATTATCCAGCAAGGCAAGCAACTTGCTTTTAGCTTCACTCCTGCCCAAATGGGTATTCAAGCTGAATTCTCAACTTTAAGTGAACTCTTAGATAGCTATTATCAGGATAAAGCGCAACGTGACCGTGTTAAGCAACAGGGTTCTGTGTTAATTAAAGTTGTTACCAATAACTTGCGCAGAAATCGGCGTAAATTAAAAAAGCAGGAAAAAGAATTGCAAGCAACTGCTAATGCTAATACTTTCCGAGTTAAGGGTGAACTATTGACGACTTACTTGTATCAAGTTGAACGCGGCATGACCGAAATTACGCTCCCTAATTACTATGATAATGAAAAACCTGTTAAGATCGCGCTCTCAAATCAAATCAGTCCTTCTCAAAATGCGCAAAAGTATTTTAAACGCTATCAGAAGCTTAAAAACGCTGTAATTTATTTAAATGAACAAATTAAGCGGACCAAAGCAGAAATCAATTACCTGGAATCATTACAGGCAACGATTGAATTAGCTGATCCGGGAGATTTGCCTGAGATTAAAGTAGAATTACAAGAACAGGGTTATTTAAAGCAGCAAAAGAAGAACCAAAAAAAGAAACGACAAAAGAATCTGAGTCAGCCTGCTAGTTTTGTTAGCAGCGATGGTGTCTTGATCTCAGTCGGAAAAAATAATTTGCAAAATGACCGTTTAACTTTAAAAACTGCCAAGAAGAGCGAAATTTGGCTCCATGTGAAAGATATTCCCGGTTCCCATGTCATTATCCATGACTCAGCCCCAAGCGAGCAAACCCTCCTAGAAGCTGCTCAAATAGCTGCTTATTTTTCAAAGGGTCGTGCTTCAGCTAATGTGGCCGTCGACTATGTCCCAGTCAAAAATATTCATAAACCAAATGGTGCCAAACCCGGCTTTGTGATTTATGAAGGACAAAAAACGTTGTTTGTAACTCCTGATAAGGATCAAGTTGCTCAATTAAGAGCCGACAAATAAAAAAACTTTCTACTGTCATTTTTGCAGATTGTGCTGCGATGACGGTGGAAAGTTTTTTATTTGTGAAGCGCTGGACCCTTGATCAATTTCATATGTCGTTCTCGCGCATCATTGAACGCCCGCTCCATTTTTTCCCGCGACCATTCTTTAATGGGTGTAAATTTAAATCTAACTCGTAAAGATTTGCCAACAAAAAAGGCTTCACGAATTTCTAGGATCCGAACCCAGATGCCGATAGTATTGTCAAAGAAAATATCACCTACTTGTGGAATATTTCCATATTGTTCAGGTGTAAAGCGTAGTTCATTTTCAGTAGTTAAATAATCTGCGGACAAATCAGGCGAACCGTAAAGCTGGCCTAGACAGTAATAAAATACACTGTAGTCATTATCTCGATTCGGCTTAGCTTCGATTCCTAATATATTGATGACCACAAAAGTTCCGCTATGGTACTGAACCACATCACCGATTGCAATCGCATCTGTTTGTTTTCTTTTTAAACGAATACTTTCAATCATCAAAATCCCCCTATTAACTGGGAAGCTCCGCTCATAGCACAAAACTATCCCTATCAAAATTTACAAACTATCTTCATTATAAACCACAATCAATGAAAGCAAAAGTTTAATTAAATTTTTTTAGGCAAATTTGCAAATTTCATTTAAGGAGCTGATTTGATAAGTTGGCTTGATCTGTGAATGATTTTGGTGATTTAACGGATTAAACCAGAGCGTATCAGTTCCAGCATTATTACCGCCCAAGATATCAGAACTCAGCGAATCTCCGATGATCACCGAATTTTCAGGGATTGCTTTCGAATGTGCAAATAAATATTTAAAGAACTCAGCATCTGGTTTTTCAACACCAACTTCTTCTGAAACAAAGACTCGGTCAAAAAAATCGGTGAATTGTGCATCCTTAACCCGTTGACTTTGAACACGAGCAACACCATTAGTCGCTAAGAGGATTTGTTTATTGGCTGATGCTAAGTTCGTCAATAGATGTCTTGCTCCAGTAATTTCCTCGTGCCCATTTGCCAAGTAGGACAAATATTGATCCGAGCACTGGTTACCATCAACCTCTAAATGATAATAATTTCTAAAAAAAGTTTGAAATCGTTGTTCAAATAAGTCGGCTCGAGTAATTTGCTTTTTTTCCAACTTTTTCCATAAACTTTCGTTAAACTTACTAAAAGCTTGTTGCGCATTTTGGTCTAGCTCTAGCTTAAAATCATTAAATATCGCTTGTAATGCCTGTTTTTCCGCAGATTTAAAGTTTAATAAGGTATCATCCAAATCAAAAATAAAAGTCTGATAAGTTTTTTTCACACCCATTGCTCCCTACTCTAAGTTTAAATCAAATGCTTTTCTAGTTGGATCACTTTGTTCCTGATTAACTTCAACTATCCCGCAGTACTGAAAACCAGCTTTAGCGATTGCATGCAGCATACCGCTATTTTGGGGATGGGTATCGATTCGAACATCAGTAATTTTTGTTGCTCGAATAATTGAAAACAACGCTTGAAAAAATTTAGCACTTAAATGTTTGCCTCGAGCTAAATTACCAAGAGCAAAGCGATGGATCGCATAGTATGGCTAATCTGAATGCCAACTACCATTTGTAATAGTTTGATAAAATTGATCAGGTCCAAGCTTTAAAGCCGCCATTCCTAACAAATTCGTCTCATCCGTCAACACATAGAGGTCACCTGCTTGGATATCAGCCGTAAATACAGCTTGGTCTGGTGTTCCATCTTGCCACTGTGGGATGTGTTGCTCCATTAAATAATTTTTTGCTTCCGTAAAGATCTGCATAATTGTCGGTAGATCTGCTAATTGCGCTTTTCTAACTGTTAACATCCTACTTTGTTCCACCACCAATATGAAATAATATGTTAGAGCTCAAATAACTGATGACTAAGCTGAATTTCGGCTGGATCAGGATTACTATTAGCAAAACTAATTTCAGTCTCGGTAACAGTATCATTGCGAAGATCAGTCCGAATCAGTTCGTTTTCAAGCCGTTTAGCTGCACCATAAGCTCCGTCAATGATGAAGACATCTGGGCCAACTACTTTTTGAATCGCATCCCGAGCAAATGGGAAATGTGTACAACCCAAAACAATCGTATCTATTTTCCCAAGATATGGATGCAATAAATTGTTTAAGTAGGTATTTAATTCCGGTGAATTAATCTCGCCGCGTTCGACAAATTCAACTAGCTCTGAAGCCGGTAAGCGGACGATATTAGCCTGATCTTCATACTGATCAACTAAGTCAGCAAACTTTTTTTCTTTTAAAGTTAACTTTGTTGCCATCACAATAATTTCTGAGTTTTTCTGATGTTCTACGGCTGGCTTAACAGCTGGTTCTAAGCCCACGAATATAATTGCTGGGTATTCTTGCCGTAAGCGAGCGATAGCGGCACTAGTGGCCGTGTTACAGGCAATGACAATGGCTTTAACATTCTGCGCGATAAATTTTTCTACAATTGCATGGCTAAGTTCAAACACTTCTGTTGGGCTTTTAACTCCATATGGTGCATGAGCCGAGTCACCATAAAACAAATATGTCTCATTAGGCATTAATTGATAGATTTCCTTTAAGACACTAATCCCACCTACACCAGAATCAAAAACTCCAATAGGTCTTTGCTTTTCATTAGCATTCAAAATTCTTTGCCTCCAATATTACTAAAAACTACTTTTGATTTACATATTCTTTAATTCTTTGTACTGCTGTCTCTAAATCTTCCATTGAGGCTGCATAGCTTAAGCGAACGTAGCCCTCACCGCCTGGTCCAAAAGAAGCTCCTGGAATCAAAGCAACATGTGCATCTTTGGCCAACGCACGCACAAACTGCCATGAATCTGTTCCAAATTTAGCCGGAATTTTGGCAAACAGGTAAAAGGCGCCGTCAGGACTAGCAACTTCGAATCCGCTAGCTGCCAATTCACGACAAAGGTATTCTCTGCGTTTGAGATATTCGGCTTTCATTGGCAAACTATCTTCCTGACCATTAGTAACGGCTGCAAGAGCTGCAAATTGCACGTTATTAGTTGGTGCTGTAACCAGATACTGATGAGCTTTAATTGCCTGTTCGATAAAATCTTCTGGCCCAAATAAAAAGCCAACACGCCAGCCAGTCATTGCGTGTGATTTAGATAAACCGGACACTAACAAAACTTGGTCTGGTAAAAATTCAGCCAGACTTGTATGTTCATCTGAATATGTTAATTCTGCATAGACTTCGTCACATAAGACCCACATTCCACTTTCGCGGATCACTTGTGCTAAATCTTGCAGCTGTTGTCTTGAATAAGTTACCCCGGTTGGATTACTTGGATAAACTAATACTAACGCTTTGATATTTTTTTCTTTGTTAGCAGCAATGGTTGCCTTTAATTTTTCAGGCGTCAAAACAAAATTATCTTGACTAGTATCGATCGTCACACATTGTCCGTGATTAATTTCAGTGATCGGCAAATAGATTGGAAAAACTGGCGTGGGAACTAAAACTGTATCACCTGGGTTTAAAATCGTTTGTAATGCAGTAGCAATTCCTTCTGTTGCGCCAATTGTTGTAATAACTTGATCAGGCTCGTAATTTAAATGGTACTTGGAATTAAAATATTTTACTGTCGCCTCTCGTAATGCAGGAATTCCCGGATTAGGAGTATAGTGGGACTGATTATCATTAATTGCTTGAATTGCTGCTTGCTTAACGTGTTCAGGTGTGTTGAAATCTGGTTCACCTAAAGTTAATTTAATGATTCCAGGGATCTCACTAACATCAATATCAAATTGACGAATATCTGAAACTGCCACTTGTTCAACTTGTCGATTAAATTTATGTTCTAACGTCATTTCTCTCACGCACCTATCATTGAATTTACACTATTATAACAAGTTCAGGGTGTGAATTTCCACGAAAAATCTAATTTATTTAATTATTTACTAATGTTCTCTGCGATTTTAATTTCCGTTTCGGGAGAAAACAGTTCTCGTTGCTTTTTAGTCGGCATTTTATCAGTAATAAAAAGTGAGATTTTGTCTAAGGAACAGATTCGGTAATAAGATTTATTAACAAATTTCTGATGTTCCGCTACTAAAATTACTTTTCGAGCTCGTTTAACAGCCATCCCAACAATTTCGGCATCGTCTTGATCAAGTAGATAGACACCATTCTCATCGATTCCTGAGGCGGCAATAAACGCGGTATCAAACATAATATCTTGTAACTCTTCCATTGCTAAATTTGAATAGAAGAAACGATTATCATGATCAAGTGTTCCACTCAAACTTTTAACCGTAACTTTGTTATTTTGTGCCAAAGCTATACAATTATCTAGCGAGTGTGTCACAACCGTCAACGGAACATTTAGATTTTGACATGTTTTCAACAAAATTGTTGATGAATCAATGAAGTAAACATGCTGTGGTTTAAAATAATTTAATGCCTCTAACGCAATCTGTGTTTTAGGCTTGCTAAAACGTGCTAGGCGGCTTTCATAATTAGGGACACTTCTCCCAAAGTCAAGTGGTAAAATGCCCCCATGAGTTCGACGAACTTCACCACGTTTGGTTAGCAAAACTATATCTCGCCGGGCTGTATCCTGAGAGATACCAAATTCACTCATAATATCTTTAGTTGACAGTTCTTGTCTTTCTTCTAGTAATTGTTTAATTAATTCTACTCGTTTTTCTTGACTCATTATAATCACCTCAAATAATGTTTTCCTTCTTATTATATGTTTTTATCTACGTAAATAAAAGTATTTCTAATGATTAACCTCCCTTTGTGGTGGTTTTTTAATTTTTGTAATTTAGTTAAAGTAACAATTTACTCATGTAATCAATAAAAATAGCCCGCGCCCCTTTTACTGAGGTACAGACCATTTTTTTATTGTTAAGTTGTTACAAACTAGGCAAAAGCTTCTTCCAATGGTGGTACAACTTGTTTTTTACGTGAAACAATACCAGGAAGATCCATTTTATCATCTACAAGCTTTTGATCAAAGGCTTTTTCAACCACTTCTTGTCCAGAGCCCAAGGTTAATAAGCGAGTATTTGAATCCAAGATATTAGTAACCATTAATAAGAATAAATCATAACCATTATCCTTGTTTTGTGCTTCGATTGCTGCGCGTAATTCATCTTCACGAGCAAAAACTTCATCTAAGTCAACAGTGTTAACTTGGTCAACTCGAACCGTCTTACCACCCATTTCAAATGATTTAGCATCAGATGTTACTAATTCTTCAGCAGTTTTAGTTGCTAAGTTTGTCCCTGCTTTTAACATTGCCAAGCCATATTTTTCGTAGTCAACTTCAGCAATTTCAGCCAACTTTTTACCGATGGCAATATCAACATCCGTTGTTGTTGGTGACTTGAATAATAATGTATCTGAAATAATAGCAGATAACATTAATCCAGCAAGTTTGGCTGGAATTTCAACATTGTTCTCCTGAAATTCTTTAAAGATAATTGTACTTGTGCAACCCACTGGTTCTGCATGGTAGTACAATGGCAATGCTGTTACAAAGTTGGCAATGCGGTGATGATCGATCACATGTGTAACACGAACATCTTTAATATCGTCAACACTTTGTTGTGCTTCATTATGGTCAACTAACACAACTTCTTCTGTTTCAGAGCTTGCGCTGGTAATTACGCGCGGTGTTGGTTCTGAGAAATGTTCCAAGACAAAATTGGTTTCGTCATTTGGTTCACCCAAAGCAACAGCTTCAGTTTCATAGCCTAATTGATTTAGTAAATAAGAATATGCCTTAGCGGCAACAATTGCGTCTGTATCTGGGTTTTTGTGACCAAAAACTAGTTGTTTCATTTAAAATAACTCTCCTTAATATAAATATGGTATTTGATAAAGCTAACAAACAATTTGAATTCCAAATTGACTGGAACACTATCAAGCAAAGTACTGCTACTTCTAGCTTATTTCTCCTCAATAGATTCTGTCAAGCGTGAAATATAATCTTTATCGATTAAATATTGGTCAAATTCTTGGAAGAAATTCGTGATCCGTGGAATCTCACTCTTACCTTTGCGATAAACAAATGACATTTCAAAATTAATTGCGGGTTCAAATTGTGCCTGATAAAGTCCTGCAGCTTCTTTCTGACGGGATGCCACAAATGAATCAGGTAATGCGGTATAAGTGTCAGTTTTCTTAGCAAATTGCAATAGCTGTTCTGGTTGTGTAAAACGTGCCGCAAAATCAGGACTATCAATATTTTCATTACGAAATGCCTCATGTAACTGATTATTCACATAAAAATCAAGCGGATATCCGACCCATGGACGGTTTAATGTATCTTTTAACTTAACTTTCCGGCGTTTTTTCAACTTCTCATTGTGGTGCACAAATAATAAGTTTTCAGCCAAGATCGTCTTAATCTCATATTGTTTCCAATTTTTAATGCTTCCATCAGGCAAGTACATAATCGCCAAATCAAGTTGATTATTTTCTAAGCCTTCCCAAATTTCTTTGCGAGTTAATGAATAGATCGTCAACTTGACATTTGGATGTCGTTCGTAAAACTTAACTACGAAATCGAAAAAGACCCCGGTATCGATAGAAGCTAAAATACCAACGTTAATTTCACCCAGATCAGGACTGGTTGCTTGTTGGACTTCGTCAGTTGCTCGGTTTAACGTTTCATAAATTTGGTGTGTTGCATCTAGCATGGTATAACCAGCATCAGACAAATGCAACTTTTTGCCCACTGAATAAAACAGAGGCGCACCAACATTTTTTTCCAACTTTTTAATTTGCTGGGTTAAGGCTGGTTGCGTAATGCCTAAAATTTGCGCAGCTTGAGTATAGCTCATTGTTTCCGCCAGCTGTAAAAAATAAGTTAGCGTCTTTGATGAAAAAATACTTTCATGCTGAGTTTTCATACATACGACCCCTTTTCTTTATATAAATAACTAAATATCATTTTTCATAATTCTAGTCACTTTAGCCGTTTCGTGTTGCAAAACTAAGTTCTTAAAAAACTATCTAACTCGTTGATTAAAAACTAACCACACTCTTGTAGCTATTACTTATAAGTATATCAAGAATAAGTATCTTTCACAGCAAAAAAATAGTTTTTTTCAGCATTTTTATCAACTAAGTTGGAAAATTTGAACAACTTAACTTTTACCTTAGACTGATACATATAATAAGTTTACACTCTAGCCAATTTTTTCGCAAATATCATTGACCAACGTGATTAAAATAGTAAAAAAGCTCTGATTTTATGACTATTATATGTTAGTTTGATCAGCCCTATTTTTTCCAATCAAGCTTGAAAAATAAAAATGATATACCTGCTTTAGTGTTTGATTTGCAAACTACTAAAATAAGTATATCTTTTTTCTAACTATTTTACTTCCAAGCGGTTGGATCTTTTTTCCATTCCAACATCGAAGCCATTTCTGCCTCCGTGAACGTCCGTTCGGCATTAGCAGCTTCCAGAAGTTCAGAATAATTGGTTAAAGTTTGATAAGTTAAGTTACGCTCTGCAAAATTTTCTTGTAAAGCAGCTAACTCATAGTTAAAGATTCCTACTACTCCAAGGACCTCTACCCCTTCTGCCTGTACCGCTGCTGCCGCTGTGAGAACACTTCCGCCAGTTGACAGTAAATCATCGATCAAAACTACTTTTTGGTCAGTAGAAACAACCCCCTCAATCTGCTTTCCCTTACCATGATCCTTAGGTTTGGAGCGAACGTAAATCATCGGCAGGTCTAACAACTCTGCGACCCAAGCTGCATGAGGAATACCAGCAGTGGCAGTCCCAGCGATCACGTCTGCATCAGGATATTTTTCGCGAATAATTTGTGCCATTCCTGTTGCAATCATTTTACGGACGGTAGGAAAGCTAATAGTTAAGCGGTTATCACAATAAATTGGACTTTTGATCCCGCTGGCCCATGTAAATGGTTCTTTCGGGGATAGTTTAACGGCATTGATTTTTAATAGTGCCTCAGCAATTTGTTTCATTAATTTTGTCCTTCTTTCCATAATCTCTTAACTTCACAGTATGCCTGGTATGGATCTGCTGCTTGTGTAATACTGCGACCGACAACGATCATTGCTGCGCCAGCTTGGGCAGCTTGATCAGGTGTCATTACTCGTTGTTGATCATCATGACTGTCCGTTTTTAACCGGATCCCTGGTGTCACTGTCAAAAAATCATTATTGGTTACTTCTTTAATTTGTTGAGCTTCAAAGGCTGAACAAACTACGCCGTCTAACCCAGCTTGTTCGGCTAACTGAGCGTAATGGCTAACACTTTCGGCCATAGTTACAGGTGCGAGTTGTTCTTGTTGGATCATTTCTTCAGAAGTTGATGTTAGCTGAGTGATCGCAACAATTTTTGCTTTTGAACCAGTAGCAGCTAGGCCGCGTTTGGCCGCTTGCATCATTTGTAGACCGCCACTAGCATGGACAGTAGTTAAAGTAACATTTAACTTCGAAATACTTCTTAAAGCAGCTTCAACTGTATGAGGAATATCATGACACTTTAAGTCTAAAAAGACATCGTAGCCGCGGTCTGTCATTTCTGTAATTAGCTTTGGTCCACAACTATAAAATAGTTCCATTCCAATTTTAACGAACAATTGTTCATCTCTGGGGAAAAGCTCTAAAAATTTCATGACGCTCTCTTGATCTGGAAAATCAAGGGCGATAATTGGTCTATCTTCTCTCATTTAAAAACCCTTCTTTAACTTCATTTCTTAGTTCTGTTAAACTCGTCAGTTGTAATTTATCGAGCTCTTCTTCTAAGTCTGCAATAATGTGCCAACAAGCTAATGGATCACTAAATTGTGCCGTTCCAACCTGGACTGCGCTCGCACCAGCCAAATACATTTCAATTACATCGGCTGCGCTACTAATTCCGCCCACTCCGATGATCGGCAAGGCCACCTGCTGTGCGACCTGATAAATCATCCGAATAGCTAATGGCTTTAAACTTGGACCAGACCAGCCGCCCATCACATTGCCCACCGCAGGTCGACGAGTCACTGGGTCGATCCGCATTCCATAGACCGTATTGATCATGGTTAACCCATCTGCACCACCTAATGCGGCTGCTTGCGCGCATTCCACGATATCAGTCACGTTTGGCGATAATTTAACGTACACCGGCAGGTCGACCTGTTGCTTAACTAAACTGGTTAGCTTGGTGATCGTACGCGGATCAACACCAAACTGCATCCCGCCTTCTGCAACATTGGGACAAGAAACATTCAATTCTAGCGCTTGGAGCAAACCAGATTCCGCTAACTGTTGTGCAACTATCATATAATCTTCCACTGATTCACCAGCAACACTGCCAATGAGTGGCAAATCTGGGTACTTCGTTCTCAAAGCAGGAAGTTTTTGCTGCACTACAGCTTTAACTCCTGGATTAGTTAATCCCACTGAATTTAAGACGCCTTCAGGAAACTGTGCAATTTGTGGTTGCGGATTCCCAGTTCGAGCGTTTTTAGTGGTCGTTTTCAACACAACTGCACCCAGCTGATTCAAATCATTTTCCAAAGCGATTCGACCATCGCCAAAGCCAAAGCTACCACTAGCCGGCATTACTGGGTTTTTTAAAGTTAATCCTGGTAATTCGACTGCTAAGCGCTGTTCATTCATTTACTCATTTCCCCATTTCGTTTAGCTAATTGTCAGTTCATTTTATAATGGCGCTGTTGTCAAATACTGTCCTTCCAACGCCAGTAATAAGGCTTCGACTGTATCTAATGAAGTTAGCAATAAGATATTATGCGCAATCGCTGTTTGTCTGATCAAAAAGCCGTCAGAGTTCTTAGCGACATCTTCACCCATCGTATTGACCACTAAGTCGATCGTTTCGTCTGCGATCAAATCAACAATTCCCGCTTGATCTGCTTGTTTCTCGTGAACTTTGGCCACCTGAGTTGGGTGCAAGCCCTGTTCAGCCAATAAGTTGGCCGTTCCAGTTGTCGCATACAAGCGATAGCCGATCCGCGTAAAACGTTGCGCAATTGAGGTGACCTGCTGTTTGTCTTCATCACTAACTGTCAATAACACATTACCGTTTGCTGGTAATGACATTCCTGCCCCTAAGAAAGCCTTCAATAATGCATTCGCATATTGCGGGTCGCTGCCCATGACTTCACCAGTTGATTTCATTTCTGGCCCTAACAGACTATCACTATCGTTTAACTTGCTAAAGGAGAAGACTGGCGCTTTAACATACTTAGTGGTTGGTTCCGGCAGCAAACCGGCTGTTAAGCCTTGTGCCGCTAATGACTGACCTAATGCGATCCGAGTGGCAACTTGTGCCATCTCCAAGCCGGTGACCTTACTCAAGAATGGCACGGTCCGACTTGCACGTGGGTTGACTTCTAAGACATAAACCTGTTCTTTGACAATAATAAACTGAACGTTCATAATGCCTAGACAATGCAATTTAGCTGCTAGTTGACCCGTAATTTCAACAATTTGGTCTTTAACAGCCTGACTCAAATGTTGGGGTGGATAGACGGCCATCGAATCGCCTGAATGGACTCCTGCACGTTCAATGTGTTCCATGATCCCTGGCAGTAAGACATTTTCACCATCGCATAAGGCGTCAACTTCACATTCACGACCTTCGAGGTACTGGTCAACTAAAATGGGCTTATCACCGACTGTCGTGGCATTTTCCGTTAAATATTGGCGCAATTGTGTTTCGTTTTCGACGATCTGCATTGCCCGGCCACCTAAAACATAACTCGGGCGCACTAAGACCGGATAACCAATTTCTTCAGCCCCTGCTACTGCTTGCGCCGTTGAGTAGGCGATTTTACCCTGCGGCTGCATTAAACCAAGTTGTTTGATCAACTGGTCAAATTCATCGCGATCTTCGGCCTGATTCAATGAATCCAAACTCGTTCCCAGGATCTTCACCCCATTGTTAGCGAACGGTTCCGCCAAGTTGATCGCAGTTTGACCGCCAAACTGTAAAATGACCCCTAATGGTTGTTCGAGCTCAACCACATCCAGTACCTTTTCGGCAGTTAACGGCTCAAAATAGAGTTTATCAGAAATTGAGAAATCTGTCGAAACAGTTTCTGGGTTGGAATTCATCACAATTGCTTCATAACCAGCCTTGCGCAAGGCTTTCACGCAGTGGACCGTAGCATAATCAAATTCTACCCCTTGTCCGATCCGAATTGGACCAGAACCGATCACCAAGACCGACTGCTTATTAGAGCGTTGACTTTCGTTTGCTTCACCGTAGGTACTATAAAAGTATGGTGTATCTGAGGCAAACTCTGCCGCACAAGTATCGACCATTTTATAGGCGGGTAACAACTGGTGCTCATGCCGCAATTGACGGACTTGACTTTCAGAAGTCTGCCACAAACGAGCAATTGTCTCGTCACTAAAACCGTAGTATTTGGCCTCTTCTAACTGGTCTGCATCAAAAGGCTGTGCTTGAACTTGCTTTTCTAGTTGGACCAGGTGCAAAACAATATCCAAGAAATATTGATTCATCTTAGTATAACCCGCAACATCGGCTAACGACCATTGGCGGCGGAAAGCCTCAGCGATATAAAAGAGCCGTTCATCAGTCGGGTGGACTAAGTATTTAGCTAAGACTTCGTCGCTGACCTGCGTGATTTTGTCCCAGTATAAGTCATGCGTCGCAATTTCTAGCGAAGAGACCGCCTTGGACAAGGCTTCTTCTGCATTACGCCCTAAGGCCATCACCTCACCAGTTGCTTTCATTTGCGTCCCGATCGTGTGGTCAGCCTGAGTAAACTTATCAAAAGGCCAACGTGGGATCTTTGCCACTACATAATCTAAGGCTGGTTCAAATTCGGCGTAGGTCGTTTTAGTAACTGGGTTCATGATCTCAGTTAATTTCAACCCAACTGCAATTTTTGCCGCCATCTTTGCGATCGGATAACCCGTAGCCTTCGAAGCTAAAGCAGAGGACCGTGAGACCCGTGGGTTAACTTCAATCACATAGTACTCCATGCTGGTGGCTGACATAGCCAACTGTACGTTACAACCGCCTTCGATTTTGAGTACCCGGATCAATTTGAGCGCACAGTCACGTAACATTTGATATTCTTGATCACTTAAAGTTTGCGTCGGCGCAAAAACAATTGAATCTCCGGTATGAACACCAACTGGATCAAAGTTTTCCATTGAACAGACGACCAAGGCATTATCTGCTCCATCGCGCATTACTTCAAATTCAATCTCGCGGAAACCGGCAATGGACTGTTCGATCAAACACTGGTGACTAGGTGAAAGTTCCAAGCCGTTCGCGACTATTTGTTCTAACTGTGCTTGGTTGCGGCAAATCCCGCCACCCGTTCCGCCCATCGTGAAAGCCGGGCGCACAATGACTGGGTAACCAACTTGTTTGGCAAATTCTAGCGCATGCTCTACTTCTTGGACCGTCACAGACGCAGGGACAGGTTCGCCTAAGTCATTCATTAACTGTTTGAACTTCTCACGGTCTTCAGCTTGGGAGATCGAGGCTAAGCCTGTACCTAGCAGCTGAACGTGCATTTCATCTAAAACCCCAGTCTCTGCCAACGCTACCGCTAGATTCAAAGCAACTTGCCCGCCTAACGTTGGCAACATTGCATCAGGTGCTTCTTGCCGAATGATCTTGGTAACTGTTTCTACCGTTAAAGGTTCGAGATAAACTTGATCAGCTACTTCATGGTCAGTCATGATCGTTGCTGGGTTAGAATTGACCAAAACGACTTGATAACCTTCTTCTTTCAAGGCTAAACAGGCCTGTGTCCCTGAATAATCAAATTCAGCAGCCTGCCCAATAATAATTGGACCAGAACCCAGAACTAAAATTTTATGGATATCATTTCTCTTTGGCAATTTCTTCCTCCCCTTGTGTTTCGATCATTGAAATAAAGTCATCAAAAATATCAACGGCATCATGCGGACCAGGACTAGCATCCGGGTGAAATTGAACTGAAAGTGCTGGGTATGTGCGGTGGTGCAGTCCTTCAACCGTTTGATCATTTAATTCTACGTAGGTCTCCAACAAAACATTCCGGTCGATCGATGAAGCATCGACGGCGTAGCCATGGTTTTGAGATGTAAATACTGTTTTACCGGTGGCAACTTCGGTCACGGGATGGTTAAAACCACGGTGTCCAAATTTCATCTTAAAGGTCGAGGCTCCGTTAGCTAAAGCAAATAATTGATGGCCTAAACAGATCCCCAGTAAGACTGTCTTTTGCTGCAGCTCACGAATTAATGGTAAGGCTTGTGGAAAGTCAGTCGGATCTCCAGGTCCATTAGAGATCACAACTCCTTCAGGCGCAAAATTTAAAATTTGCTCTGCACTATAAGTACTTGGTACGACTATAATGTTGCAATTTCGTTTCATCAATTCCCGTAAAATACTTTGTTTGGCACCGAAATTCACGACCACAACTTGGTGGCCGGTACCTGGGATCGAGTATGGGCTCTTTTGCGCTGTCTTGGCTAACAGCTCACTGCTTGCAGGTAAAACCAGTTGTTGCTTCAGTTCTGATCGCTCAGGCAGCTCATCAGTCAATCTGGCTGCCATCGTCCCAGAAGTCCGTAATTTTTGCGTTAGTTGCCGGGTATCGATCCCGCTAATTCCAGGGATCTGCTGCCGGGTCAAAAAGTCACCCAACGTTTCAGACGAACGCCAACTATCAACGACCCTGGCGACTTGCCGACAAATTACTCCGGCACAATTTGAAACAATGTCTTCATTATCTGCGACAGAGACACCGTAATTTCCTAGTAAAGGATTGGTAAAAACTAATAACTGTCCAGCGTAGGAATCATCTGTAATTGCTTCTTGATAACCGGTCATTCCAGTTGTAAAGACTAATTCGCCTGTCGATGCACAGTCAGCACCAAATGCTTGTCCCTGATAGACTGTCCCATCTGCTAAAACTAAATATCGCTTCATTCTTCCCACTGCCTTTCTATCTGATACAAGTTAATTCACATTTATTTTTGCCGATACACAACTTGTCCTGCTGCGATCGTTGCTACCGTTTGGCCCCATACTGTTTCTCCGGTAAACGGCGTATTTTTTCCCTTAGACAAAAAATCTTGTTCTTGAAGTGAGCGTTGGGCATTTAGGTCTAGCAGCACTAGATCTGCCCGCTTTCCTGGCAAGATCTGACCAACATCGCTTAATCCCAAAGCCGCGGCTGGTTTCGTACTTAATAGTAATAACAGCTGTGTTAACGTTAGCTTCCCGCTACGAACTAGTTGAGTATATAACATGTTAAAGGCCGTTTCACTGCCGGTAATACCAAAAGCCGCTTGGGTGAGACTGCCAGCCTTATCAGCTACAGTATGCGGTGCATGGTCGGTCGCGATCATATCGATCGTACCGTCTTGTAATCCTGCCAGTAACGCTTCCTGATCAGTTGAAGTCCGCAATGGTGGATTCATCTTATAGTTAGTTGCTGACTGGCTGGTAATCTGTTGTTCCGTTAACAAGAGATGGTGGGGTGTAACTTCACAAGTGACCTTGACCCCGCGTTTTTTTGCCTGCCGGATCAATTCAACCGTTTCTTTGGTAGAAATATGACAAACATGGTAATGTACTCCAGTTTGAGCCGCTAACAATAAGTCCCGGGCCACTTGTACTGTTTCACTGCTGGCGGGGATTCCCCGGACGTTTAACTGTTGAGCAACTTCTCCTTGATTGATCACACCTTGGTCAAACAAACTGTCATCTTGAGCATGCGCTGCTAGCATTAAATCGAATTTGACCGCCTCCTGACACGCTTGAGCCATCGTTTGAGCAGCTTGGATTCCATGACCATCGTTGCTTAAGGCAAAAGCACCCGCTTGTTTCATGGCGGCAAAATCGGTTAACTGCTCTGTGGTCAAGTCGACCGTGACTGGCGCATATTGCAAGACGCGAATCCGACCATGTTGGCGGTTTAACTGACACATTTTGCTTAACTGTGCCGCAGTATTAGGAACCGGCGTGACATTCGCCATTGCACACACCGTCGTATACCCGCCATGTGCCGCAGCCAAGGTCCCCGATGCAATATCTTCTTTAGCAGTTTGCCCTGGCTGTCTAAGATGCACATGCGCATCGACAAACCCAGGTGCCACGACTAATCTGGTCGCATCAATTACTTTTTCAGCTGTTAAATTCTTCCCCACTGCAACAATTTTGTCCTGGTCGAACAACACATCCGTCGCTAATAACTGTTTGCCGACTAAAACTTGTCCATTCTTAATTAAGGTTTGAGTCATGCTTGTCCTCCTAACTGGCGTCCGTTGATCACAACTTCAAGCATCGCCATGCGCATAAAAACACCATTTTTCATTTGGGCCACAAAACGCGACTTAGGCGCTTCAACTAACTCGCTGGCCATTTCGACGTCGCGGTTGATGGGACCTGGATGTAAAATAATGGCATGTTTAGCTAAATGCCCATAGCGTTCCATTGTTAAACCATAGCGTTGATGATAAGCAGTCGGACTAAAGCTTTCTTCTGCTCTGAGATCTGTATGCCGTTCATGCTGAACACGTAGTAACATTAAGACATCAATTTGTTCGAGCAATTCATCAAAGGGCAAGTATTTTCCATAAGCTTCAAATTCAGGCGTAAACCACTGCCGTGGGCCAGAAAAATACACGGTCGCGCCTAACTTGTTGAGCAGCTGCATGTTGCTGCGAGCCACACGGGAATTTGTCAGATCCCCAACAATTGCAACCTTTAAACCGTCAAAGTGCTCAAACTCAGCGTTGATCGTCATTAAATCTAATAGAGATTGCGATGGGTGTTGTCCAGAACCGTCACCGCCATTTAAGATCCCCAGCTCCAGCTGAGAATGAGGCTGGTCGATCAAGTCGGTATAGTAATTATTTTGCGGATGGCGCACAACCGCTAGATCAACTCCGATCGCCGACATCGTTAACAAAGTATCATATAATGATTCGCCTTTTTTAACTGAACTGCTCTCCGGCTCAAAAGGCAAGATCTTTAATCCGAGTTTGCTTTCTGCCATCGTAAAGCTCAACTTAGTTCGGGTTGAATTTTCAAAAAATAAATTAGCACAAGTTAATTGGCGGCCAAATTTCGGAACCTGACCCCCGTCTTTAAAAAATTGGGCTCGTGCCAACAAACTTTCAATTTGATTGACAGTTAGATCTTCGACTGAAACAAAATTTTTTAATAAAACTGGTGCTATTTTTTCTGCCATGACGGACTCCTTTTTATGTTAACTTCAAACTGACACGGTATATTTCAACTGATTAATTTTTTTCGCTCAGCGCATCTTCCGGTAAAATCAAGTTTAAGATAATACCTAAAACAGTTGACAAAGCAATACTGGTTAACTGGAAGTGGCCAAATTGCAAGTAGGTACCGCCGATCCCGATCACTAAGATCACTGATGTAATAATTAAATTACGTTTCTTTTCATAATCAACTTTAGAATCGATCAAGATCCGTAAACCGTTCGCTGCGATCATCCCAAACAAGAGGAACGAAATTCCACCAATCACTGGACTTGGAACAGTTTGGATCACGGCTGCGATTTTACCGCAGAAACTAAAGATGACTGCAAAAATCGCGGCACCGCCGATCACCCAGACACTATGAACCCGTGACATCGCTAAGACACCAATGTTTTCACCGTAAGAAGTAGTTGGAGGACCACCCACAAAACCAGCGATAATGGTTGAAAGGCCATCGCCCAACAAGGTTTTATGCAAACCAGGATCTTTCAGGAAGTTTCTTTTAGTCAGTTTGTTCAAAACCATGATATGTCCCATATGTTCAGTCATCGTCACAAACGCAATTGGCGCCATCCCGATAATGGCTGCCGGGTAAAATTTAAAGTCATAATTAACAAACATCACGTTAAATGCTGGTAGGCTAAACCACTTAGCTGCTTTGACTGGTTCAAGGTCAACGATCCCCACCGCTAATGCGACTAAATAACCGCACACGATTCCTAACAAAACTGGGATCATGCTAGAAAAACCTTTTAGAAACATGTTAAAGATAATAGTGATCAGCAGTGTGAACATCGCAACTGCGAAAAATTTCAAATCATAGTGCGAGTTATTAAACATGGCATCGTTCGCAGCGGTCGTTGCCAATGACAAACCAATCACCACAATGATCGGCCCCACTACAACTGGCGGCAAGACCGTATCCATCCAAGTTGACCCAAACTTTGAGATCAACCATGCCACAAGCACGTAAACTAAACCTGAAACAATCGCCCCTTGGCCAACCGCAGGATAGCCGTATTGATGCATTAGTCCCTGCATCGTGACCAGATAGGCAAAACTTGAACCCAGGTATGCCGGGATCTTCGCCTTAGTACAAAAGATGTAAACTAAAGTTCCGACACCGGAGGCAAATAAAGCAATACTTGGGTTGATCCCAATCAATAATGGCACTAACACTGTGGCACCAAACATGGTAAATAAATGCTGGATCGATAAAACTAACCAGTGACCAAAACTCGGTTTATCGTGAATATCTAGTAGTGCTTCTTCATTTCTAAATTCTGTTGTATTATTTTTTTCTGACACAATTAACATTCCTTTCTTTTTTCAAACCAGTTTGAATTAAACCGGCTAACAACTGAGCTGCTATCGTTAAATTACTTCCATCTCCCCTGATTTTCGCCATTAAAAAAGCCTGGATCACGGTTAAATGATCCAGGCTAGCTGTTAAATTGCCAGTAGTAGTTAGACTAGTCCCCTTAACTAATCTCTTACTAGCTCAACCGTTACGCCCTCACTGGAGTCATTTAAATGGTTACTTTGATTTTATTCACTTATAAATTAAACTAATTCGACCCCATCTTGGCCATCGACTTCGTTCATATAAACCGCTACTTTTTCCGCCCAAGAAGTTGGGATATTCTTGCCCACAAAATCGGCGCGGATCGGTAACTGACGATGCCCACGATCGACTAAGACTGCCAAACGAATTTGGCGTGGCCGTCCTTGAACCATGATTCCGTCCAAAGCAGCGCGGATCGTCCGGCCCGTAAACAAAACGTCATCGACTAAGACCACATTTTTGTCCGTAACATCAGTTGGAAACTGTGCAACTTGGTCGCTAGTGGTCTGCTGCTCTGGTTGAACATCATCACGATACAGCGAGATGTCTAATTCATCAATGCCGACGCTCACACCTTCTAATTCTTGTAAACGCGCTGCGATCCGTCGTGCTAAAAAGATGCCGCGAGTTTTAATCCCCACTAAGACCAGGTTTTCGACCCCTTTATTGTTTTCAATAATTTCGTAGGTGATCCGAGTTAGTGCACGTTTCATTGCGATTTCATCTAAAATTTGTTTTGCCATGCTGTTTGCCTCCTTCACAATTTTTTGGTTCCAGTTAGTGTCTTGATTGGCGGCTAAGGTTTACGTCAAAATAAAAAACCCGCCTGCAGCCGGTTGAGGATGCAGTCGAGTTTGTTAATTTCACAGACCGAACTTTTTTCATCAATGCTGCCTTTACTAGCCTCTCTGGACTAAGTTTTAAAAGGAACTTAACTTTTTATTTAGTTTACAAGTTTGTTGACTCTTTGTCAAGGTCCGCCAGCGTTTTTTCAAAATAATCCGGTAACGGTGCGGTAAAAGTTAACCGTTTGCCGCTAACAGGATGCGTGAAGCCCAACTCAGCAGCGTGTAAAAACTGGCCTGGTCCGACTAAGGTCTTTTTTGGTCCATAAACTGGATCGCCCGCCACTGGGTGCCCTATATATTTTAAATGGACCCGAATTTGATGAGTCCGCCCAGTTTCTAGCTGACATTTGATCAAACTATACTGTTGATAACGTCGTAGAACCGTAAAGTGCGTCACGGCATGTCGTCCGTCAGCGACAACCGCTTGTTTCTTGCGGTCTTTGGGACTCCGGGCTAATGGCGCATCGATCGTCCCATGATCTTCTTGAATCACGCCGTGCACCAGTGCCAAATAGTAACGGCTGGTAGTTTTGTCCTTTAATTGTTGGGCCAAGCTGCGATGAGCCTGATCATTTTTAGCAACCATCAATAAACCTGAAGTGTCGCGGTCGATCCGATGAACGATCCCTGGCCGTAAGGTCCCATTAATTTGAGATAAGGGACAATGGTATAACAAAGCATTCACCAGCGTCTGATCTGGGTGTCCCGGCGCTGGATGAACCACCATTCCAGCCGGTTTATTCACGACTAACACATCATCGTCTTCATAAACGATGTCTAGTGGAATATTTTGCGGCACCAAGTCTAACACCTTCGGAGCCGGCTCTTGCAAACTCACTTGGTCGCCTGCTTTCACCAGGTAACGCGGTTTTTGTTGGGCCTGATTCACCAAAATATCGCCCGCCAGTAACATTTTCTTAATTGACGAACGCGAATATTCCGGAAAAGCTGCTCCCAAGACTTGATCCAACCGGCCAGTTTCTGTGGTGATCAATAACTCTTTCATAGTGAATCATCCTTTAACATTACGACTAATATAATTAACAAACCAACTGTTAACGCACAGTCAGCCACATTGAAGATCGGAAAATTAATAAAATCGAGTTCAAACATGTCGACTACATAGCCGAGGCGTAAGCGGTCGACAAAATTACCTAACGTTCCGCCTAAGATCAACGTTAACCCCAGGGCATAACCCCAATTTTTCCATAACTTAATAAAGTAATAAATGACCACAACAATGGCCACTAAAGAAACTACGGTAAAAAACCACTGTTGGCCTTGTAAAATACTCCAAGCAGCTCCATAGTTGCGAATATGTGCCAGCGATAGCCAGTGATTAACCAAGACCTCACTATGATTTAAGGCAATGTTGCCTTGTACATAAAACTTGAGCGACTGGTCAAGCAACACGACCGCAAAAACTAATAATACGTATAACGGCATACAAATCGGCGCCTTTCATCTCTATTCACTGGGCTGCCAGTCAACCAAAAGCATTCTAGCAGGGCCCTCTAACTAACTTTTTCTAGTATAAACCTGTGATCTGCCCAGCTGCGTTCACATCAATTTGATTAGCAGCTGGTGTTTTGGGTAAACCAGGCATGGTTAAAACATTCCCAGTTAGCGCAACAATAAAACCTGCACCAAGCTTCGGAATTAGTTGACGGACATGGATCTTGAAATCCTGCGGTGCACCTAAACGCTTGGGGTCATCACTAAATGAATATTGTGTCTTAGCCAAACAAACTGGGAGTTGGTCCCAACCACGAGCCTTAAATTCAGTCAATTGGCGTAAAGCCTGCGCTGAATATTCAACCCCATCACCGCCATAAATTTTGGTAACGACCGTCTGAATTTTTTCTGCCAAAGTCTGGTCCGGCTGGTATAACCGCTGGAAATTGCTATTCAACTCACAGCTTTTTGCCACCGTTGCAGCCAGTTGCTCAGCTCCACGGCCGCCTTTGGCCCAAACATCAGTCACTTCTACCGCCACACCTGCTTGTTGACAAAGATCAACTAGTAGATGCAACTCAGCCGAGGTATCGCTCGCAAATTGATTGATTGCGACGACAAGCGGAACTCCATAATTAGCCATGGCTTGTAGATGCCGCGCTAAATTGGCATAACCTCGTTGTAGGGCTGCTAGATTTTCCTGCTCAAGGTCCGTTTTCGCAACGCCGCCATTCATTTTAAGCGCACGGACTGTTGCGACGATCACGATCGTATCCGGAGTTTTCCCTAGGACTGGGACTTTAATATCTAAAAACTTTTCCGCCCCTAGATCTGAACCAAAACCGGCTTCTGTCACGGTATAATCTGCCAACTCAAGACTGGTTTTAGTCGCCAAAACGCTATTGCAACCATGAGCAATGTTCGCAAACGGGCCACCATGGATCAGTGTCGGTGTATGCTCCAGTGTTTGAACCAAATTTGGCTTTAATGCATCTTTTAAAATCGTCGTCAATGCGCCAGCAACACCCAACTGTCCCACGGTGACTGGTTCTCCTGTATAAGTATAGCCAATCAGGATTTGAGCTAGCCGCTGTTTCAAGTCCTGCAAATCAACTGCTAAACATAAAACAGCCATCAACTCAGACGCCACGGTAATCTCAAACCCGTCTTCGCGGACCACACCATTGGTTGCTGCACCGAGCCCCACCACGACCTGCCGCAAAGCCCGGTCATTAATGTCTAACGCTCGTTTCCAAACGATCCGTTTAGGATCAAGTTGTAAGGTATTGCCTTGATAAAGATGGTTGTCGATCAAAGCCGCTAAAGTGTTGGCAGCAGCCGTCAAAGCATGCATATCACCAGTAAAGTGCAGGTTAATTTCTTCCATCGGCACAACTTGCGCATAACCGCCTCCAGTCGCACCACCCTTAGCTCCCATGACAGGGCCCATTGATGGTTCACGTAAAGCGATCATCGTTTTTTTGCCGCTTGCTTTTAGGGCATCACCTAGGCCAATAGTGACTGTCGACTTACCTTCACCCGCCGGTGTGGGGCTGATAGCAGTCACTAAAATTAATTTCCCCAGTAATTTTTTGGGCGACTCAGCCACTGGTAAAGTAATTTTTGCTTTAAATTTACCGTATGGTTCCACCTTTTCTGGCGCGATCCCAGCTTCTTGCGCAATTTCCCCGATCGGCAACAGCTTAGCCTGCTGTGCAATTTCTATATCTTGCATAAGACTCCCCCATTTAACTAACACAGTCTCACTCAGTGTTTCAACTTGTCTCTCAACTGTTGTGCCACTTGTTGAACATCTGCCTTTTTTAGTAGGACGGTGTATTGATGTTTAGTAGTTTTTAAAACTAATTGATGTTGTCTAGTTTCAATGGCCGTCAAGTCATCATAGTGCACACTATCATTATTGATCTTAATGACTTTATTAATTTGCAGTTTTTCCTCTTCAAAAACAAGCGTTCGCATTCGAAGTTGAAGTACGACCACGAGTACAAAAATCACGAAAAGACCGATCGTCCACGGCTGGATCACTGTGATTTCTAGCCAAAAGAGCATGCTAGCCAAAAAAATCATTCCGGTAAACGACCAGCAGATCACACTAGTCGCAAGGTCAGGTTGATAACTATACCGCTGTTTCATTGTATTGATCTCACTCCTTGCTTTGACTAAACTTACTTATTGTTGCGGTGTGCGTTCTTTTTTACCCCAATATTGGAATAAATCAGTTCGTAATGCACCATTATATAACTTCCGTCGCTTAGTAGCTTTTTGTCCGTACTCTTTTTCGAAGTTTAAGTCACTGGACAAGATGTACTTGCTCCAAGTCGTCATTGGCCGATAAACTTCGCCCATCTGGCGGTATAGTTTGGCGGCATTTTCTTGATCGCTCAACCGAACACCATATGGCGGGTTGGCAACGATCACACCGTTTTTAAGCGTCGTCTTGAAATCTTTCGCAGCTAATTGTTTAAATTCAATGTCATGTAAGACACCAGCATTTTTAGCATTCAAGCGGGAAATTTCAATCATCTCACCGTCAATATCATAGCCATAAATTGCTAATTTTTGGTCCTTCTTTTCTGCTTCTTTGGCCTCAGCTCGAAGTCTTTGTGCCAATTCAGCCGGGAACATTGGCCACTGTTCACACGCAAACGTTCGCCATGAGCCAGGTGCCACATTCTTAGCCATTAGGGCCGCTTCAATTGGAATTGTCCCTGAACCGCAAACTGGATCAATAAACGGCATTTCTGGGTACCATTTTGCTAACAAAACTAAGGCTGCAGCCATATTTTCTTTCAAAGGTGCTGCACCTTTTTCTGCCCGATATCCACGTTTAAACAAACTATTGCCCGTTGTATCAAGTAACAACATCACCTGATCTTTATTGACAACAGCTTCAATTTGAAACTTAGCACCACTCTCAGGAAATCTGGTACGCCGGTGATAAGCTTCCGCCATTTGTTTGACGACAGCTTTTTTGACGATGGCCTGAATCGACGGTACGTGATGCAAAGTCGATTTTTGCGATTTAGCATTGACTGGAAATTCAGCATCCATTGGCAAAAATTGATCCCAATTTAGGGCCTTTGTCTGTTCAAACAAGTCATCAAAGGTTTTTGCTTCAAATTCAGCTAAAACAATTTTAACCCGGTCAGCAGTTCTTAGCCATAAATTAGTCCGAAACACATCTTCCAATGTGCCTTTAAAACGCGCCCGACCATTTTCAACTTGTGCCTCATAGCCTAAATGACGCAACTCTTGACCAACTAAAGCTTCGATCCCTGACGCACAGGTTGCAATTAAATTATATTCTCGCACTAGAATCCTCCCAGATTTTTATTCAAATAGAGCAAACAGTTTCAAGTCTTTGACCGAACTGGTGCTCCTAAAATTTACTATTAAAAAAGCCGGGATAATAAAATTACCCCGACACCTGTCATGTAGTCCTCTATAAGCCACGTTCCGTACGTCATTCGAACCAGGATTCGAAATCGGTGGTAATCATCTATCTCCGAATGAATTAACATTCGCCCCCATGATTTGTTCATTTCCGTCATGAAGCGCCCCTACCATAATTTGGGTTACCTACTCGTGGGGTTTACCGCGTTCCATCAAATAGGTTTCCCTATTTGCTTCGTCACTGTGGCACTTTTCAAGACTACTCAGGCATGATCGAAATTTTAGCCCTTTTATCTGCCGTAACCTGTTACACAGGTCCCCTGCCTTATTTTTTCAGCAAGCACGAACACTACAAGCATCTCAGCTTGTGTAAGCTTGGACTTTCCTCAGCCTGCTTAAGCAGACCGCGATTACCAGAAAACTACATTACTTTATTAAAACTGATTACTATGATTATCATCATTAAGTTGGGCTCCAAACACATGGCGCTCTAAATTAGACAAACGTTTTAAAATATCCATATTTGTCGTATTAGAAGCTGGACGTGATGTTTGCCCGGATTTACCAACAGCCACCTGTTTTGTCAGTTCGTCAACCTTGCTGACCAGGCGATCATTTTCAGCCTGAAGGCGTTGATTTTCCTTGGCGTATGTCTCATAATCTTGGATAACACTATCCAAAAATTCATCAACATCAGCCGGATCATAACCACGCATCTTCGGTTTGAAATGTTTATTGACTATATCTTTAGGCGTTAGTTTAACATTTTCCATTGCACTGCACCTCATCCAATAGGAACTTAACTCATAACATAATTATTATAACAGCTTAGTTGAGAATTTCAAGGGGTTTTAGTAAATCTCTTTAATTTTACCCTAAAATGCCTCAAATTAGCTACTAAAAACCATTTTTAGTCTAATAATTGTTCTTCTGCCATTAAATCTGCAGTATCTTGTAAAGTAAACATATCTAAAGTTTCTAATTGATAGTCATTTTTTTCTTGATATTTCATTGCAGCCTGATAATCAAATTTGGATTTTCCCGGATGTTCCGGATCATACACCATGACAGCTGCTTCTGTATGTTGTAACATAAAATTTTGCCAGTTTTTTAATTGCTGTGGCGCACGGTATGGCTGTCGGCTAACTTCACCTAAAAAATCGGCCTGCTCTTTCAAAGTTAGTAATTGTGCCTGTTTTTCCGGGCGCCAATTATTGCCAAAATCAGCAAACGGTAATAACATTGCAACTTTGAGTTCAGGATAGTCCGCTTGCAATTCATGGACCACCTGAACCGTCCACTGTTCAACTCCCAGCTGACCACCAGTTAGCACCCAAGTTAACCCGCGGTCAAGATATTCTTGTAGACTATTTTTGATAGCTTGCTTAATCACAGTTTGTTTTGGATCTTGATCATTAAAGATACTCAACTCGTAAGACCGATAGCCGGTGACCCATAGGCGCAAATTAACTCCTCCATTTCCCCCACAAGGCCAGCGTTAATCTAGCACTGGCCAGTGATTCGCTCTAGTAGATTGACTGCTCAGCTGCAGTTGCTCATTAACACTTAGTATAATCTTACTAAAAAACAATTTCAAACTTTGCTTATAAACCACTGAGTTGCTATAATTAAGCGCATAGGAGTGTGAAATAAATGATCAAAAACTATCCAAATGGCAATTCATTTCGCGATCAGTTCACGGCTCAGCCGAAATCAAACTTTCGCACTGCTCCGACAAATGGCAATGTCATTTATGGCAATCGTGGGATGTCACTCGAACAAGAAATTAATCTGAGTAACAAATATTATCTGGAAACTGGCCAAGCAGTGATTCACAAAAAGCCGATCCCCATTCAAATCGTTAATGTTAATTATCCTAAACGAAGTGCCGCTGTAATTAAGGAAGCCTACTTTAAGCAAGCTTCTACCACAGATTATAACGGTGTTTATCACGGACACTACATTGATTTTGAGGCTAAAGAAACACGAAATCGGTCTTCTTTTCCACTCAGTAACTTTCATGACCATCAAATTAAACATATGAAAGCCTGTGTTCAACAGCAGGGAATTTGCTTTACAATTGTTAAATTTGTTGTCCGTCAAGAAATTTATGTGATGCCTTCGCAGATATTATTTGCTTACTGGGATAATCAAGAGTCCGGACGTAAATCGATTCCATACGAGCAAATCAAGCGAGAAAGTTATTTGATCAACTATCAGATCAGTCCCCGTCTGCCCTACCTTCAGGGCGTCGATCAACTGATCAAAAAAATAAATTTGCCTTAACTAAAGGAGTTTATGTTTATCATGAGTAAACAAGATTCAAACTATTCGCGTGTTCAACAACGCAAGCAACAGCAACAAAATAAACGACCAGCACATCCACGCAAAAAAAGACATCTTTTTGCTAAAATTTTCTGGTCATTATTCTTATTAGCGGTAGTCGCGATCGCAGCGGCAGCCACCCTGTTCTTTTCTTATGCCAGAACCGCTCCGGCATTAAATGAAGAAAACTTAAAAAATCCGGGTGCTACCGTCTTGTACGATTCTGCCAATAAAAAGATCCTCGACTTAGGCTCACAAAATGCAGTTGCGCTTAAGCCAAACGAAGTACCTCAGCAACTGAAAGATGCTGTCACTTCTATTGAAGACCGACGTTTTTATCAGCATCAAGGTGTAGACATTAAACGAACTTTTGGGGCAGCATTTGCTAACCTGACTCATTCTTCTAATGGGCTGCAAGGCGGGAGTACCTTAGACCAACAATTGATCAAATTGGCCTTCTTTTCAACCAAGAAGTCTGACCAAACTTTAAAACGTAAAGCGCAAGAAGCTTGGTTAGCACGGAAACTTGATCAAACTTATTCTAAAAATCAGATCTTAACCTTCTATGTTAACAAGGTTTTCATGGGTTACAGTTCATACGGGATGCAAACAGCCGCTAAATTTTACTATGGTAAGAGTGTCAAAGACCTCGATTTAGCCCAAACGGCTTTAATTGCTGGAATACCTAATGCACCATCGCAATATAATCCTTATTCCAACAGCCAGCTGGCCTTAGCTCGTAGAAATGAAGTTTTAGACGCAATGTATAAGAACAAAAAGATTTCCCAAGCTGATTTGACCGCTGCCAAGGCTGAAAAAATCGATCAAGGTTTGTTACCTGTTCACCAAAACGAACAAAAAAACAACAAAGCTAAAATTTCAGACCCCTACATTAAACAAGTCATCACAGAGGTTAAGAAAAAAGGTTATGATCCCTATGGTTCACAGTTGAAAATCTATACTAATTTAGATATGAATATTCAAAAACGTTTGTATAACATTGCTAATTCTAATGACTATGTTTACTTCCCAGACAATAAATTACAAATTGCTTCAACTATCGTGAACCCTAATAATGGTAAAGTTGTTGCAATGTTGGGTGGAAGAAAAACCGGGAATGTCACCTATGGCTTAAATCGTGCTGTGCAAACTGATCGGACTAACGGTTCAACCGCTAAGCCGCTGATGGATTACGCCCCAGCAATTGAATATTTGAACTGGGCCACATACCATTCACTAAAGGATGATAAATACACCTATCCTGGAACAAACATTCAGTTACGGGACTTTGATAATCAGTACAAGGGTGAAATGACGATGCGCGATGCTTTGGTCCAGTCACGAAACGTTCCTGCAATTAAGACGTTATTATCCGTTGGATTATCTAAATCGCAAAACTTCATTAGTAAGTTAGGTTTTAAATATAAAAAAGAATTAGAAACCCAAAATGGGATCGGCCTCCCATCGTCAACCTTGCAAAATGCCGCAGCTTACGCAGCATTCGCCAATGGTGGGACCTATTACAAACCAGAATATATCAACCGAATCCAAACAGCTGATGGTCAAGTTCATGACTATTCCAGCCAAGGTAAGCATGTTATGGAATCATCCACTGCTTACATGATTACTGACATGTTAAAAGGCGTCATCAATTCGCCAATGGGTTCTGGGACCCGAGCACAGATCCCTGGTTTATACCAGGCCGGAAAAACCGGGACCAACGCTTATCCTGATGATATTGCTGGTAAATTCCCAGCTGATGTTTCGATGGATTCTTGGTTTAATGGTTATACTAAAAACTATTCGATCTCTGTGTGGGTTGGCTATGACCATCCATACCAAGGAACCAACTATCTCGATTCCATGTCCACTCGTCTGGCACAGCTGGCTTACCAATCAATTATGTCTTATATTGCTCAAGGCAAGACTAACAGCGACTGGACGCGGCCAAGTAACGTCTTAACCAAACAAGTCAACGGCGTCCAAGAGCTTTACCTCGCGGGTGCTCCTGATGCAAATATCATCAAAGAAAAAGAAAAGAGCAGTTCAAGTTCTTCTTCAAGTTCTAGCTCTAGTTCTAGCTCTAGTTCTGAAGAAGAGAGCAGTGAAGACGAAAGTAGTGAAGAGCCTAGCTCCAGCAGTGAACCAACTCAATCGTCTGTGCCAGAAACCAGCTCAACTGTTCCATCATCATCAGTCTCTACTCCTGATAGTGAGCCTGAGAATTCTTCCAGCCCTGCTTCTTCGGCTGAAACAACTCAGGGACAATAAGTAAAGTATCAAAAAAAGAAACCCCAAAATTTGGAGTTTCTTTTTTTGTGCTTATTTGTCGTGGTGGTTTGGTTGTTCAGACCACTTATACAACGGAATTTTAATTTTATTAGCATTGCCCTGCTCTTTGGTGCCTTGCTTGTTATCGGCTCCTGCTAAGCCTTGCCTGCGTTTTGTTTGAAATTCTTCCACATCCGCAGCGGTCCGAATATTTTTCTTCTCCCAATTTAATAAGACTCGATCCATATACTTCAAACTATATGCTCGCCCTAACACTGCCTCTCGTAAAGCTGCATTGATCAATTCTGGTGTATATTTATCTTTTTTCAGCCACGAATCAATTGTTTCCATTTCAATCGGTGACAACGGATGACCAAACTCTTCTTCAATTTGATTATAGACCTGAGATTTTTCAAAGGCTGCATTATGAGTTGTTTCCTTTTGCTGTGCCTGCTCTGCAAGTACTACCAATTTACGATATAAGAGTTCAAAGCTGTACTGGTCATGCTGCTTACCATCACTTTCACTCACAGGTTCGATCGTCAGCAGTTTTTTAGCTAACAACTGGTGCACTAGGTCATAAACCTCTGTCGTTTTAACTCCCATTCTTCCTGCAATCAATTCCAAGTCTGGAAAATCGTTACCTGCTTGTAAACTGCTGGAGATTTGAAGAAACAAAATAAATTCATCGTTAGTTAACCCTAATTGCGAGTAGTGCCTTAAAACCATATTGGACACAGTCATCTGTCCTTGCTTAATGAACTCCGTAAAAATTTGTTCCACGCTGATTCCTCCCCAGATTTAGCGAGCCGTACAAAGCAGAACCGCTCGACCATCGAGCCTCCGCCTTTAATGACAAAATCGTCTGATTAAATCGATACCAATGATCCGCGGATCCTGCAAATTTGCTTGAAACTGTTATTTTTTTATTACGCATATTTTAACTTAATTTTCTTAATTCTCCTAATCAAATTCTAAAAAAAGAATGGTTCGCACACAATGCGACCATTCCTATAATTTTTATGGGTAAATCCGGTTTAACATCCGTGGGAATGGAATTGCCTCACGAATATGATCTTCACCGCTGATCCAAGTTACCATTCGTTCTAAGCCTAAACCAAAACCAGAATGAGGAACACTACCGTATCTGCGTAAGTCTAGATACCACTGGTAATCTTTTTCGTTTAAACCGGCCTTTTTAATTTGAGCTTCCAAATAGTCAGGGTCAGTTGCACGTTCTGAACCGCCAATAATTTCGCCATAACCTTCTGGTGCCAATAAATCAGCACAAACCACTAAATCATCTCGAGTTGCATGTGGTTTCATGTAAAATGGCTTAATTGCCTTAGGATAGTTCACTACAAAGACTGGTTGGCTAAAATGATTAGCTAAATAAGTTTCTTCTGGTGAACCAAAATCGGCACCCCATTCAAGGCCATCAAACTCGCCAGAATCTTGCAAAAGCTGAATTGCTTCATCGTAAGAAATTCGTGGGTAAGGCAGCTTAGTATAGCCTTGTAACAATTCCTTATCTCTACCCAATAAAGTTAGCGCATAGTCACAATGATCCAAAACATTTTGAACCAAGAATGCAATATAACGTTCCTGAATTTCTAAGCTTTCTTCCTGGTGCATAAAAGCCATTTCAGGTTCGATCATCCAGAATTCAATCAAATGACGCCGTGTTTTAGACTTTTCAGCTCTAAAAGTTGGGCCAAAAGTATACACTTTGCCAAACGCCATCGCACCGGCTTCAGCATATAGCTGTCCGGATTGAGATAAATAAGCATCCTTGTCAAAATATTCAGTATGGAATAATTCGGTAGTTCCTTCAGGTGCACTTCCGGTTAAAATTGGCGCATCAAATTTAATAAAACCTTCTTGGCTGAAAAATTCAATCGTTGCCCGGGTGATTTCATTTCTGATTTGCATATTTGCAAACTGTTTTTTGGACCGTAGCCATAAATGACGGTGATCCATCAAGAAATCAGTCCCGTGTTCTTTCGGTGTAATAGGATAATCTTCACTGACACCAACGATTTCAATTGCTTCAATTTCAATTTCATAACCAAAATGGGAACGTGAATCTTCATGAATCGTTCCTGTGACATACATACTTGTTTCTTGTTTGACCTCTTTGGCTAATTCAAAAGTTTCAGGTGTTACATTACTTTTAACGACAACTCCCTGAAAATATGCTGAACCATCGCGTAATTGCAAGAAAGCAATTTTCCCGCTCGAACGTTTGTTAGTTAACCAGACGCCGATCTTTACTTTTTGATCAACGTGGTTTTTTGCATCAATAATACTAATAGTTTCCACGAACTTCTCCTCCTACATATGTAATTTCATAAATTGATTCAGACGCGCAACACATTCTGTCAAACTAGTCTCATCTGCAGCGTAAGTTAACCGGACAAATCCAGGTTGACCAAAAGCTTCTCCAGGGACAAGTGCGACATGTGCCTCAGCCAACAGCTGCGCAGCAAACTCAGTTGTTGTTGCGATTCCCGTCATTTTTAAAGCTTCACGTACATCAGGAAAGAAATAAAATGCCCCTTGTGGTTTAACTGGGAAAGAAAAACCAGGGATCGCAGCAATTTGCGGATAAAAATGATTTAACCGCTGTTCATAACTACTGCGCATTTCTTCGATCTGTGCTTGTGGTAGATCAAGGGCTCCTAAAGCGGCGTATTGACTGACCGCCGTCAAATTACTAGTGGTTTGTCCAAGTAAAGCATTCACCTTAGAAATTAACGCTTGCGCTCCAACAACATAGCCGACACGCCAACCAGTCATTGCGTATGACTTAGAAAAGCCGCTGACTAAGATTGTTTGCTTGGCGATTGCTCCTGTTAATTCCAAGGTCGAATGAAACTCAGTTTGATTATAAACTAAATCACGATAGATATCATCAGTTAAAATGATAATGTCATGACTGACTGCCCATTCTCCAATTTCTTGCAGTTCATCTTTAGAATAAACTAAGCCTGATGGATTCTGAGGTGAGTTCAAAATCAATAATTTAGTTTTAGCTGAAACAACTTGATTTAAAGCAGCCACATCAACTTTACCAGACGCATTTTGTGGTTGAACAAAGACTGGACGGCCGCCAGCTAACTTGACTTGTTCCCCATAACTGACCCAAAACGGAACTGGGATCAAAACTTCATCGCCTTGATCAAGCAAAGCTTGGCCCAATAAATATAGCCCAAGCTTAGCCCCAGTAGTTACCGCCACATTAGCAGCTGTAAAAGTTGTCCCATATTGTTGGTTAACTTGCGCGGCAATTCCTTGCTTTAATGCGGGGATCCCGCTAGCTGAAGTATATGAATTAGCTTGATCAGCCTCGATGGCCTTGATTGCAGCCTGCTTGATCAACTCAGGTGTAGCAAAATCCGGCTCTCCTGTTGTTAAGTTGATCACGTCAACTCCTTGAGCACTGAGCTTTTTAGCTTGCTCAGATAAAGCAATTGTTGCTGACGGCTGCAAGTCTAGTACTCGTTGCGCAAATTGCATTTAAATCATTCCCCTATCATATCATAAATTTTGAATTTCTTTGGTGACTGTACCTGTTTTAAATTCTACCAGCGAATAGCATAGATTCCCACTTTGATTCAAATAGGTCACTTCCCAGACCGGCTGTTTGCCCTGTTGGTCCATCCCTAAAGCAACGTGTAAGATTCTTTTCGGCTTTCTTTGTTGCACTATCTGTGCAGAAACTTGTTTAGCAGTTAACCCCTTGTTAGCTGCAAACACATTGATCCGCCGATTATTCGCCGAAACAATGGCATAAATTTTTTCACCAGTACGATTAGTTCCTTCTACCGTGTGATATTCTTTTCCCGCTCGACTGAATTCATAGTAATTGGACTTATGACTGAGATGAGCATATTTTTCTGCCACGGCAACGGCTTTTTGTTCATTTTCTTGACGTGGACCAAAAGCCCCGCGAAAGAAAACGACGAGGGCTAGTACGATGACTAAAACTACAGTCCACCAAATTTTGTACTTGCGGCGATGATTTTTATTCATTTTTATCCTGTCCTTGTTGACTGTTATCCAGCTCATTTAATCCCTAATATTAGCTATTATACCAATCATTGGAAATGGATTAAAGTTAGCGCGGATCGTTTTTAAAAAAAGTTTGTAAATCTGCGGGAATTTCTTGGCTGGAGATCTGTTTAAGGTCTACGCCTTGTGGGAGTGCCTTTTCAAAAACTACCCCGTATTTCTTAGTTAAGATCCGCGAATCTAGTAACACAAACGCGCCTCGGTCCTGTGGAGTGCGAATGAGCCGTCCAAAACCTTGATTCAACTTCAAAACTGCCTCTGGCAAGGCAATTTTAGAAAACGGATTTTCACCAAGCTGTTCAACCCGGTGATAACGTGCCTGATTCACCACCGATGCTACAGGTTGAAATGGTAAACGTGTGATGATCAGCAATTCCAAATCATCCTGGGGTAAGTCGATTCCCTCCCAAAAACTACCAGTCCCTAATAATAAGGCATGGTGGTCATGGTCCATGATAAACCTCTTTTTAACTTTCTCTACTCCGCCAGAAATTCCTTGTGCCAATACATTACGCATATTGGTAATTTTCTTATGCTGTAACAAATGGTAAACATCTTCAATCGTTTGTAACGAATTAAATAAGACTAGGGTCTGACGTGGAACAGCCTCACTAATTTGTGCGATGGTCTCTGCCAAATACTCACAGTAATCCCGGTAATCGACCTGACCTACATCAGGTGCATCTGCAGCCACTAGTGCTTGAACCTGTTTTTCATAATTAAAGGCTGATTGAAAGCCTGAAATTTTGGAATCTGCTGGTAGATCCAGACTATTACGCACATAATCATTAATCGATCCAGCTGACAAACTCGCTCCAATCAATAAGGTGTGTTCAAACGCCGAATAAATTTGTTCTTGCAAGAAACCTTTTGTCTCCATTAAACCGCTATTCAACCGTAAATGAGCACCTGGAACACCTGATTTTGTTAACCAGATCAGCTGATTTTCAAATAAGGCTTCCAGCTGGTCTAAATCAAATAGTTCCCAGTTACGTAACTCTTTCTCCAATGAATCCGTGAGTGTAAAGTAATTATCTAATAATCGTCTTTGCACTGAACTGAGATGCAAATTCTCGGTTTGCATGACATAATTCTGATATAGCCTGCGATTAGCCTGGTTTAATTTGCGGTAAGCTTTGGCAACCGCTGTAAATTCCGCCAAGTGGGCTTTAATAAAGCCGCGCATTTTCATTGGCTCGATCAATTTTTCGTAATATTCATCGGGCTGAATTTTTCTTACGAATCTACCCTCAAATTCACTGGAAAGTTGTGGCGTCGTAAAATCGATCACCCGAGTTAATTTAACTAGTTCCTTGAATTCAGCAGCTGTCAAAACATTGGCGTCCACTAAATCAACAAAAGAATAGCTTTCATGGGATTGCAGTTTGACTAACAATGAATCCGCCAAAATTTTGATCTCATCTAAATCTAAAACACGCCGGTTACTTTTACGCGTCATTTCAGCCAAATGCTGTGCTTCATCTACGATCAATATTCGCTGCGGTCCTGCTAACTCGGCAACATGATGACTAAGATAAGCATGATTAGTTAAAATAAAATCAGCATTTTTTTCTGCAGCTTTTTGCCGTCTTAAAAAATCAACCGCATAAAATGGACTTTCCCGGTCAAGGTTTTCAATTCCGTGATGTCTGATTTCACTAAAAATTGGATCTTGCATTTTAGTGATGTGCAGCTCATCAAAGTCACCGGTTTTAGTTTGCATTAGCCACACTAAGATCCGCATCTGCAGCACATTTGTATGTGAATTTTGCGATTTTTTTAAAGAACGAATAAAACGTTCTAAGTCGATAAAATGCTGCATTCCTTTTAAAGAAACTATTGAATTTCCAAAGGGCAGCACATCTTTAAGCAACGGAAAATCATGATCTCGCAACTGACTTTGTAAGGCCGTGGTTGCCGTGCTCAACACGATTTGTTTGCCCTGTCCCACTTGATATGCAGCAGGAAAAAGGTAACCTAAAGTCTTGCCCATTCCGGTCGGTGCATCAATTGTCCGGACCTGTTCATCACTATTGAAAAATACAGCAATTTCATCCATCATAGAGACTTGTGCTGACCGAACTTCAATCGAATTAGTAAACAGTTTTTCTTTTTCTGCTAAACTAGTTGGGTAATCCAATGGTGCTAACGAATCTTTAGAAAAAACCGGTCGTTGTAAAATAATACCACCGACTGACATTAAATTCGCTGGTAATTTACTATCTAATTTTCTTTTTTTATCATACACTGCCTTAAAACAGTCACCTGTTTCAAACTCCAGTTGTCGACCCATCTGTGTCAGCTTTTCCAACAGCGTGACCGGAAAATCCGCAATTTTATTTTGCAATTTGATCAATAAAACTGCCGTTGTTTGTGCGTCACTAGCTGCATTATGCGGCTGATCGTGCTTTAGATCCAAAAATTGACTAACATCAGAAAGACGATAAGATGGCAAGGTTGGCAACACGATTTGCGCTAACTGAACCGTATCGATTCCTTGAAGATCTAATTCCGGATAACCGACCCGTACTAATTCACTACTTAAAAAATTATAATCAAACGCAATATTATGGGCGACGAAAACAGTATTTTGCAGCAATGAATAAACCGTCCCTGCTATTTCTTCAAAACTAGGGGCTTTTCTAACATCTTTATCTTTAATATTGGTTAACTGCGAAATTTCAGCTGGAATTGGTTGCTTGGGATCAACTAGGGTCGAAAACTCATTGACAATTTGCTGATTTTGCACAAAAGTACAACTAAATTGAATGATTCGATTAGTCCCGTTGATCGCAGTCCCAGTCGTTTCCAGGTCTACTACTGCATATATTTGTTGGCTGCTCATTTTTTCACCGCTTTTAAAAAATTGATCAATTTAAAATTACTCATTACAATCGTTGATATTACCAGTAATACGGGCTTTTGTCCACTTAATTACTATTCTTTCAAGGGTAACAGTCACCCCAAAATTACTATATAACTTAAATTTTTACTAGTTTTTAGGATAAAAATCAGTGAATCGGTGACTTATCATTGTCTGAAACAGTGCTAAAATGTATAATTATGTTGCTAAACAATTAAAGTCTACACTCTTTTTGTAAAGACTAGCTTAATTGTAACCTATTTCAAAAATAACCAAAATCATTTGAGAGGAAGTCTAGAGAAAATTATGGAACGAAGAACAGACGGCAGCGGCCACAGCCATGCAAAAATCATTTTGATTGGTGAACATTCAGTTGTATATGGCCAGCCAGCAATCGCTCTTCCTTTAACAACAATTCAAGCAGAGGCTCGGCTCTCTTTTAGAAAAGATCACCAACAGTTACTTCGTAGTTCATATTTTGATGGACCACTTGAGGATCTACCGTCACAAATGGCTGGGTTAGGTCATTTGATCAAAACTATTCTCCAGCAAGAACACCAAGAACAAGTCGGTTTCACCTTAACCATCGAAAGTCATTTACCGGCTGAACGTGGAATGGGTTCATCAGCCGCCGTCGCCATCGCGATCATCCGCTGTTTATATGACGCATTTCATTTAAATTTGACCCATAGTCAAACGCTGCGGTTAGCGGATATTTCTGAAACTGATACCCATAAGAATCCTTCAGGCTTGGATGCTGCTACTGCTGCCAGTGATAACCCCATTTGGTTGATTCGCGGACATGAACCAAGTCCTTTACCAATTAATATGGACGCTTACTTGTTAATTTGTGATAGTGGGATCAAGGGACAAACCAGCAAAGCTATTCAGCTAGTTAAAAGCCATCTCGCTCAGTCGCCAGTTGCCACACAAAAACACCTGTCTGGTTTAGGCCAACTGACACTGCAAGTTCGTGAACAGTTAGCTCAAAATGACGTAGTCGGATTGGGTCAGTCATTGAATCAAGCACAACAACATTTAAAAGCCATTGGTGTTAGTACACCTGGCCTTGATCATTTAATCCAACTCGCAGTTCAAAATGGTGCTCTAGGTAGTAAATTAACTGGCGGAGGTTGCGGCGGCTGCTTTATTAACTTGGCACCTAATCGTACGGTTGCTGAAAAGCTCGCAACGATCTTACAAGAACACGGGATCACTAATTATTGGATTCAGCCACTATCACCAAACGCAGGAGGAGCAGCATGCAAAATTCGGCAGTAACAGCACGTGCACATACTAATATCGCTTTGATCAAATATTGGGGTAAAAAAGATCAACAGTTAATTTTACCCATGAATGGTTCTTTATCATTAACGTTAGACAAATTTTACACAGACACATCAGTCGAATACTTGCCTAATTTGAACGCAGATGTTTTTTACTTGAACGGCACAGAAGTTGCTGATCCTAAAATTACCCGTTTTATGGATATTGTCCGTCAAAAAACACGGAGTTCAAATTATGCTTTGATCAAGTCAACTAACCATGTTCCGACTGCAGCTGGTTTAGCCTCTTCTGCCTCAGCTTATGCTGCTTTAGCCTTAGCTGCAACTGCGGCTGCAGGACAGAACTTTAGTCTCACAGAGCTTTCTCGCTTAGCCCGCCGCGGTTCTGGCTCAGCAACGCGCTCAATTTTTGGTGGTTTTGCAGAATGGCTCCCAGGAACAGATGATCAAAGTTCATATGCGCAACCATTAGATTTCCAAACTGATTGGGATCTACGAATGATTGCCATCGTAGTTGACGCTTTGCCAAAAAAGGTTTCTTCTCGTCACGGTATGCAAACGGTGGTCGAAACGTCACCCTTTTACCCAGCTTGGATCAAATCAGCAACTCAGGATCTTGCAGCAATCAAGCAGGCGATGCAAAATAATGACTTCCAACGCTTTGGCGAGATTGCTGAAAGTAATGCATTAAGGATGCATGCCTTAAACTTGAGTGCAGTCCCGCACTTTAATTATTTTGAACCGCAAAGCTTAATCGCGATGCAAGCGGTCGAAAACTTACGAGCAGCAGGAATCAGTTGTTATTACACAATGGATGCCGGTCCGAATGTGAAAGTAATTTGTAAAAATAAGGACCTTGATGTTATATTAGATAAGTTGCACCATTACTTTCCTAGTGATCACCTGCTGGTTGCAGCAGCTGGTCCAAACGTTAAATTACTATAAAATTAAGAAATATTTTCCTGAAAGGGTCTGATTTATTTGATTAAGGTCAAAGCCCCCGGCAAACTCTACCTCGCGGGTGAATACGCCGTCGTTGAGACCGGTTACCCCGCCATTCTTGTGGCGTTAAACCAATTTGTCCATGTGTCGGTAGAAGAAAGTCACGACTATGGCTCTATTATTTCACGACAATATAAAGAAGAATCAATTTACTGGAAAAGACAAGGGAATCAAATGATTTTTGATAACCGCGATAATCCTTTCCACTATATTCTTTCCGGCATAAAAATTGCCGAACAGTACGCTCAATCTTTAGGCAAAAAAATGTGTTGCTACCACCTGCGTATTGATAGTGAACTTGATAGTCCAGATGGCAAAAAATATGGGCTAGGCTCTTCTGCTGCAGTCACAGTTGCCACAGTTAAGGCTCTCTGTGTCTTTTATGATTTATCTGTAACAAAAGACCAGCTGTTCAAACTAGCAGCAATCGCCCATTTTGAAGTCCAAGGTAATGGTTCTTTAGGCGACATCGCTGCCAGTGTCTATGGCGGCTATATCGCCTACCATTCCTTTGACCGTGAATGGCTAGAACTGGCTCGACGTGAATATACGCTGAACGAGCTAGTTGAATTAAAATGGCCGCAATTAAAAATTGAAATTTTAGACCCGCCAGCTGATTTAAAACTACTAATTGGTTGGACTGGTTCCCCTGCATCAACCTCGCATTTAGTTGATGTGGTTGGTTTAAAAAAGGCCGAAAAAAAAGCCAAGTATCAACGCTTTTTACAAGAAAACACTGCCTGTTTAGAGAAAATCATTCATGGCTTCCATCGTAAATCATTGGCTCTAATTCAAGAAGGGCTTCAGCAAAACCGCAAGATTTTAAATGATTTAGCCGCTTTTAGCAATTTTGAGCTTGAAACTCCAAAATTACGTCGACTAATTGAGATTGCCGAATCTTTCGGCGGTGTTGCTAAATCCTCTGGTGCTGGCGGCGGTGACTGTGGAATCGCAGTTCTAACCAGCAGCATCGATTCTGACCAGGTTTACACTCAATGGCGTCACGCAGACATTGAACCATTAAATCTGCAAGTCCACAATGTGATCGATTGATCTGAAAGGAGATTTAACATGAATATTCAGGCCCACCGAAAAGATGAGCATGTTATTATTGCCGAAAAACAGTATCAAGAAAATGCCCAAACTGACCTGAATGAGGTTCAATTAATGTTTGATAGCCTACCAGAATTAGCCTTAGACGAAATTGACATCTCAACTAAGTTAGCAAATTATCCAATTGCAGCTCCTTTCTTTATTAATGCAATGACAGGCGGCAGTCCAGAAACCGGCAAATTAAACGCCCGCTTGGCTAAAATCGCCGCCGCAAATGGTCTTGCGCTAGCAACTGGATCTCAAAGCGTCGCTCTGGCCGATTCAACTGCTGTCTCTTCCTTTCAGGTTGTGCGGCAAAATGATCCGACTGGGATGATTTTAGCGAACTTAGGAGCCTCACACGGCCTTGATCACGCGTTAAAGGCAATCGCTATGACGAATGCTCAAGCGCTAGAAATTCATCTGAACCCCGCACAGGAACTTGTCATGCCTGAAGGTGACCGCTCGTTTTATTGGTTAGAAAACCTTAAGCAGTTAGTTGACGAATGTCCAGTTCCGGTTATTGTCAAAGAAGTCGGCATGGGTTTAACACCAAAGACATTAAATAAATTGCAACAAATCGGTGTCAAATATGTTGATCTAGCTGGCCATGGCGGTACCAATTTTGTCACGATCGAAAATCAACGCCGCCATCGAAAAGAATATTCTTTCATGGCGGATAGCGGATTAAGCACGGCTAAATCTTTACTTGCAGTCCAAGCATACCGGGAGAACTTTTCAATTACAGCTTCTGGCGGTATTAGAAATGCTTTGGATATTGTGAAATGTTTAGTACTTGGTGCAGATAACGTGGGGATCTCTGGCCTATTCCTACATACTTTGATCAAACAAGGTGACGCAGGATTGGATCAATTAATTAAAGACTTAAAAATTGAAGTTGCTAAAATCATGTTATTACTAGGCTGTCGCTCGATCAGCGACTTGCACCATGAAAACGTCTTTTTATCTGAAAAGCTGCTTGCCTTCCAGCAACAGCTCACACATTAGTTGTAGTACACAAAAAGGCTAACTCTCTGAATTTAATTTCAGAAAGTTAGCCTTTTTATGTGGCGTTATTATAGCTTATTTTGTATAATACAATTAAAGCGGTTCTTTTAAAAATCGCAGTCCCTTCGGGAAGAAGTTTTTAACAGTTTGACCAACGACCTTACCAAAAGCAAATGGTTTATCTTCACAAATTAGTAATGCCCATCCTTTCGGTGCCTGTTCTGTTAACTGGACAGTGTCCCCATGAACATATGCTGCCCACTGCTCATGTGAAAATTCAAGGGTCTGTTGATAATCATCAGGATGCAACGCTAACGCCAATGTATATGACGGTTCAAATCTTTTCTTTTTAAATTCCCCTAATAACAACCCTGGACGCATAAATTTCAATTTTGAAAGGTCAGGCCAATCATGCCGATAAAAATACAAATGATCTCCATATGAACGTAAATCAGCATGTGAGAACTGAAATTTTGCAGCTAAGTTTTGAGCAAAATCATTCCATAACTCCCATTGGTCTGCGGTCAGGCCATGCTTGACCGTTTTTTTCTTACCCTTCTTCTTTTTCTTGGGCTCATTTGAAGCGCTTGCCGGTTGCCGATTATCAGTTAACTTAGCAACAAAGTGTCCATCACCACGAAAATGATGAGGCCATAACCGCACTGTTTTGGCTAAACTTGGTTCGCCATTCGCAAATTCAGGACGGCCCTGATCCATTCCCTGTGAACGTGGAATCTCTGCCACTTGCAGGCTTGGATATGTTTCTAAGAGCCAAGCAATAATTTGTTCATCTTCTTCTGGAGCAAAGGTACAAGTTGAATAAATCAAACTCCCGCCTGGAGCCAACATTTCTAAAGCAGAAGTCAGGATTTCTCGTTGTCGCACGGAACATTGATGCGGATACTCTTCATTCCAATACGAAACCGCCTGATGATCTTTGCGGAACATTCCTTCTCCAGAGCACGGAGCATCAACCAAGATTTGATCAAAGTATTGGGAAAATGATTCTGCTAGTTTAGCAGGTGTTTCATTCAAAACCACGACATTACGCGCACCAATTCGTTCAACATTTTCTGCCAGAATTTTAGCACGCGAATGGCTGATTTCATTTGAGACTAATAGGCCATCGTTATCCATCGCTGAGGCAACCTGTGTCGATTTTCCGCCTGGAGCAGCACAAAGGTCCAAGATCTTACTTCCTGCCCTAACATCAACGTTTTCTGCGACATACATTGCACTTAAATCTTGACTATACACATAGCCGCTTTGATGTTCTAATGAACGACCGCTAACAGTTCCATAATAGCCGCTTTTTGTATATTCAACGGGATCTGTCAACGGATACTGAACCTGCCTAAACTGGTTTTTTAAGGGATTGATCCGAAAACCTTTCTCAGAAGGCTGATCAAAACTAGCTAGAAAAGTTGGTGCCTCATCACCTAGTAATTTTGTATACTTTTCGATAAACTCTTGTGGTAATTTCATTTAATTTTTTTAATACTCCTTCTAACACAAAGATTAAACAATAGACTTACTATGGCGAAGCCCACACCTAAATACGTGATCAACGCTCCATAATCCTGTAAACTAAACGTTAATGCACCGATCAAACTCCCGCCCAGCAAGCCTAAGACGCTAAAGAGGGAAAAACTTTGCCATTCACTCAGTGCTAATTGAGCTGAACGTAATCCAGCCCGTAAGGCCTCTTGATATAACTGACGGGATGAAACGATCCACAAGCCGATTTCAAGTAACATTACCGCAAAAATTGCCAGTAAGCCAATCAGTTCAAACCAGTGGCTGGTCATCCATTCCCAGCGTGACATCACAAATTGATTAGCATGGATCTTCACCAATTTTTTTAATGGTAATGTCTGTTTCAAGACCTGTGCCGCTAATTTTTGATCACCATCGATCATCACATCATAATCCTGGACCTTCATTGTCGCTAATTTGCTCTGAGAAGGTGCAATAAAAATCTGCTGGTCTAAATTCGACGGAATTTTTTCTCCCATCACACCAATCACCGGAATATACCTATTATTTAATTTCAAATATTGTTGGTCTTTGGGCTGATAAAGTTGTGGCGCCAGCTTTTGACCAACCACAGCCACACTTAGATCGGATTTAAAATCGTTTTTAGAAAAAAAGTTGCCCGATACCAACGGCGGCGTCGCAAATGATCCTTTGCCGAAAAAGTATGTGATCTTTTTCGTACCACGCGGACGGTAATGCACTTGAACATCTTTGATCTCCGCAGAATCATTTAGTCGCTGATCAATTTCTTTAGCTGTTAGGTTTTCTTTAAATTCTACCCGATAAGTATCTAATGATAAATTATGATTATTCAACTTGATCACTACGTCACGTTGTTGAATTTCTAAGAAAATAAAGACCGCCAAAAAAGCCAAACAGAAATTTAAAATTGTTAAAATTGCTCTATTTCTAAACAATGCTGCAAACTCCTTTGTAAATTTAGTGGATGCCCAGCGCCATCTTAGCATAGCGTGTCATACGGTCAACGGTCCATTCTGGCTCCCAAATAAAATCAACATCGACTGTGCTAATTTCAGGAACATCTTTTAGCGCAGCTTCTACCATATCTGCGAGTATATTAGTTAACGGACAACCAATTGTCGTTAAAGTCATCTCGATCAGACAATTACCATCAGTTTGCAGATCAACATTGTAAATCAGTCCCAAGTTAACAATGTCAATATTTAGCTCTGGGTCGATCACCGTTTGTAACCGTCCCAAGATATCTTCTTTAATTTCTGTGGTGGTTCTAGCTTGCTCTGCCATTAACTTCGTCTCCTCACCTATTTGAGATACTGTTGGAAATTCTGAACCATTTCTTCAGTAACTGCGTAAGATAGCTTATGTTGTGCACCCGCACTCAGGTGCAAACTAACTTTTTGTGTCTCAACTTGCTTTGATGCAGTTGCACAAAACTCCTGCGTCATTTTGCATGGAACTTGGTCATCAGCATCACCATGCCAAAAATGAAGTGGCCGACCGGCTAGCTTTTCTGGATGTAAAGCGAGATCATACGCAGCTACCCCACTAAGCTGCTGGTCAATAAATTCAGGCGTCAAACGGTCATCGGCTGGTAAGGCCTGCAATAAAGTTTGTGCAAACTCAACTGGATGTGGTGTTCCGGAAATTACTACTCCACCGGTAATTTGTGGATAAGCCGCCATTAACATACAGGTCGTGATCCCGCCCATCGAAAAACCGCCGACACCGATCTGGTCATCTTTAATTAAATCCTTTTTTTGATAAAAATCAACTAACTGCGGAAATTCAGTCACAGACTTAAAAATGATTTCCCAAAATGAAAGAACATGTTCACGCACTTCACCCTCAGCTCGAACGCCATGGTACAATGCTTCTGGTAAAAGTACCCGATAACCCTTCTTCGCTAATTCATACCCTTGCGTCAAGACTACTTCTTTACAGTTTGTCCAACCATGATAAAAAATAATCAACGGTAGCTTGTCATTCATCAGGTTCTCATCAATAACTTCTAGTACAGGTAAACCATTTGGTTGCTTTTCACTAACAGTGATCATTTCTAAAACCCCTCCATTTTCAATAGTTAAATTATACATTAAAGGCTCTAAATTGTACATTTTCATCCGGATCACGCTAAGATCCACTAACTAAAGGTTGGTCATTTATTTTATCTCTTTGGGAGTTACCGGGTTTATGGTACAATTGTTGTTAACTATTATTTACAATTCTTAGGGGGCTAGACCGATGAACCGAAAACTGATTTCTTTAGACTTAGATGGCACGACCTTAAATTCTGCCAGTCAAATTTCAGAAAACACAAAAAGAACTTTACAAAAAGCTGCTGCAGCCGGCCATATCGTTTCAATCGTGACTGGTCGTTCAGACCGAATGGCAGTTAATTATTACGATGAATTAGGCTTAACCACACCAATGATCAATTTTAACGGGGCCTTAGGTCATTTGCCTCACCAAGACTGGGACGAAGCATATGAAATCACCTTTCAAAAAGAAATTGTCCTAGATATTTTAAAATCAAAGGCTAGTTTGGGAATTGAACTCATCGCTGCTGAAGGGCGCGGACTAAAGCTGACCGACTCAACAGACAGTGCAATTTCACCTTTCTTTCCGGCAGCATCTCGATCACAGGAAGTTTTGAATCGGTTGAATTTAACCCAAGACCCTTCCGCGATCACTATGTTGGTTGATCCTGCTAAAAAAGCAGAAATCACCCGTCGATTACAGCAGGAATATGATTCAGCCGTAACTGTCAGTGTCTGGGGCGGTGCTGCTCCTGTTCTTGAATTATCACCAAAAAATGTCACTAAAAAAGTCGGCTTAAAGTTTTTAGCAAACCATTATCACATTGACCGCCAAGATATTCTGGCTTTTGGTGACGAACAAAATGACATTGAAATGTTGAAATACGCAGGTACAGGGATCGCGATGCAAAATGCTTCCCCTTGGATCAAAGATTTTGCCAACGAAGTCACAGCGCTTGATAATGATCACGATGGCATTGCCCAGTATTTAACAGAACATTTGGACCTTGCTGAATAACTAAACTAAAAAAAAATGCAAACTATTTCCCAGTTGATTTTGGGAAGAGTTTGCATTTTTTATTAATCCACTTCTAAAGACAACATATCAGCATATGTTTCACGCTTCAAAACCAATTTGTCATGTCCTGATTCGCAAAATACCACTGGTGGACGACCATTTCGGTTATAATTAGAAGCCATCGAATACCCATATGCTCCGGTGGACGTGATAGCTAACACATCCCCCGCCTGCACTGCCGGTAATTTTTGCTGCTTGACCAAAACGTCACCCGATTCACAATATTTTCCCACAATTGTCGCCACTTGGGTCGCTTTTTCCTGCAGATTTTTAGCCAAATAAGCACTATATTGTGCTCCATACAAAGCCGGCCGGATATTATCTCCCATTCCACCGTCGACCGCAACAAAATTACAAATTCCAGGCACTGTTTTAGTTGAACCAACCGTATATAGTGTGGTACCGGCTTCTCCAACTAGAGAACGTCCGGGTTCGATCCAAATTTCAGGAAGCTGCAAGTGTTTTTTCTGAGCCTCCTGTTGGACAGTTGTGATAATGGCACTGACAAACTCTGCAGGTTTAAGCGGTTGATCAGCTGTGATGTACTTAATACCGAAGCCGCCCCCTAGATTAAGGATCTGCGCTTCAAAAGCATATTTTTCCTGCCACCGTTGTAACACATCAATCATTTTTGCAGCTGCCATTTGAAAACCGGCAATCGCGAAAATTTGTGAACCAATATGGCAATGGACACCGATCACTTGTAAATACTTGGAGTGTAATAGCTGCTTTAATGCCTGCTCTGCTTGCCCTGAATCGAGGTCAAAGCCAAACTTAGAGTTAGATTGTCCCGTAGCAATATATTGGTGAGTCTCAGCCTCAATCCCTGGGGCCACACGTAGACTAACTTTCACAGTCCGCTGCTGTGCCTCACAAATTTTTTCCAAAAGTTCAATTTCATAAAAATTATCAACTACAATACAACCAATTCCTTGTGAAATTGCCTCTGCTAGTTCAGCTGGTGTTTTATTATTACCGTGAAATTCAATCATAGCCGGGGAGATCCCGCCTCTTAGAGCGGCGTACAATTCACCACCAGAAACTACATCGCAGCCTACACCTTCATTTGCCAGTAAGCGATACATTGCTAAAGATGAAAATGCCTTACTAGCATAAACGATGCGATACTTAATTCCTGCCCGAATAAAAGCCTCTCTAAATGACTGAATTTGTTGTTTAATGGCCCCAACATCATAGGCTATCAGCGGCGTACCATAATTAGCTGCTAATTTTAATGCATTCACTCCGCCAACTTGGAGTTGTTCTTCTGTCTTACTGGTTGACTCTTTTGACAAATCAAACCCTCCCACTCGTCTTCAAAAATTGTTTTTTAATTTGTTAATTGGTATCATACTGAATTTTCATTTAAAAAGCAATCATCGTTTAGCACGCTTTTTGCATAAAAATAAGTCTTACTCTACCGCAATTTTAAATAAATATGCTAAAATTGACTTACCTATATGTTGTGAGCTTTCTCAAAACTCTCGAACTATTTATTAAAGGAGACTAGCAATGCCATTTAACAACGATGATTTTTCAGCATGTACCAGTATTTTAGCTGGTAAAAAAGCCACGATCGACGGCTCAACTATTATTGCCCGCAATGAAGATTCTAAAAGTGCTTGGCCAAAGCACTTACGCATTCATGCTCACCAAGAGTTTGAACAAGCACCAGAATTTGTTTCACCAGACAATGGATTTAAACTAACTCTGCCAAAAATTCAGGGTAAGTACACAGCCACACCTGAATGGACTGACAAGTTTGGTGTCTTTGAAGAAGACGGTATTAACGAGTACGGTGTCGCAATGAGTGCGACCGAAAGTGCCTACGCTAATGAACGAGTCTTAAGTTTTGACCCGCTCGTTAAAGACGGTATCAGCGAAGAAGCAATGTTAACTGTCGTTTTGCCTTATATCCACACTGCTCGTGAAGGTGTGGCACGTTTAGGCAAAATTATTGAAGAATATGGTACAAGTGAAAGCAACGGTATTTTATTTTCTGACCAAGATGAAGTCTGGTATCTAGAAACCGGGAGTGGTCATCAGTGGGTCGCTCAAAGAATTCCTGACGACTCTTATGCTGTTGTGGCCAATCAGCTAGCGATTCAAGAAATTAATTTTGACCAGCCTGATGATTTCATGTTTGCCACCAATATCCAGCAATTTGTAGCGGAAAATCACTTGAACCCACAACCACAAGGGTTTAACTTTAGAAATATTTTTGGTACCCATGATTTATCAGACGAGATCTATAGCACTCCACGCGTTTGGTATGGTCAAAAAATCTTTAACCCAGAAATTCAGCAAGAGCCAATGAATCAAGAACTGCCATTTATTCGCAAAGCTAACCGTTTATTAGGCTTAGACGATTTTAAATATGTTTTAGCTTCTCATTTTCAAGATACACCCTATGATCCTTTAGGCTTTGGAACTGAAGCACAAAAGCATAAATTCCGCCCAATTAGTTTAGCGAAAACTCAAGAATCTCATATTTTACAGATCCGTCAAGACTTGCCAACAGAGATTGCTGGCCTACACTGGTTAGCAATGGGTGTGACAGCCGAAAGTATTTTTATTCCGATTTATGCCGGCACGACTGACGTCCATCCAGCCTATAAAGTCGGCCAGCAAAAGTATAGTCCTGATTCAGCCTACTGGGTTTACAAATTAGCGGGTGTCTTGGTAGATGGTCATTATACCGAACTCCAAGGCTTTTTAAAGGATACGCAAAAAGAGACTAATGTTGCATTAGGTCATTTGTTACACGCCAGTGACAAAGAGGCACTAAAACTATCCGGTGAGAAACGTACAGAATATTTAACGCAACAAAGCATTGCCTTCCAACAATTAGGCCTAGACAACATGCAGCAGTTAATTAGTAATTTAGTCACAGAATCTACTGATATGTCAGTTTTGAACTTTAAAACCGACGCAAATCTTTAACATTTACAAAGGAGGTTGATTGTTTGTCTAACAATTACCTAACTTTAAGTAGTCAAGAAACAACTGTGATTTGTGATCCAGTCTTTAGTGAACATGATCCTTTGGCAGCACATGATTATGTGATTTTAACTCACCTTGATAATGATGCTTTAGATTTTTTAGCCGATTATGACGAACAAAAAAACGTTTATGTGTCTTTTGAATTCTATAAATTAATTCAAAAACTGATCGCCGTTAAATTATTAGCTGAAACTCAAGTCCAGTTAAAAATAATTCCTTATCAATATCCACTAACACTTGGTGACATTCGCCTAACAGCTTTTCCAAACGACGATGGTCAATTTGGCAGTTTTGCCTTGTTAGCTACAGGGCCAGAAAAAACAGTTGGTTATTGTGATGCAGTCTATACCCATGGTAATCATAATAAACGGATCAAACGTTGGAAAAAAATTTTCCAGCAAAGTCAGCTAGATATTCTAGTTTTAGGTTCAAAAATTTCACCTTTAACTAAAAATCAAAATGCATTAAGTGAAAACGGCATGCAAGAAATGCTGACAAAATTCATCACTAAAAACAATGCAAATGCTCCGTTAACAGCTTTGTTATCGCCTTTTAATCCGGAACGACTCTATCGTTACGATAAAACTGCTAAGTTAAACCAGACCCCAATTATTTGGAATAAAAATTATTTACAGTTGCTGCAGGCATTTTATCCGTATGCTGAGTTTTACGGAGCTGAAAATTTGCCACTGACAAGTAAAAGTGCACTAGTTCAAAGCGAACAAAGACACCAATTAGCAGCGAACAAAATTTTTACTGACCCGGCAGTTTTACATCCAGAAGCCATCTCGATCACAGGATTAATTTATCAAAAACAGCTTTGTGCTCTATCACAAAGTGAGCTGCATGACTTCACCGAATATTTAGCTGCAGACCAGGTGATTATGAAAGAAGATCGGAGTCTGAATCAAAACCATTTGATTCCACAAAAATGGCTGCAATCACTCGCATTAACAATCTAAAAAATTAGTCCGATTAGCGTCGTTCACCAATTAAGTGACCGGCGCTTTTTATTTGGATCAAAAAAATACTCCAGCTGTTTTTCAACAACCAGAGTATCTCTCGCTTACATTAACTAACCTGAAATAGCACCACGAGGTCTACTTCCAAATTACCTAACGTAAACTAATTATTTAATTTGTGACATAACGTCAGCAGCAAAGTCTTCTTGTTTCTTTTCCATGCCTTCGCCGACTTCGTAGCGAACGAAGCTCTTAACTGAACCATTCTTAGAAGCAACGTACTTGCCAACTGTTTGATCAGAATCTTTAACAAAGTCTTGGTCATCCAAAGTAATTTCAGCAAAGTACTTGTTCAAACGGCCAGTAACCATCTTTTCGATGATTTTTTCAGGCTTACCTTCGTTCTTAGCTTCTTCAGTCAAAACTTCTTTTTCATGAGCAACTTGTTCTGCAGGAACTTGTTCACGAGTAACGAAAGTTGGGTTGATAGCTGCAACGTGCATTGCTACATCTTTAGCAGTTGCTTCATCAGCGCCTTCAAGGACAACCAATGATGCAATTGAACCACCCATGTGCAAGTATGCACCAAAGTTGTCGCCGTCTTCTTTTGTAACTAATTCAAAACGACGCAAGCTGATTTTTTCACCAATAACTTGAGTAGCTTCAATCAAGTCATCGTTCAAAGTTCCCTTGTCTGTTGCAACTTTCAAAGCAGCTTCAACATCAGCAGGTTTCTTATCTAAGATAACTTCACCAATGTGCTTAACAAGATCTTTAAATTGGGCATTTTGAGCAACGAAGTCAGTTTCAGCGTTAACTTCAACGATTACTGCAGAGTTACCGGAAATAATCACGTTAGCTAAACCTTCAGCTGCAATACGGTCGCTCTTCTTAGCAGCTTTAGCCATACCTTTTTCACGCAAAAAGTCAATTGCTTTTTCGAAGTCGCCTTCAGTAGCAACCAATGCCTTTTTAGCGTCCATCATACCAACACCTGTTTTGTCGCGTAATTCTTTAACTTGGGAAGCAGAAATCTTTGCCATAACTCAATGGCCTCCTTAATAATATTTATAATAACTTTGATTTAAAAAACTGCCTCAGACCATCAGGCAAACTTACCCTACATCTGAGACAGTCTAAGTTGAAATTAACTATTCAGCATCTTTGTGATCGTTGTTGCCTTCAACAGCTTCAACGATATCTTCGATGGAATCTACTTTTTCATCTTTTTTGCCGAATGTATCTTCGGTAACTTCATCATTTTCTTCGCCTTGGTTTGCTTCAATGACAGCATCAGCCATCTTAGAAGTGATCAAACGAACGGCACGGATCGCATCATCGTTAGAAGGAATCTTAACGTCGATTTCATCTGGGTCAGCGTTTGTATCAACCATAGCAACGATTGGAATGTTCAATTTTTGAGCTTCCTTAACAGCAATTCTTTCTTTGCGTGGGTCAACGATAAAGACAGCATCTGGAATCCGTGGCATATCTTCAATCCCGCCAAGGAATTTTTCAAGTTTTTCCATTTGTTTGGTCAACTTAGCTGCTTCCTTCTTAGGCAAGATTTCAAATGTACCGTCTTCAGACATCTTCTTTAAGTCTTTCAACCGTTTGATACGTGATTGGATCGTGTTCCAGTTAGTCAAAGTTCCACCTAACCAACGATGGTTAACGTAGTATTGGCCCGCACGAGTTGCTTCTTCAGCGATTGAATCTTGTGCTTGCTTCTTTGTACCAACAAACAAAACAACCCCATTGTTTTCGGCTGTTTCTTTCATAAAGTTGTAGGCTTTATCGATTAATTTAACAGTCTTTTGCAAATCGATGATATAGATACCATTACGTTCTGTAAAGATATATTTCTGCATCTTAGGGTTCCAACGACGTGTTTGATGTCCAAAATGAACACCGGCTTCAAGCAATTGCTTCATAGTAATAACTGACATTACTAGTACCTCCGAATATAGTTTTTTTCCTCCTCTGTATTCATTTGATGAGAACTTATTAACTAAGCACTACTCACCCAGCGTACAGAGTGTGAATTGAGTGCCCTCAAAAAGGCACCTTTCTAATTGTAAAGGATTATCTCTCTAATTGCAACGAGTTTTTAGAAATCCGTCGACTTTTAAGCAAATCAAACTATTCAAGATGACATCAATGGTTCACCAGAATATTTGGCTCAACACCATGTTGCTTTAAGTACAGTTCTTTTTTAGCACGACTTTGATGTTTAAAAGCATACTCAGCTTTTAAAGCCGCCGATTTATTGGAAAATTCTTCATGATAAATCATCTTGACTGGTCTGCGGTTACGCGTATATTTAGCCCCTTTGCCTGAATTATGCTGTTCTAAACGTCGTTTCAAGTCAGTCGTAAACCCGCCATATAAGGTCTGATCAGCACATAAACACACGTAAAAAAAATACTGTTTACTCTGTTCCATATAAAACCCGTTTCACCTCTGGTAAATACTCATCCTGCTCATCATAGACCGTCACTGGTGGAATAAACCTTAAACCGCCAGGATTTCCATCCTTAATAGCTTCAATTAACACCATGTTGGCTTCTCGACCTGCCTTAGGATAGACTAAACGAATTCTTTTGGGTACAAGGCGATTTTTTGCCAGTAAACTAAAGATTTCTTGTAACCGTTCTGGTCGATGCACCATATACATTTTGCCGCCCATTTTTAGTAAGCCGCTGATCACCTCAATAATATCAGCTAGCGAAGCTGTGCTTTCATGCCGGGCTAACGCCAGATACGGGTTCGGATTTTTTTTACTCGTCGGTTCATTAGCGAAATATGGTGGATTACAAGTAACTGTATCAACCGAATCCTTATGGAGCTGATGAAAGATATCTTTTAAATCAATGTTTAAAGTGTTCACTTGAGCGGTTAAATCATTGAGCTCAATACTGCGTTTTGCCATGTCAATTAAACGCGGTTGAATTTCAACTTCCGTGATCTGTGCCCGAGTTTTTTTAGTTAAAAATAAACCGACCGCCCCATTGCCAGCACAAAGGTCGACGATTTTACCCCTTTGCTTGAGTACAGGGTGAGCAAAATCTGCCAATAACACAGCATCTAGAGAAAATGAAAACACCTCTGCACTTTGAATAATTTTAATTTCATTCGCATATAACTGATCAATGCGTTCATTTGCCGCTAATTGAATTTCTTTTGTCATTTTTACAACACTTTCTCTCATCAAAACTTGCAACAAGTATCGTACATATGCAATACTATTCTTAATACTAATATTTTTGGAAAGGAATGTCACTAAGATGTTCTACTCATTTATTCGTGTAGTAGCGCGAGTCGTCGTCGCTATTATTAACGGTAATCACCGTTACCTTAACAAAGAAAAACTACCTGAGGGAAACTATATTTTAGTTGGCCCGCATCGCACTTGGTTTGACATGATTTACTTTGCATTAGCCGCTGCTCCAAAACAATTCTGTTTTATGGCGAAGAAAGAGCTATTTACTAATCCAATTTTGCGCTATATTTTAGAACATGCCAACGCTTTTGCAGTTGATCGTGAGCACCCTGGCCCTTCTGCCATCAAAACGCCCGTTAAATGGTTACGCAAGCGGGAACTTTCTTTGATTATGTTTCCATCAGGAACTCGTCATTCAGAAGAAATGAAAGGCGGCGTGACCTTGATTGCCAAATTAGCAGGAGTCCCAATCGTACCAACTGTTTATCAAGGACCACTCAGCTTTAAACAATTGTTTACTCGTAAACGTGTCACAATTGCCTTTGGTGATCCAATCTATGTTGATCGTAAAACCAAAATGACTGATGAATACCAAAATCAATTGCTAAATCAAATGGAACAATCATTTGAAAAATTAGATCAACAAATCGACCCAGATTTTAAATATATCGATGTTTCCAAACATTCAAATAAATGAGGGTAAACAAAAAGTCGGGTGAGCACCCGGCTTTTTTGTTTGACAACTAATCTTACTTTTTCTTACCGTAATTAGCTTTCATTGCTGTCATCATTTGGTTTAGTTTCTTTTCTGAAGGCTTTTGACCCATCTGTAACATCATTTGTCTTAACATCTGTTCATTGATCGGTGGATTCTTTTGTAAATAGCTCTCCATATACTTGCGGGCTGCGAAAAAGCCGCCAACAAGTCCTAAAATCAATGCGATGATGACGATAAAAATCCAAACTGGTGTAGACATCATCAACTACTCCCTTCCTTAACTTTTGCTTACTTAGTTAAGTTTACACAATTGCAAGCTAAAAATAAAGGGGGCATGCTAAAATACCCCATAACTCCTTACAAAAAACGTTCCATTACTTAACTAGTCGTCTCTTAAACCGCGTTTTCTCTGAATATTTTTAACTTTGTCAGGTGTAACTTCCTTACCGTCTTTATCATAAACTTGCAGCATTTCAACTTGACTGCGGAAGTTTTCACGAAACATACTTAAATATGTGGCACGTAGTCTTTTTTGTTCTTCTTGTTCTTTAACAGTTAAACCAGTCGCCTTTTTCTTTTTTGCCAACTCATTAATTCGATCGATTAAATTTTGTGGAATTCCATTATCCATTCCATTACCCCTTTTCACTTAAAAGTTTGCACTTTAGAGTTCAATACTGCTAATCATAAACAATTATTCCAAAAAACTCAAGCTTTTTATCCGAACATTCGTTTGAAATTTACAGTTGTTTATGCTAAGCTTAAACTATAAAAAATGAATGAGGTGTTCGTGATGTCCAAAGTGATCGAAGAACGACAGATCTCCGTGTTAAAATTCATCTACGAATGTGTACATGAGAAAGGTTATCCGCCAACAGTTCGTGAAATCGGCGAAGCTGTCAACCTTTCTTCAACTTCTACTGTTCATGGACACATCGCACGGTTAGAACGACGTGGTTATTTACACAAAGATCCTACTAAACCACGTGCATTAGAAATAACTACAGCTGGTAAAGAAGCTTTAGGAATTAATGAAACGGCAAGTCAGATTCCAGTATTGGGTACTGTCACTGCAGGTAATCCGATTTTAACGGTCCAAGAAACCACTGACTACTTCCCGCTACCTCCTAACTATGATTCTGCACAAGACTTATTTATGTTAACCATTCGTGGTGAAAGTATGATTAACGTTGGTATCTTGGATGGCGACGAAGTCATTGTTAGACAACAACGGTCCGCAGATAACGGTGATATCATCATTGCAATGACGGATGAAAACGAAGCAACCTGTAAAAGATTCTTTAAAGAAGACGGCTATTTCCGTTTACAACCAGAAAACGATACGATGGAGCCAATCATTTTGGATTCCGTCACTGTTTTAGGTAAAGTTGTTGGTCTCTATCGTAATTTCATTAGTTAAAAAACAAGCACTGTCTGTTTGACAGTTGCTTGTTTTTTTTTGTGATCATTTTTTCGAATGTCCCATTTTCAATAATTCAGCCGCATGTTCTCGAGCTAAATCAGTGATTTCTGTACCAGCCAGCATGCGAGCCAACTCTTCGATTCGCGCCGGGGCAGCTAAAGGTTTAACATTCGTTTCTGTCCGTCCCTTTTGCACTTTTTTTGCTACTAAATAATGGTGGTCACTCACAGCAGCAACCTGAGGTAAATGGGTAATACACAAAACCTGTGAACTTTGTGCAATCAAACTGATTTTTTCTGCAATAGCTTGCGCCACACGCCCACTGACTCCTGTATCCACTTCATCAAAGATAATGCTCGTCACACCTTGCCTTTGAGCAAAAATAGTTTTAAGTGCCAGCATGATCCGTGACAATTCTCCACCAGAAGCAATTCGAGCCAATGGCCCCATCGATTCGCCCGGATTAGTTTGGATATAAAACTCGACTTGGTCGATTCCATCACTAGCCAAAGCCTTTTCAAGGTTATTCAAAAATTTTACAGAAAAAACTGCCTTCTCCATATATAGAGCCTTTAGCTCCTTATGAACTGCCTTTTCGAGCTGAACCGCAGCTTTCTGACGTTCGGCTGATAACTTTTCACCTAGTCGTTGACAAGCCTGATATGACTCGTCTAACGCTTGTTGTAATTCGTCAGAATCTGCATCAGTTTGCTGCATATCCTTTAATTCAACATTAATTTTTTGGTAATAGTCTAGAATCTCTGGGATCGAATTGCCATACTTCCGTTTTAGCTGATGAATCTCTTCCAAGCGATGTTCGATCACATCGAGACGATTCTCATCCCATTCCATGGTAGCCAGTTGGTTAGAAATATCATGCACAGAATCTGCCAGGCTATAATATGCATCATCAACATGTTGACTAATTTGACCGAGTTCTTGTGATAAACCAGCCACATGCTGCATTTTTTCCATAATGCTGCCAATTTGCCCTAAGACATCGATATCTTCTCCCGCTAAGAGTTGGTAACTATTTTCGAGCGCATCATGAATAGTCTGATAATTATCAAGTTGTTCTTTTTCTTCACTGAGTTGGTCTTCTTCTCCAACCTTAAGTTGTGCTGTTTCAATTTCATCAACTTGAAATTGCAGCATATCCAACCGTTGTGCCCACTCTTTTTCATTTTTTTCTTTTTTATCTAATGCTGCTTTTTGTCGACGATATTCATGAAAGCTTTGTTGATACTGAGCCTTTAATTTACCGATTTTTTGTTGTGCAAAACTATCCAATAAAACTAAATGTTGTTCTGGACGCATCAACTCCTGATGCTCATTTTGTCCATGAATATCGATCAAAGTCTCACCAATTCGACGCATGTTGGTTAAATTAACTAGTTCCCCGTTCACCCGGCAAATATTATGTCCATTCCGATAGAGTTCTCGCTGTAACACCAAGCCGCTATCATCATAAGTGATCCCGATCTCATCTAAAATCTGATAAGCTTTAGCACCTTCCGGTAAAACAAATAATGCCTGTAACAACGCCTTTTTACGATCCTTGCGAATAAAGTCGCTTGATCCGCGTCCACCCGCGAGCAAACCTAAAGCATCGATCACAATCGACTTACCAGCACCCGTTTCCCCAGTTAAAACCGTCATTTTTGGTTGAAAGTCAATTTGAATTTTATCAATAATCGCAAAATCTTTAATCGTCAAACTACTTAACAAAAGCTTCCACCTCCAACAACATTTTATGTATAGCAGAAGTACTACCTTCTACTTTGTTTTTTAGCATCTATCATTTGCATAATTTTTTCATGCATTTGTAGTGCGTCTTTTTCTGAACGATTGAAAATAATTACTGTATCATCATCACTGATGCATGCAAAAATTTCAGAATACTGCATCTGATCAATTAAACTTGACACAGTCGGTCCATTACCAGGTTGAACTTTTAGCATACACATCTCATGATGGACATCAGAATCAATATAGGCATCTTGGATCGTTTTAGCTAGCTTTACGGATGCATCTACTTCTTTTTCTGATGGTAAAGTATACCGGTAGCTGCCATTACTCAAAGGGACCTTAACTAATTGTAACTGCTTGATATCTCGAGAAATAGTTGCTTGAGTAACTTCAATTCCTCGCTCAGTTAATAAATTTACTAAATCTTCTTGCCGGTAAATAATATTTTCCACTAATAATTGTTTCAGTAATTTATGACGCTCTTGTTTCCTCATGTAGTTTTTACCTCACACTTCGAAAATTTTTGCTTAGTTGCATTAACTAAGACTGTTGTAATAGTGTCTGATGTGCTTGTTTAACCACGGCTTCAGGAGTAACTTTTAACAAGTTTTGTCCTTTTTGTCCAGCTGGACAAGCCACTAAATGGGCAATAAATTCAATGTTGCCTGACCCGCCTGTGATGGGAGAAAAATCAAGGCCACTGACATCATACCCATTTTCTAAAGCAAAGCCCAAAACATCGTTTAGAACTTCTAAATGCGTTTGTTCTTCACGCACGATCCCATGTTTACCAACCTTTTCTCTACCGGCTTCAAATTGCGGTTTGATCAAAGCAACTACATCCTGACCTGTTTGCAAAATTTCATGTAAAGTCGGCAAAATTAGCCGTAATGAGATAAACGAAACGTCAATTGAAGCAAAGTTAGGCTGACCTTTGGTAAAATCAGCTAACTTACTGTAACGGAAATTCGTATTTTCCATTACCACGACCCGTTCATCTTGGCGCAGCTTCCAGACCAATTGGTTGGTCCCCACATCTAGGGCATAACTCAAGCGGGCATGATTTTGCAAGGCAACATCAGTAAAACCGCCAGTAGATGATCCGATATCTAAAACTGCTCGATCTCTTAAATTAATCTTAAAAACTTTTAAAGCTTTAGCTAATTTTAACCCGCCTCGGCTCACATAAGGCATCTTGGTCCCTTTAAAATGCAAGTGGATCTCTGGGTCAATTTTCATGCCGGGTTTATCTAGGCGTTCTTCATTTTCACCTAAAATTTCACCAGCCATGACAGCTCTTTTGGCTTGTTCTCGACTTTCAAACAAGCCTTGTTGTACTAATAACACATCAATACGTTCTTTTTTCATTATCTTTACCTTATATTTTAAAATATCCTAACAATTCTTCAAACAAATCACACTTAATTCCCGTTGCTGCTAACTGTGTTAAATCTGCTCGTGCCTGACTTAAAACTTCAGTTAACTTGTCTTGAGCTCCAGTTAATCCCAGCAAAGTTGGATAAGTATTTTTATTTTCCGCCTCATCTTTATGGACAGCTTTTCCCATCTCTTCTTCGGTAGAAGTAACGTCTAAAATATCATCATAAATCTGAAAGGCTAACCCATATTTCGCGCCAAAATCACTTAAAATTTCTTCTTGTTGAGAAGAAGCAGCCGATAATTGTGCCCCGGCAATAAAAGCATAACGGATCAAGGCACCGGTTTTACCAGCGTGCAACACTTGCAGCTGCGGCAAGGTCAATTGTTGGTGTTCACCTTCAATGTCACGAGCCTGACCATCAACCATCCCCTGCGGCCCAGCAGCATGTGCCAATTCAGCCAATAAAGCTACATTTTTTTCAGCGGGCAATCCTGCCTGTGCTAACCATTCAAAGGCTGCTGTTAATAGTCCATCGCCAGCTAACACCGCTAACGCTTGTCCATAAACCTTGTGATTGGTTGGTTTTCCACGCCGCAGATCATCATTATCCATCTCTGGTAAATCATCATGGATCAACGAATAAGTATGAATAAATTCTAAGCTCCCCGCAACTGCAAACACACTTGCATCGATTTCACGTTCAAAACTAGCACAGGTCGCTAAAATAATCAGTGGGCGAATTCGTTTGCCCCCAGCTTCGACCGAATACAACATCGCATCCTTTAATGTCTGTTGCGCCTGCATGGCAGAAATTTCGTCAGCTAAACATTGGTTTAATTCATGAACTTCAACCTCTTGGAGTTGCTTCAATGTCTTCTTACTCATGATTATCTTGTCCTTGCTCAAATAATTGTTCGTCGCCATTTTCATCAATCACTTTAGCTAACGTTTTTTCGGCATTTTCCAGAGTAGTTTGCAATTTTTGACTTAACTTAACTCCCTCTTGAAATGAAGCTAGAGCTTCTTCAAGTGGAGTTTCACCTTGTTCTAATTTATTTACGATTTTTTCTAAATCAGCTAAATTCTCTTCGAATGTTGGCTGAACTTGTTCATCATTCATTCGTTTTTTCCTCCTTTAACGCTGTTACTTGAGCTTTTGCCACACCATCGGCTAGATGGATCTCAATTTCATCATCGACGTGTAGATCATGTACAGTGCGCATAATCTTGCCAGTTTGACTAACATATGAATACCCACGTCCCATAATTGATAACGGACTTAAGGCATTTAACTGTGCCGTCGTTTGCGCTAAAAGATTCTGGCGCTTAACCAAATACTGGGACATGCTCTTAACTAATAACTTATGCTCATTTAGCACAGTTGCTTTGGCATATTTGATTTGTGGGCGTGGGTCACTGGTTTTTAAGCGACCGTTGGCCTGTAAATATCTTCTCTGTTTGTCAGACAATTGCTGGCGAAATTCTGCCAGTAATTTTGTATTTAAGAAATCCAACTTTTGTAAATAGCCTTCATACAAGCGAGCTGGGGTTTTAAAGATATATGAACCTGTTTGTCGTTGGACCAATTGCTGATCACGTTGAATAATCATTTTGACTGCTTGTAATAATCGTAACCGTTGCTGCGTAATTTTTAAAATCTCATCGGTTAACACTGGAGTTGCCAGTTCAGCCGCTGCCGTTGGAGTGGGCGCACGTAAGTCGGCTACTAGATCCGCAATTGTTGTATCCGTTTCATGACCAACTGAAGAAATCACTGGGATATCTAAAGCAAAAATCGCACGAGCTACTTTTTCTTCGTTAAAAGGCCATAGGTCTTCAATTGACCCACCACCACGTCCGATGATCAACGTATCAAAATCATGATGCAAACTAACCTCTTTCAGACGTCCTACTAACGAATCAGCCGCTTGATCTCCCTGAACAACTGCTGGAAATAAAACGATTTGTGCGATTGGATAACGACGGCGAACGGTGGTAATAATATCACGAATGACTGCACCCGATGGACTAGTAATTACTGCAATCTTCTTAGGAAAGCGGGGTAACGACTTTTTTTCAACCGAAAATAAGCCTTCTGCTGTCAGTTTCTTTTTTAATTGTTCATAGGCTTCATATAAAGCACCAACCCCGTCAGGCTGCATACTTTCAATATTGATTTGATATGTTCCGTTTGGCTCATATAAATCAATTCTCCCTACAACTAAAACCTTCATTCCTTCTTCCGGAGTAAACTTGACTCGTTTAAAGTTGGATTGAAACATGACAGCACTAATTTTAGCGTGGTCATCTTTTAAACTAAAGTACTGGTGTCTAGGACGTAAGCGGAAATTTGAAATTTCACCAGTTAAGAAAACTCTTTGTAAATAAGGATCAACGGTAAACTTTTTGTGTAAATAACGACTCAAGGCCGTAACGGTTAAGTATTTATCTGTCGTCACGTTTTCAATCTCCTCCTGATAAATTCCATATTTTATGATGGCCAGTATTCCACTTCAAGCGCAAACAATCAAGCAAACAAGTCTGTCTTCACATTCTAGTCAACAGCTGTCAAAAAAGTAATGACTAGTTATCACTGAACGTTCTTTTTTCACTACTAATTTGACTCAATTCTTGTCTCTATGTAAAATCACTGTTTGGATCGTCCGTTGATAATATTAGTTTAATTTTATCACATTGACTTGCACAAAACTAATGCAACTCTCAGCATTTTAAAATTCTAGCGTTAATTGTTTTGCAGACACCAAACTTATTTCATCAAAAAAAGCCTGCAGCGGTTATCATTACCACTCAGACTTTTTGATCAACCTAAATTAGGTTGGACAACACACCGTTAATAAAACGACGTGATTGATCATCGCTAAATACCTTAGCAAGTTCCAAAGCTTCGTTGAGCGCAACTCGATTTGGAACCTCATCTTCATACTTAATTTCAAATGCGGCTAATCTTAAAATTAACAAATCAGTCTTATTCAATCGATCCAAGGACCATTTTGAACTCAGATGAGCTGCCAACAAAGTGTCAAGTTCCTTTTGGTGTTCAGTCACACCATTAACCAAAACTCGCATGTACTCAGGAGCTTCTTCTAATTCAAGTTCCTCTTGTGCAATTTGTTGACAAACGTCGACTGGATTCGCATCTAAATTGCTTTGTAATGCAAATAAAGCTTGAAAAGCAGCCTGACGTATTTTTTGCCTTTTTATTGCCATATTACTTTTTGTCCTCTTTTTCTTCTCCAAAAATGTTATTTGGGTCTACTGTTGCTTCAATCTTTTCAGGGACAACGCCTTGAACGTGCACATCGACTGAGGCTAAATTTAAACCAGTCATAAACAAGACCTGTTGGGCAACCTTATCTTGAATTGCGGCAGCAACTTTAGGCACAGAAACACCGTAATTTAAGAAGACATTGATATCAACTTTTAATTCGTTTTGTGCAGCGGCTAACTTAACTCCCTGTTTGCGGTCTTGCCGACCAAATAACTTAGAAAAACTATTTGCGATCGAACCATGCATTGAGTAGACACCTTCAACCTGGCTTGCAGCGATCCCAATGATCACTTCCACAACTTCAGGTGCGATTTTAATTTCCCCAAGGCTCGGTTGACTGCTATTTAAAACAAGATTGTTTTCTTCAGACACGACTAAACCTCCTTAGTCAAATTAGGCACGGGAAATGTATGTGCCATCAACTGTATTAATTGTCAAGGTGTCACCTTCGTTAACGAAGAATGGAACTTGCACAACTAAACCAGTTTCCATTGTAGCTGGTTTAGAACCACCTGAAGCTGTGTCACCTTTAATACCAGGTTCAGTTGCAGAAACAACCAAATCTACAGTATTTGGTAATTCAACTCCGAGTGTTTCTGTACCATACATGATCACACTAACAATTGTGTTTTCCTTCAAGAACTTCAATTCATCTTCAATTCGTTCTGCAGGTAATTCTAATTGTTCGTATGTTGTTGTATCCATGAAAACATGGTTGGTGCCATCAGCATACAAGTATTGCATTTTCTTGCGGTCGATCTGTGCCTGGTTAATTTTTTCACCGCCACGGAAAGTTTTTTCTTGGATCGCACCTGTCCGTAAGTTCTTTAGCTTAGAACGAACAAAAGCAGAACCCTTACCTGGCTTAACATGCTGAAATTCAATCACACGCCATAATCCACCATCAATTTCGACTGTTAAACCAGTCTTAAAGTTATTTACTGAAATCATTTTATAAAATCCTCCTTGGCTTTGTGCCCTTATCTTCCGAAGCTAATTTTTAAAAGTCTTATCTTCTTATTTTTACGTGAAATTCGCCCTTTGTCAAGCAAGGCCTTACTAAAAATAACGATAGTTACATATTCTTTACTGACCACTGATACTTTTAGTAACTTAGCCTGAGAAACTAAAGTTCGAGATAATTCTTGTTACACTTGGTCAAAACTTCGGAACCGGTTGGAGTCACTAACAAATCATCTTCGATTCTAATTCCACCAACACCCGGAACATAAATTCCTGGTTCGATGGTAATAATTTCACCAGCTTGCATCACATCATTAAAGCGTTGACCGACATTGGGCAGTTCATGAATATCTAAACCGATACCATGTCCCATACCATGATTAAAGTATTTACCATAACCAGCTTTTTCAATGATCGAACGACCGGTATGGTCTAACTGAGCACCAGTCACACCAGCTTTAACAGCTTCGATCGTAGCCTGTTGTGCTTCAAGCACTAATTGATAAATATCTTTAACCTCTTGGCTTTGCTGCCCTAGGCTAAACGTCCGGGTAACATCTGAAGTATAGCCATCCACAAAGTAACCATAGTCTAATGCAATTAGGTCGCCCTGAACTATTTTACGCGAAGTTGCTGTCCCATGTGGCCAAGTTGTATGCTCACCACTGGCAGCAATCGTTTCAAATGATTGGGCTGAAGCGCCATGCTTTTTCATGAAATAATCTAGATCATTAGCAAGATCAAGCTCTGATTGTCCTTCTTTTAAATTATCAATTACAAATTTAAAACCATCATCAGCTAACGCACAGCTCTTTTTGATCAGTGCAATTTCTTCATCGTCTTTAATTGCACGTAATTCTTCAACAAAGCCGCTAAAAGGAACGATATCAGCAACTGATGTCTCATCTAACAGATCATAAGACGCATAATCCAAATTATCTTCAAAACCGATTGCGTCAAGATGCTGTTTAGCTGCGATATCACAAGCAGCTTTTAAATATTCTCTCGTGATTACAGCATTCCAATCAGGATTCTCAACTTTAATCTGTTCTTCAAACCGAGAATCTGTAATTAAATACTTGTCTGTGGAAGTAATTAACAGCAAGCCTTCATCACCAGTAAAACCGCTCAAGTAATAGATATTTAACGGATCAGTGACTAAGAAACCATCGATTTTGCTTTCAAGAAATTTTGTGCGTAATTTTTCTAATCTAACATCGGACATTATATCAGGCCTTTCATTTTTTGTTACCATTTAAGTATAACAGAAAGCTTAACTCAACACATAATATCAGTAACGAAAATATCACTATTATATTTTTTATTGAAAAAATAAAAAAACCAGGACCCCAAAATGGAATCCCGGTATTAACAGCTTGGTTAATTATTCTGCTGTAGGATAAACCGAAACTTGTCTCTTGTTACGGCCCTTACGTTCAAATTTAACAACACCGGCTGAAGTAGCAAACAATGTGTCGTCGCCACCGATCTTAACGTTCATACCTGGGTAGATATGTGTACCACGTTGACGGTACAAAATTGAACCACTTGTGACAGTTTGACCATCGGCACGTTTTGCACCCAAACGCTTAGCTTTTGAGTCACGACCGTTAGAAGTCGAACCGCCCCCTTTATGATGGGAGAAGAACTGTAAATTCATTAACATAACACGAGCACCTCCTAGTTGTTTATTAATCTTCTATAGTTATATATTCTTGATAATTATCAATAATACTACGAATCCCCAGCTCAAAACTATTTAATAATAATTGAGCAGCCGGTTTTTTAGCATCAGCCTGGCTTAAAGTTACCTTAAGATAACCGCCATTTTCATCGTCTGAAACGACTTGTGGTTGCACAAGCGCTAATTGCTCCAAACTATTCACGGTATTGATTGCTAAAACAGAAACTGCAGCACAGACAATATCATAGCCATACTCTCCAGAATCAGCATGTCCCTGAAGCAAATAACCGCAAACAATATCATTCTCTGATAAAAAATGGGTTTTGATCATTTAACATGCAACTCCTTCAACTTGTTAGGCGTTGATAGCATCGATAACAACCTTTGTATATGGTTGACGATGGCCTTGTTTTGTATGAGAATGCTTCTTAGGCTTGTACTTGAAAGTAACAACCTTTTTTTCTCGACCTTGTTTTTCAACAGTACCAGTAACACTAGCACCATCAACAACTGGTGTTCCAATGACAGTCTTTTCACCGCCAACTAAAACAACTTCGTCAAATGTAACCTTGTCACCTGCGTTAGCAGCCAACTTTTCAACGTAAATTGCGTCACCAGCTTCAACTTTATATTGCTTACCGCCTGTTTTAATAATTGCGTACATCTATGTGCACCTCCTTGTATTTGACTTAGACTCGCCGTAATGTAGTGATCCAAAAACTGGATGCTTAAACTTAAAACGTGCGGTTGTAGTTGTGACATGCACAAATACAACGTACATATGTTAGCAAAATTAACGGTCTGAGTCAACAACTTTATTCGAATTTGTTAATTTTTCTGTTTTTTCTAGACATTATCCCCATCCAATATCAACTTAAGCATCGGCCAATATCCTATTACTATATAAAAAACTCTCTATAATTACTTGTACCATGTTAAACACTCTTCATCCACCGTAAAAACTTCATCTACTTATTTACTGGGGAACAATCCATAATTTCTGCACGAAAAATAGCCAGTTTAACAATTGATCCAGGTCGAATTTTGTTGATAAAAAAGTGCAACGAATTTAAATCCCCCATTAATTACCTTTATTTGCCTTTAATAAAAAAATAGAAACACCGATTTAACAGTGTTTCTACGTGGTTGAGCTATATTTAAAGTTGTTTATTATGATTCGGGAGAGATTCGAACTCTCGACAATCCGCTTAGAAGGCGGATGCTCTATCCAGCTGAGCTACCGAACCAATACAAGTATTATTATAAGCTAAGTTCTAATATTATGTCAAACAAAATTCAATAATTTTTATCAACTAAATTGTAATGAAAACAAAAACTCACCCCAACTAGGATGAGTTTAATTAAAACTATCATTACAGTGGTTCTATCTCATAAGCCTTAAAAAAGTGTTTTTCAATTGTTGATTCTGATAAATTCAGATCCACCAAGCCAAGCTTTAAAAACATATGCCATGCGTGGACCAGGTCATCGACCTGATGTTTAAAATAAGCATTCTGCACTTGTTGTTCCAAAATTAAGTACATGACATTATAAGACTTAGTTTGCCATTTATTTTGAATCTGCGCAATTTGTTCATCAGAAATCAAAAAACGATCCATCACATTCTGGCTGCTAGCAACTAATAAAAAGCGCCCGGCTGTCTGACAATATTTATCTAAGAGAATATCTTGGTTTTCACCTTGACTAGCGACCAAAACCTCGCTTAACGAAATTGTTAAATCAGCAAATAAGGCAGCTTGTCGCTCTTTTTCTGAAAAATTAGTCAGTTTTAAATATGATTTGGCTCGAGAATTACGAGCCGCAATACTCATTTCATTAACTTTCACTACTTTGTCCTCTAATCAAAATACCTGGGATCAACTTTAATTTCAAGTAAATTCAAATTATCTAAATACCAATCACGAATAAAGTCATAGTTAAATAGTAAATCAAACCAGGATAGCTCTTCATCAGAATCATTAACATTGATGACCCATTGTTCTTGTTCAGTCATTCCTAACTGAGCCTCATCACCAAAAGTAACTATCAAGCCTGGCTTTAGCTCTAAGATAGCTTCGCCATTAACGCCAGCCTTTAACATGTGTCCTGCCTTAGATGCAACGACGAACAGCTTATCTAGTGATTCGGCTGGTAAATCGGCCTTAATGACTGGATACATTGCTGAATTTGATTGATCCAAAATATTAAAATCAACATCGAAACCAAAATCTTCTTTAAATAGGTGGCCAATTTTAATTAACAATAAGACAAACTTCTTAACTGTTGGATAAACAAATTTTTTCTGGTAATCGACTACCAATAAAGAAGTAACTGCCGTAGCATTAAATTTTAAAATATGTTTCGAAAAGTTCACATAAAATAACCGTGCTTGTGACTGCCGTTCAACATAATATGCCCCACCAGCATTTTGTGCATCAATTTGGAAAGTAAAATATCCAGCAGCATTGATCCCTGGAAATTCATGATATAGTTCATGATGACGATCACTAGATTGTAAAATTAGCTGATTATTCTGATGCTGTTGCAATAATCTACTCAGGAAAATCAAATAAAAATCAGCTTCACTATATTGTTGCGGGAAAATTAAAAAATCGGAATTTAAACGGTAATCAATTAGCTGTGTCACGGCATCTAATAGTTCATGCGGATCATTGGTTTGAATTAACTGGTCCAAAAGAGCAGTAAATTCTAATCCATTTTGCAAACTTGACTTAAGTTCACCATTAAAATTTTGTAACCGTGTGGTTGTACTAATAGCTTGATCGACTACAACCGTTTCAACTGTTCCATCGGGTTGGAAAATAACTGTTGGATTTTCTGTTGTATTATTCATCAGCATTCACCTGCCCTCTGGTAGCAATTAAATGTGCAATATAATCTCGATAGAGAATTTCATTTTGCTCTTCAAAATTTTTAAAATCACCAAATTTGGCTACAATACTTTGTTTTTCATAACTTAATAAAGTATCTTCCTTAGACAATTCTAGGATTTTATTTTCATTTTGCCGAATTTCTTGGTAGGCGTTGTTCGATAACTCATCAGTTTCAGTCAGTTTAGTTAACTGATCGATCAATGCTTGCTTTTCTTCTTTTTGCCGATTTGCTTCCCAAGGCATTACCTTTTCTTGAGAAATTTGTTTAATTTTGGCCCTTAACTCTGCTTTTTGTTGATCTCTTTGGTCCTGAGTATCGATCAATTCTTGCAGTTCATCGTTTTCCAGCGAAATTTTTTGAATTTGATCAGTATTTAATCGTTTTTGTTGATGATCCAGTTCAAAGGTCCGTGCTAATTTACGATACTCACTACTATCAAAATTAAAACTCACATTTAAAACATCAAGCGTGCCAAATAAACGCCGTCCCCACCAATTTCCAAAGAAAAATTGATATTGGCCTTCACCAATTTCTTCAAAATAAAAAAACGGATAATTTTTGTGTAAAAAGTTAATTAGCTTTTGACTCAAGAATGCACTTAGCTGGTTATGTAAATCCACCACCAGCGCCTCATTACTTGGGTCGGCAGAAATATGTCGTGCTTGTTGGATTTCTTGTGCATATTTTTCAGAATTAATCAATTGGTATACTAACCGATCATCTTGTTCCTCTAACGCTTGATGCAGCGTTTGAAGATAGCGACTTTTATTAACGACTGCCTGCACGACTGTCGTAGTTGCAGTATCATGATCAGATAAAACAAATTCATTATTATTTGCCATGTTAACCTCTCCTAATGTAGCCAGTTGCTCCAGCTACTAATCTATTGCTTTTATTGTTGCATAGATGGTTAGCAAGTTCAAATGTATTGAATTGAATGTATCTAAATTCTCAGTCTTTTGGATCTCAAACATTCATCTTTTAACGACCGACTTAGTTTTAGCCAAAATTTGACTTAAATTTGAGCCGTTTTTCATGTCCGCCATTTCCTGGCAATATTTGACTTAACAAATCTTTAATATCAATGACCTCAAATGATTTGCCAGCATGTCTAATGGCTCGTGCGGTTGCAAAATCATCGGTTCCTTTGATTTCATCATTAACTACACGGAGCTTAATATTTTTAGTTGACATTTTTTCTAGTAAGAAAATTATGAAATAATATCTTTCAGTTAAAGATTGCGTTTTTGGTAAACAATGCAGTAGTTGCGACTGCCGTACAATCACTCCCTGTAATCCTGGTTTTAGGATTTGTTGACAAATATCAGCATAATACATAAATCTGTCGATGCGCTGAAATACTTGTCCTTTTCGCTTATTACCATTCAATAGATGGTAAAACGAGTAATTTCTGCCATCGCTTAGAAATAACAACTTATGTTTGCCAAAATTAACGCCTAACCATTGATCTGCGTGCTTTTGCGGCTTTTCAAAGGGCCAGCTGCTATAAATCCGCGTGCGATAATCAGCTCCTACTCGATAAATAAACATAAAAGCAATTTTATTGAAACAATGTTCCCACTTACATTCAATTGGCACCGTCCCTAATCCAGGCAGCAAGAGTAAATTATTAACTAATAGCGCTTCTCCTTGGTCCTTAGTGAATAAACAACACAGACCATGTTCTGCGACGAAACTGCTAGAAAAGCCGCTAATTTCATTAATTTCAGCTAGGTATTTCGCTTGATTTTCACTACGATAATGGGCTAAAGTCCCTACCACCGTACTTAATGCTAAGCTAGTCAAATGATGCCGACTTCGATTTTCAAAGCGGTTTAAAATCTGCCTGCTTTTTTCTACTAAAACACCATCCGTATCCGTCTTTTGGTAAAACTTATTCATTTCACGGATCACGTTCCTGCTTAGCTCAAAACACCCATTGATCAAATCAATTTGTTCTCCTTGCGGATAGATCATTAAATCGTAGTACTCTTTAACATCTGACATTCTTTCCACTCCTTATCAATTTGTAAATTAAACTCTACAAAGAGTAGATACGCAAAAAAATCGATTTTTGACTTTTTTTTGCCAACTTTTTTTAAATTTTTTTGAAAATCAAAAAAAAAGCCGCATTTTAGCGACTTTTTTCATTCTTTTAACGTTTTAAATATTGAAGCTGGTGGTCTTGAATTCCAGTTAACACATAAGGTGCTGGATCATCTTCGATTGGAAGCTGCATTCCGTTTTTCACGTTTAATCCAGCCTGATAAATTTGCTCATATTCTGCAACACTTACTTCTTGCCGCTGCGCTAGCATTGTAGCCACAGTTTGATCGTTAGCTAAGGCTGTAAAACCATCTTGCAAAACACCACTGAAAAATTCACCTTGTGCGCCTGAACCATAGCTAAACAACCCAATTCGCGACCCACTTTGTAGTTTAGTGCTATTCTGCAATAACGATAATAAACTCAAGTAAAGTGAACCAGTGTATAAATTACCTACGTTCCGATTATACAGACGAGATGCCTCAAATTCTTCAGTCAAAGATTCAGCCACCTCAGGAGTTGCTTTTTCGGTCACAAGTCTCAGCGCTTTCAAACCCATTTTAGTGTAAGGTAAATGAAAAATTAGCGCATCGAAATCAGCACTGGTCAAACCCGTTTGTTTGACATAATCGGTGTAAACCTCTGTAAAGAAGTCTAAATATGCTTGAGACGAATATTTACCTTCTACCAGGGCTTCTTTTCTATCCAACGGACGCCAAAAATCCATGATATCTCGTGCTAGATATGTGGTCTTAGGATCAAATGCTAGAATTGACGGATCCACGCTGAGCAACACTGCAACCGCTCCGCCGCCTTGCGTAGATTCCCCAGAAGTTTTTAACCCATACCGAGCAATATCTGCACCAAAAACTAGTACTTTTTTAGTGGGATTTAAAGTTAAATACCCACGAGCCATTGCAATTCCTGCAGTTGCACCATAACAAGCTTGTTTAATTTCAAAAGCCCGAATTTTTTCTGACAAGCCCAGTAAATCTGCAGCATAAACCGCTGCCGATTTAGAATTATCAATACCAGATTCAGTTCCAAAAATCACTAACCCAATCTCTGCTTTATCTTCAGGAGTCAAAATTTTTTCTGCTGCATTACAAGCAAGAGTCACCACATCTTGAGTCGTAGGAATGACTGCCATTTTGCTTTGTCCCAAACCTACTAAATATTTTCCTGGTTCCTCATTTCTTGCGCGCGCTAGTTTGGCCATGTCAACGTACAGGTTTGACGTCGCAAAACCAATTTTATCGATCCCAATCTTCATTTCAGTTTACCTCTGTTTCATTACTTTTTTTACCTAATACCCAAGTTAATCTTAACAATTTTTCTAACTATTTAAGTGACTAACTTAACTCTTTAGGTTAATGATCTAAATTGACTTTCCTATTATAACGTACTTCTAAGCCAACTGGCAAAATTCTCTACCTAAACTTACTAATTTTTTCATTAATTGCTCGCTTATGTAATTGGTTAGTAATCTGTAGTATAATATTGGTGAATATTAGGAGGTGCTTAGATTGAAAGCAGTAAAAATGACAGTCTCTGGTATGGTTCAGGGAGTTGGTTTCAGATACACCGCCAAAATTTTGGCTGACCGTTTGGACGTCAAAGGAATCATTCGTAATTTGATGAATGGCGACGTTTACATCGAAGCTCAAGCCGATGAACATCAGTTACAACAATTTATTACAGGAATTAAAAATTCGCCTTCACCTGCTGCTCGAGTAGACCACGTTGCATTAACCGAGATTCCTCAAAGCAACTACCCGGATTTCGCAGTCGTCTATTAGCAAAAAGCCGTCTTTAACCGGGCGGTTTTTTTCTTCCCCATAAATTGGCCTTGCTTCCATTCGTTTGTAGAAACCATAGATAGTTTGTGGTAGTATAAATATTGTATTTCTTAACGAAAGGAACTTAAAATGAACAAAAAGAAAATCAGTAAACTTTTACCACTCTTTTTGCTGCTAGTTGTTTTTCTGAGCGGTTGTGTCCGCCGAACATCAAGTGGTAAACCGTATGGTTGGATTTACGATAACCTAGCAATTCCCACTCAGCATCTCCTAATGTGGCTCGCACAGCAGTTAGGCAATAATCTGGGCTGGGCAATTATCTTGATTACCTTTATTGTCAGGCTGATTTTAATGCCAGTTATGTTGAATCAATCGCGCAAGTCAACTATTCAACAGGAAAAAATGGCTGTGATCCAACCTTACATGAAAGACATTCAAGCTCGTACCAAAGCAGCACAAAGTCAAGAAGAACAAGTTGCTGCTAACCAAGAACTAATGGCTCTGTACAAAGACAACAATATTTCAATGACTGGTGGAATTGGGTGTTTACCACTACTGATTCAAATGCCAATTTTTGCAGCTTTGTATGCGGCAATTCAATATTCGCCAGAACTATCTAGTTCTTATTTTTACGGAATCAACTTAGGTCAACGCAGCTTTGCGTTAGTGGCTTTAACCTTTGTCATTTATGCCCTTCAAGGCTATATGTCATTGATTGGTTTAAGTCCTGAACAGAAAAAGCAAATGCAAAGCATGTTACTGATCAGTCCAATTATGACTGCTGGGATCACTTATATTTCCCCAGCCGGATTAGGATTATACTTCTTCGTGGGTGGAATTTTTGCCTGTTTACAAACGTTGATGATCTTGTTCATGCGACCTCGCATCAAAAAGCAAGTCGCTGCAGACATCAAAGAACATCCATTGAAAGTACCTGCTAAGAAGCCTCGTCCTGTTACTCCAACCGGGACTGAGAAGGAATCTCAACCATCAACACAACAAGAAGAAATTCATCAAAAGAACCGTCAGCGTAATGCTGGTAAACAGCAGCATCGTAAATAAAAAAGAAGTATGCTTAACACTACTCAAAATGAGTAATTGCTAAGCATACTTTTTTATTGCTATTATTTTTTATTCTTTTTAGTTGTTGGTTCTGTCTCTTTTTGTTGTTCAGGTAAAACTAACGGCAAAGAAATTTTAAACAAGGAGCCTTGTCCTTCAGCACTTTCGACCGTAATTTTTCCATGATAACCTTCTAACAGTCGTTGTGCAATTGACAATCCTAATCCATTACCGCCTTGTTCCCGACTCCGGGCCTTATCCACACGGTAAAAACGATCAAAGATCCGTTTAACATCTTCTTCAGGAATACCAGCGCCAAAGTCTTGCACGACCAACTCTGCATACCGGTTGGTCTTTGCCAAACTAACGTAAATTTCTTTGCGTTCCCGGGTATATTTAACCGCATTATCCATCAGGATCACAATAATTTGTTCCAAATGATTCCGATACATCTTAACTAACGTTTTGTCTTTTAATTCATTATCTAGGACAAAATGAAAATCAGGATGGATCATTTCAAAATTTGAAAAAGTCTGTAAAGTTATTTCACGGATATCACTAGTTTCATGACCGAACTGCACATTGACTTGACCTGCACGAGAAAGATCCAGCATCTCTTGTACAAGGCTTTCCATCCGCTGAATCTCTTGTAAGGAGGCCTCAATAGACTCAGACAGAACTTGCGGGTCATCTTTACCCCAGCGGTTTAAAAGGTCCATATGGCCCTTAATTACCGCAACTGGGGTCCGCAGCTCATGTGAAACATCTTCCACAAACTGGAGTTGATGTTCAATATAGCCCTGCATTTGATCTAACATATCATTAAACAATTCGCTCAGCTCTGAAAGTTCGTCATGCTGGCTCATCGGAGGAACACGCACAGTTGCAATTGCCTTTCCTTCATCTCCAGCGCTTAACTTCCGCATTGCATCATTTAGCGCTTCGATTGGACTTAATAACCAAGAAGAAAGGCCCAAGCTCAGTAAAGCAATGGCTAAGCCTGCTGTGATTCCAAAGACAACAAAAATCAACAGTAACTTGTTACGTGTTTGATCATAATCTTTTAAAACATTAGTAACTTGAGCGTAGCCAATCACTTGATGGGTTGAACGAGATCTGACCGGCCGACTAGTAACAAAGACATGATTTTTACCATTATTTACAACTTCATCATTGTTACTACCTGCTTTTTTAAAATGATAAGGAACATCGCGTGACGCAAAAATTAAGTCACCAGACAAATTATAGATACTAACTGTCAAATTCTTCCGCGCTAAAGAAATAAAAGCTGCATCAGAGTATGGTGCGGGAGCATTTTTACCGTTTTCCTGCTCGTTTGGACCAACATCGTATGAGAGAATTTTTTTAACATGCTGTGAGTCTAATTCCTGGTCACGATTTTCTAAGCGTTCGGAGGCGGTTGATAAAGCATTATAAGAGTAACTTTTTTCTTGTCGTAATAAAATACTTGAAAAACTTTGAAACAATAAAATTGAAAAGATCACGAAAATGAATAAAACGCCAATTCCTGTGCCGACCGACCATTTTACTTTTACTGAAATAAAGCGTTTCTTGTTATTGCTGCCATTTTCTGATACTGACTTTTTGTTTTTAAGAACTTCCATTACGAACGCATTACGTATCCAGTTCCACGCACAGTTTGGATATAACTATCTTCACCCGGCCGATCGATCTTGTTGCGTAGATATCTGATATACACATCAACAACATTAGTTTCAATTTGTGACTCGTAGCCCCAAACCTTTTTCAACAATACATCACGTGCCAAAACAATGTTTACGTTTTCCATTAAAGCTAACAGTAATTCGTATTCACGTTTTGTTAACTCAATAATTTCATCCCCACGACGAACAACCCGATTTTCTTTTTCAATCGTCAAATCGCGGTAAGTGACCGTTGTCTGTTTCGATGAATTTTGTTCGCTTTCCAAGTCAATTCGCCGTAACAAAGCTCTTAAGCGCGCCAACAGTTCTTCAATTGCAAATGGTTTAACGATGTAATCATCCGCACCATGGTCTAACCCTGAAACCCGGTCGATTACAGAATCACGAGCTGTCATCATGATAATTGGTGTGTTTTTTGCCTGACGAACACGACGGCAAACTTCCAAGCCATTCAATTCTGGTAACATTAAATCTAGCAAAATTGCATCCCAATTTTCGTTTAATGCTGATTCTAACCCTTCGCGGCCATTTTTGCACACTCGAGTTGTATAGCCTTCATGTTGTAATTCTAGTTCAACGAAACGCGCAAGATTTTTTTCATCTTCCACAATTAAAATATTACTCATTAATTCGCACTCTCCTAAACTGATTCTCCAGTCTTTATTTTTAAATCTCCAATTGTCTACAAATGCAATTTTAACATTTTATTCGCTAAAATTACACATCTAACGGTCAACTTAGCCAATAAAAGCTCAGTTTTTCTCATTAAAATTTGAGAACAAAAAAACTAGACGTGAGTTTTACGCCTAGTCTTCTTGTTTAGTTCTAATTATTCTTCATGGTACCATTCATAATGGAAGATACCTTCTTGGTCATTACGTTCATAAGTGTGTGCACCAAAGTAATCACGCTGTGCCTGAATCAAGTTAGCAGGTAAAACAGCTGAACGATATTGATCATAATAAGTGATCGCACTAGTGAAGCCTGGTGATGCCACTCCTGCTTGAACAGCTAAAGCAGCGACGTCACGAACTGCACCCTGATACTTTTCAGCAATATCTTTAAAGTATGGGTCAAGCATTAAGTTCTTCAAATCAGGTTGTCCTTCAAAAGCATCGGTGATTTTTTGTAGGAATTGTGCCCGAATAATGCAGCCTTCACGCCAGATTTTAGCCATATCGCCATACTTCAAGTTCCAGTCATAATGTTCTGAAGCAACTCGTAACTGTTCGAAACCTTGAGCATAACTCATGATTTTACTAAAGTAGAGTGCTTGACGAATTTTTTCGATATACTCCTGTTTTTGAACCGTTGATAAATCAAAATCAGGACCGTGCAAAACTTTGCTGGCTGCAACACGTTCGTCTTTCAAAGCAGAAATATAACGTGCATATACAGATTCAGTGATCAGAGATTGTGGAACACCTAATTCCAAGGCACTTTGTGAACTCCACTTACCTGTTCCTTTATTACCGGCACGATCTAAGATCTTATCAACGATTGGTTCACCAGAGCCCAAATCATCGGTCCGTGTCAAAATTTCAGCGGTAATATCAATTAGGTAACTGCTTAATTCGCCTTGTTTCCATTCGTTAAAGGTATCAGCAATTTCTTTCGTTGACATTTGTAAAACATTACGCATCAAGTTATAACTTTCAGCAATCAATTCCATATCGCCGTATTCGATCCCATTGTGGACCATCTTTACATAGTGACCAGCACCATTTGGTCCAACATACGTGACACATGGTTGCCCATCTTTAGCTTTAGCAGCAATTTGTTCTAAAATTGGGCTAACTAAATCATAAGCTTCTTTTTGACCGCCTGGCATCAATGAAGGGCCTTCTAACGCACCTTTTTCACCGCCAGAAACACCCATACCAATAAAGTTAATGCCTGAATCTTCTAATTCCTTGTTCCGTCTAATTGTATTTTCAAAGAAGGTATTCCCACCATCAATCAAAACATCGCCTTTTTCAAGGAATGGCAGTAACCCCTGAATCGTTGCATCCGTTGGTTGACCTGCTTTAACCATCAAAATAATTCTCCGCGGTGTTTGCAATGAAGCAGCAAAATCTTCAAGCGAGTAGCTAGGCACCAAATTTTTATCAGGATGATCCGCAACAGTTTTTTCAGTCTTTGAAGAAGTCCGGTTAAAAATTGCGACTGAATAACCTCGACTCTCAATATTTAAAGCTAAGTTTTTACCCATTACGGCCATGCCGATTACACCAATTTGTGCTTTATCCATCACTGTAGCCTCCTAAATGTTTCTCAAAAATTACATCTCTTCGTCAAGCATAGCAAAAATAAAAAAATAAATAAAGTAAATTGAAATCTTTATCCTAAAAAATTTTGCATTTAGACAAAACAACGACCCGTATCCACGAGTCGTCGCCTTAGCTATGATGCTTTAACATCTTTTTTCTCAATGCGCGGTTTTTCTGTCCCTAAGACAGTATTTTTAGTGATGGAAACCTTTTTGATATCTTCATGACTCGGGATATCAAACATCACATCACGCATGGTTGCTTCAATAATTGAACGTAAGCCACGCGCTCCGGTGTTTCGATCAATTGCTAAATGCGCAATCTCTTTCAAAGCGCCTGGTGCAAAATGCAAGTTAACATCATCCATCTTCAACAGTTTCTGATACTGCTTAACCAAAGCATTCTTTGGTTCTGTTAAGATCCGAACCAAATCATCTTCGTCAAGTTTCTCTAATGCTGTTAAAATTGGCAAACGTCCAATAAATTCGGGAATCAAACCGAATTTTAATAAGTCTTCTGGAATAATTTGCTGCATTAAGCTCTTACTTTCATCAAAATTCTGGTGGGAATCGGCTCCAAAACCAATTGTTTTGTCGCCTAAACGATTCTTGACCATAGTTTCAATTCCATCAAAGGCACCGCCAACGATAAACAAAATGTTAGTTGTGTCAATTTGAATAAATTCCTGTTGTGGATGTTTACGACCACCCTGTGGTGGAACATTAGCTGTTGTTCCTTCTAAGATTTTCAACAGTGCTTGTTGAACACCTTCACCTGAAACGTCACGAGTAATTGAAACATTTTCGCTCTTTTTTGCGATCTTATCAATTTCATCAATATAGACAATTCCATGTTCAGCGCGCTCAACATCGTAATCAGCATTTTGCAATAATTTAAGCAAAATGTTTTCCACGTCTTCACCCACATAACCTGCTTCGGTTAAAGTTGTTGCGTCTGCAATGGCAAACGGAACATTTAAGATCCGTGCCAAATTTTGCGCTAAAAATGTTTTCCCTGAGCCAGTTGGGCCAACTAAACAAATATTACTCTTTTGTAATTCAGTTTCATCATCATCGGCTGTCATCGCTGAATTAACGCGCTTGTAATGATTATAAACAGCGACAGCTAAAGTCCGTTTTGCTTCTGTTTGACCAATTACATAGTCATTTAACAAATCAACAATTTCTTGTGGTGTAGGGACTTTCTCAAGATCATGTTGTACTTCAGACTTAGTTTCTTCATCCATAATAGACTGTGCTAAAGCAACACACTCATTACAAATATAAACGCCTGGTCCAGAGATCATACTCTTGACTTGGCTTTCTGATTTACCACAGAATGAACAAGTTACTGGTCCATTACCATCCATGTTTTCATACATTAAATATCACCCTTGCTTAATAATTAAGCTAATTCTATCAAACTTAGGCTAAAAAGGCGAATAGTTGGCTTATTACCTGCTATTCATCCATGTGCCTATTAAAAAATCACGGCTGACCAGCATGGATCACCGTGATTCTTTAGTTTTAAACGAAATTATTCTTCGTCTTTCTTTTCGTCTGGTTTGCGTGTCTGCTTAGCAGAGTCAGCAATTTCGTCGACAACTTTTCTAATAGCAATGTCATGTTGTAACATATCGTTAGATAAAGCGTCACGAACAACGTTTTCTTCCAAACCATATTGGCCAGCAAGATCCTTAATTTCAGCTGAAATTTCATCTTCACTAGCTTTAATATCTTCAGCCTTAACGATTGCTTCTAAGACTAAGTTAGTCTTAACGCGTTTTTCTGAACCTTCAGCAAAACGAGCATGTAAGTCTGCTTCAGAAGTACCTGTTAATTGATAGTACATATCAGCATTGATTCCTTGTTGTTGCATGCTTGACATGAATTGATCCATCTGACGATGAACGTCTTCTTCAATCATAGCTTCTGGAATTTCGCCAATCTTAGCATTGTCTACGGCATAGCCGATTGCTTCGTCTTCGATGGCACTCTTAGCTTCAGCAACCTTTTTAGCCTTCAAGTCTTCCTTGATCTTAGCTTTGAGTTCTTCAAGTGTGTCAACATCTTCGTCAACATCCTTGGCAAATTCATCGTCAAGTTCTGGTAATTCTGTTTCCTTAACTTCATGGATCTTAGTTGCAAAAACAGCATCTTTACCAGCTAAATCAGCAGCTTGATAATCTTCTGGGAAAGTTACTTCGACAGAAACTTCTTCACCTGACTTGTGACCAATTAATTGATCTTCAAAACCAGGGATGAAAGAGTTAGAACCAAGTTCTAATGATTGATTATCACCTTTGCCACCGTCAAATGGTACACCATCAACGGAGCCTTCGTAATCGATCACAACTGTATCGCCTTTTTCAGCGGCAGCGTCTTCTTTCAAAACCAATTCAGCTTGTTGTTGACGTTTGTTTTCCAATTCTTTTTCAACATCAGCTTTCAAGACACGTGTTGGGTGTGGAAGAACTTCAAGATCCTTGTATTGACCCAATTCAACTTCTGGTTCAACAGTCACTTTAGCACTCAAAACCCAAGCGGAGTCCTTCTCCATTGATTCAACATCAATTTCAGGTTGATCAACAGGTTTGATTTCAGTTTCTTTAACAGCATTTGAATATTCTTCAGGCAAGATAGCATTTAAAGCATCTTGGTAAAGTGATTCTTCGCCGAACATTTTGTTGAAAATCTGACGAGGAACCTTCCCCTTACGGAAACCTGGGACATTCAAAGATTTTTTAACACGGTCAAAGGCAGTGTCTAATCCTTCCTTGATTTTTTCAGGCTGGATTTCAAAGGTAAGTTTACCGTTGTTTGTGCCTTCTTCTTTATTCCATTTTGCAGACATTATTTTCCCTCCGAGCAAATAAGTTTGTACAATTTATTAATTGCATACTCAATTAGTGTAACCTACAAAAGCCGAAATGTAAATGTTTCAGAGCAAAAAGTAGTAATATTCAGCTTTTTTAAAACAAATTTTTCACTTCAACTCATGTTTAGTTTAAAAATATCGAAAAAAAGAGTCCGAGCAACGCCCGGACTCTTTGAAAAACTGATTAGTCGTCGATTTCGGAAACGACACCGGCACCAACAGTACGGCCACCTTCACGAACAGTGAATTTAAGGCCTTTTTCGATAGCAACTGGTGAAATTAATTCAACAGTAAATGTTACGTTGTCACCAGGCATAACCATTTCTACACCTTCTGGCAATTCGATCACACCAGTAACATCAGTGGTATGGAAGTAGAATTGTGGACGGTAGTTTGAGAAGAATGGTGTATGACGTCCGCCTTCTTCTTTTGACAAGACGTAAACTTCACCCTTGAACTTCTTGTGTGTTTGGATTGAACCTGGTTGTGCCAAAACTTGGCCACGGATAACTTGTTCACGGTCAACACCACGAAGCAAAGCACCGATGTTATCGCCGGCTTCACCAACATCAAGAGTCTTACGGAACATTTCAACACCAGTAATTGTGGTCTTGATAACGTCATCGCGTAAACCAACGATTTCAACTTCGTCGCCGACCTTAACTTGTCCACGATCGATACGGCCAGAAGCAACAGTACCACGGCCAGTGATTGTGAAGACGTCTTCGACAGGCATCAAGAATGGCTTGTCTGTAGGACGGTCTGGAGTTGGGATATATTCGTCAACAATATCAAGTAATTCTTGAACATGTTTTTGTTCTTCTTCGTCACCTTGTAAGGCTTTAAGAGCAGAACCACGAACAACAGGAATATCATCACCAGGGAAGTCATATTCGCTCAAAAGATCGCGAACTTCCATTTCAACCAAGTCAAGTAATTCATCATCATCGACAAGGTCTGTCTTGTTCAAGAAGACAACGATGTATTCAACACCAACCTGACGCGCAAGCAAGATATGTTCACGAGTCTGAGGCATTGGGCCATCAGTTGCGGCAACAACCAAGATAGCACCGTCCATCTGAGCGGCACCAGTGATCATGTTCTTAACGTAATCAGCATGTCCTGGGGCATCAATATGAGCGTAGTGACGTTTTTCTGTCTCATATTCAATATGAGAAGTGTTGATTGTGATACCACGTTCTTGTTCTTCTGGGGCTGCATCAATTGATGAGTAGTCCTGGAAATCTGCCAAACCTTTTTCAGATAAAACTTTTGTAATAGCAGCTGTTAAAGTTGATTTACCATGGTCAACGTGTCCAATTGTACCAATGTTAACATGCGGCTTTGTTCTTTCGTAATGTTCTTTTGCCATTAATACGAACCTCCTGTGATTTTACAAAGAAAACCCGCAATAATTTGCCGATAATCCTTTGATTTTAATTATACTACTTCTTCTCCATAATTCCAAGCATTATGAAATGCTTAAAACTATAGATAGAGAAGAATCCTTGAATTATTATATAGATAGAAATTCCATTTGTAAATACTAAAAACCAAAAATTTTCAAGATTTTTATTTTTTTAGCTCTTTTTTTCCTGGCTCCCACTCAGAAATGCTATTTTCTAATTGTTCAGCCAGTTTTTTATTAGTTTCAGATTGATCCAATAAAACCTTGTCATTTAAAAAGATTGCATACCACTGCTCCAATTTTGAATCGATACCATCATAAATTGGATAAAGCAGCATCAGTTTCAATGTGATTTCATCCAAAACCTTCTGCGCTAGATCAACTCTTCGCTCAAACTTAACGGCCACCATTTTTTCAAAAGCATGATAAACTTGCGTCTCTTCCAAGGCCAATAATTGGTTTGGCATAACTTGAATTTGTTGATGTTCAAACGTCAGGTAGTTAATTGCTTGCCCCACTTGTAGTAAACGAAGATCATTTAAAAAGGCTGCCCGTACCAAGGGATGAACATTTTCATCAACTAATGCCGCCTGCACAGCTTTTAAAAAATCTCTTTTTGAAAGCTGGCGGGATTGTTTAGCTATAGCTCGTTGCTTAAGCGGCTGTTCTAAGCCCAGATACTGAAGTTTCTTTTTTACCTGTTCTAATTGTTCCTGTTTTTGCGTTTGATAGACTTCAGTTTCTGCTTGCAAAGCAGCAAAGATAGTTTGACTTTCCATCTCAGTCATATAGCTGCGAATGTTTTCTAGCAGCTCGGTTACAATTAATCCTTGCCCCGCAAAAACAGCCACATGGATATACCTAATTAAGCGATCATCTTCAGCCAAATAACTATTGATATTTTCTTGTGCCACTGCCAACGCAGTTTCATATTGACCGGTCCCGGCCAACGCTTCCACATACAAATAATTTTGGCGACTAGTTTGATGCTGCTCATAAAGTTCCGCGAAAAGCGGTACGGCAACAACATAGTTGTGCTCAGCTAGCGCTTGTTCAGCTTGTTGCTGTTTTTGATTTCTAAGCTCTTCTTCTGACATACAGTTGTTTCACCATCACTTTATTTATCAGCAACTGGTTTTTTCTTCTTGTAATGACGATGCTGATTTACTTCCATGATAATTGGCAAAATAACTGGGTGACGATGTGTTTGTTCATACAAATAATGATTCAAATTTTCGCGAATATCTTGTTTCAAATGGCTCCAGTCAAATTCTTTATTATCCAGATTATCCTGAACGACCTTAGTGACAATTGAAGCACTTTCTGTCATCAAATCACGACTAGCTTTAACGAACACAAATCCACGGGAAGTTATTTTTGGAGCATCAATAATCTTGTGTTTTTTACGATCGATCGTTACAACGGCAATAAAAATTCCATCGTCTGACAGAACTTTACGGTCACGTAACACAATATTACCAATATCACCGATTCCGCTCCCATCGATCATCGTGTTGCCAGCGTCAATTGAAGAGCCAATAATCATTTTGTTTTTAGCGTATTCCAAAACATCCCCATTTTTTAATAAGAAAATGTTTTGTGGTTTGATCCCAACTTGTTCTGCAGATTCAGCATGGGCTGACATCAGGCGGTATTCACCTTGAATTGGCACCAAATATTGTGGATGCAACAAGTTGATCAACAGTTGGAGATCACGTTTACTAGCATGACCGGATGAATTGTATTCATCGGAAATTGCCTTCACTTCAGCACCAGCACGATAAATCATGTCGCGTGTTTTAGCAACCTTTGTATCCATTGCATGCGAAGGTGTTGTGGTAATAAAGGCTAAGTCGCCTTCTGCTAAATTAATTCCTTTGTACTTGCCAGTTGCCATCCGGTACAAGGATTTCAATGGTTCTCCGGCCCGACCAGTTTCCAAAATAACTAGTTTTTCTGGTGAAACCTTATCCATTTCAGCTGGTTTAACCAACATACCCTTCTTTGGTAAGTGCAATTTCTTCATTTTTAAGGCAGTGTTGACAACTTTTTCTGCATCAAAACCAGTTAAAGTGACTTTTCGATCACTGGCAGCTGCTGCATCAAATACTTGTTGAACTCGCAACAAATTAGAAGCAACACAGGCGACAATGACCCGTCCTTGATGATATTCCATCGTTTCATTGATCAAATCAGCAATCACATGTTCATCCACTGGTTCAGCTGGATTTTCAGCATTGGCTGAGTCACTCAATAAAGCTAAGACACCTTCTTTACCAATTTCAGCTAAACGTCCAAAATCTGTTTGATAGCCTGCACTGGCAGTTTGGTCAAATTTAAAGTCACCAGTATAAACAATATTTCCTTGCTTAGTTTTAACGACGATTCCTAAGGATTCAGGAACTGAATGCGTTGTGCTAAAGAAAGAAACTGTTGCACTTTCAAAGTCAATTTCGGTTTCAGCATTAATTACGTGAAAATCTTTAAATTTCTTAGAGATACTGTCATTTTCACACGTAATTTTAGCCAGAGCAATTGTTAGTTCTGAACCAAAGACTGGAACATTAAATTCACTGACAAAATACGGCAGTGCTCCTATCGCATCCGCATGTCCATGAGTCAAGAATACACCAACAATCTTCTCAGAATTTTGTCGCAAGTATTCAAAATCAGGAATCACTGTATCGATCCCTAATAGTTCGTTTTCAGGATATTTCAATCCACAGTCGAGAATAAAAATTTCATCCCCAACTTCAACAATATACATATTTTTACCATTTTCTCTGACACCACCAAGTGCCGAGATTTTTATTTCACTCATTTCTTCACCTCACTTAATTATTTGTACCCAAGCCGACTCGCCCGTGTACCACTACTTAAAAATTCTCCAATTCAAGCAGACATTCTGTCATATCAACATGAATTTCTTCAAGCAAAAGTCTGAGTAATTTTTGCCGAAACGCTGACTATCTCTAGGCATTTTACACAGCTTCACTATTAACACTCACTACCAACAACTAGTAAGCTTGCTGCGTAATTTTAACCATAAAATTAGTGTACGTTACTGTAAAAGTTTGTCTCACTCCACAACTCAGACCTTTAATTACTTCCTAAAAACACAATTTAACTACCCCATCCACTGATTTACTGAATTTTAGACGGTTAAATTTCAGCTCCATGTCTTTTAATGATACATTATAACATACTTATCGACTTAGTCAGACCTAAACGGACTATTTTCTTCGTGTAATCGCTTTTATCATTTAATGGTCATCATTTTGTTTGATCACAAATTGAGGTGTATTTCTGCGATTTCTGTCACCTTTTTTTACCGGTCTTTTGTGCGAATTTGCGTGATAATTTTTTTGTGGCGCCGTTGTCGACTGAGTATTCGCTAATAAGGCTCGGTGCGAAGCTTTGATTCGATTGTTCAAATCAACCTCAGTTACCTTAACCTCAAGCTTTTCACCAATTGTGACAACGTCGCTCACTTGATTGACACGTTGATTTTCCAACTGTGAAATATGAACCAAGGCCTGCTTACCTTTGAATAACTCCACAATTGCTCCAAATTTTTCGATCCGGATCACCGTTGATTCATAAATTTCACCGACCTTAACCTTCTTAGTCAAACGCTTAATGATATCTTCAGTGCGATCGATCTCATTTTGTTCGCTAGACATGATGCGAACTGTCCCGTCTTCTTCAATATCAATCTTGACACCAGTTTCGGCAATGATCTTATTGATCGTTTCCCCACCTTTACCAATGACCACTTTAATTTGGTCTTGCTCGATTTGCATTGTCTCAACCTTAGGTGCATACGGCGAGAGTTGTTGACGCGGTGACGGAATCTCTTTTTCGATCACATCCAGGATTTCAAGACGTGCTTTTTTAGCCTGTTGCAAGGCTTCTTTCAAAATTTCACGGTCAACCCCATCAACTTTAATGTCCATCTGTAAAGCTGTGATGCCTGTTTTAGTGCCAGCGACCTTAAAGTCCATATCGCCCAAATGGTCTTCCATCCCTTGAATATCTGTTAAGATCGTATAATTGTCGTCATCCTTAACTAACCCCATCGCAATTCCCGCAACTGGTTGTTTAATTGGAACACCCGCTGCCATTAACGCCAAGGTTCCGGCACAGATGCTGGCTTGTGAGGATGAGCCGTTTGATTCAAGCACATCTGCGACCAGTCGGATCGTATACGGGAAATCTTCAGTACTTGGAATTACTGGCAATAATGCCCGTTCACCCAGCGCACCGTGTCCAATTTCACGGCGACCCGGTGCCCTCATTCGACCAGTTTCCCCCACTGAAAATTGTGGGAAATTATACTGATGAATAAAATTCTTAATTTTTTGTTCACCTAAGCCATCGATCGTTTGGCCTTCCGAAAGCGGTGCTAAGGTCAGCGTTGACAACACCTGTGTCTGTCCACGCGTAAACAGCCCCGAACCGTGCACTCGTGGAATATAATCAACTTTGGCAGTCAGCGGTCGAATTTCATCCACAGCCCGGTGATCAGGACGGATTTTTTCAACTGTGATCAATTTTCTGACGATTTTTTTCTCGAGTTCATCTAAAATTTCCGACACATCTTCCAAAATTTCGGCTTGCTCTGGCTGCATTTCAGTTTGCACCGCGTAATGCTCAAGGATCATCTGTTTAACCGCACTAATATTTTCGTCTCTGGCTTGTTTATCAACCGTTAAAATCGCAGTTTTTAACTGTTCTTTTGCTTGCGCCGTCACTTCTGCAGTTAAGTCTTGATCAATCTGTTCGGCCACAAATTCAGCTTTAGGCAGCCCAATTTCAGCGATAATTTTTTGCTGGAACTCACATAATTTTTTAATTTCGGCCTGTCCAAACTCCAAAGCATCTAACACAGCAGCTTCGCTAACCTGGTCACAACCAGCTTCAACCATATTGATATTATCAATTGTGCCAGCCACTGTGATATCTAGAGCTGAGACTGCTTTTTGCTCATTTGTAGGCGCAAGTACTAGCTGACCATCCACCTGTCCAACCTCAACTGCCGCGGCAGGTCCATTAAATGGGATATCCGAGAGTCCTAAGCACAGTGAACTGCCAAATAAGGCCGCTAGCGCTGGTGAGCAGTCAGGTTCAACACTCAGCACCATGTTAGTCACTTGAACTTCATCTTTAAATTCATCCGGAAAAAGCGGACGCAGCGGGCGATCGATCATTCGTGCAGTTAAGGTCGCTTCATCGCTAGGTTTACCCTCTCGCTTAATAAAGCCGCCAGGTATTTTACCAGCAGCGTATTTTCTTTCTTCGTAATTAATAGTTAACGGAAAAAAGCTCGCATTTTGAGCCGCTGGTTTACTAACCACCGTTGACAAAACTGTAGTTTCGCCAAAACGAATCAGTGCTGCTCCATCAGCTTGCTTAGCAACCTCGCCAGTTTCAACCGTTAAATCATGTCCTGCTAATTTGATAGTATATGTATTTTTAGCCATACTCTATCTCCTCCATATTTTTATTTAAGCCTTGTTCATATTTACCTTTCTAGTATACAATTTTTGAAACCGCTTTTATATGTTTTACAGTAGAATATTTTGATTTCCTGGCAAATTAACTAACAACTACGCCCTTTTTTAAAAAAAAGGCAAAAAAAAAGAAAACCACCGCAGTGATTTTCCATGAAAATTTTAACGACGTAATCCAAGGCTTTGGATCAAGTCACGGTAACGATGAACATCTTCATTACGCAAGTATGCTAACAAGTTACGGCGATGACCGATTTTCTTTAACAAACCACGTTGTGAAGCGTAATCCTTCTTATGTTGACCGATATGTGCGTTCAATTCATTAATATCTTCTGTTAAGACAGCGATTTGAACTTCAGCAGAACCTGTGTCGCCTTCATGACGAGCATATTTCTGCATGATTTCGTTTTTCTTTGCTTTTGAAATTGCCATTAGTAATTTCCACCCTTCAAATTTTTGTCCCCCAGACCGGGTTAAGCGACGGTGAGTCAGGTTAACTCAGTTTAAGGATTGCACGGAAATCCGTACAGACTTAAAGATACTAGAAATCCGCCTAAATTGCAAGATATTCTTAGAATTATTTAGTGAATTTGCCTAAATTCCAAGGATTTAACACTAATGTCAAGGAATTTTTCTTGACATGCACGATTTTTATTGCAATGTTACTGCTGCTCTTGTATAATTATTGGTGTTGAAATTAATTGATTACCGTTAATGGAATCACACAAGTGGAGGTGAATTGAATGCCTATTATTAAATCCGCAATTGCACGTGTAAAAACAAACGAAAAAGCTAACGCTCGTAACTCTGCTCAACTTAGCACAATGCGTAGTGCTGTTAAAAAGTTTGAAAATGCTAAAACAGCTGGTGCTGACAACACTGAAGAATTGTTCAACCAAGCAGTTTCTGCCGTTGACAAAGCTTATTCTAAAGGTTTGATCAAAGCCAATAAAGCTGCTCGCGATAAGTCAAGAATGGCTGCTCGTTTAGCTAAATAAGTTAATAAAAAAACCATCGCCTTTATGACGATGGTTTTTTTATTGTTTTTAAACGCCGTACTTACGCAACTCCTTGGTGTTGACTAAAGTTTAATAAGAATAACTGAAATAACAATTCTGGGTCAACCGCAGAAGATTTCATTTTTTCTTCCACGTGTACCAAGCCCAGGTAAGCATTTTGCAAGTCAATTCTTTTGAAACGGCGATTTTTACGTAAAGCGAGCTTTATCCGATATGGATGAGCCTTAATTTGTTTAGTCATGCTTCCTTGATCAAAACCATGCTCTCGTAAAATCATGACCTGTAACATTAACCGGAACTGGCCTTCTAAAATTGCGTTAATTTTTAGCGGTTCCTCTTTTTGCAATAACAGTTCACGATACATTGTTAATGCTGCATTAACTTTTCTCTCCAATACCAAATCCACCAGATCGAAGATATTTTGTTCAAATGAACGAGCAACCAATGCGTTTACTTCTTTTTTGCTAATCACCTTAGTATCTTGCGTTGCTAAAACAAGCTTAGGCAATTCCCCCATTATTGCGCTGAGTTCAGCTCCTGTTCTCTCTAGTAACAGTTCGAGCGCGGCTGGTTCGATTTTCCAACCTTGCCCCTGTAACTTAGTTGATAATGCAGCCCGAACATCACGTTCAGTCAATGGCTTACAATCAATAAACTCTGCAGTTTTACGAAGTTGCTTAGTTAATTTTTTTCGTTCATCTAATTTTGGATACGGCGCCATAATTACAAAAATAGTCGCTGACTCAGGGTTTTTTAGATATTGTAATAAGCCATCTAAATCATGATCTAATGCATTTTTTTGGTGAGTTCCTGTCAAAAAATAAGGCCGTTCGAGTAAAACTAGACGATGCTCACCAAAGAAAGGAATGGACCGTGCATCATCGATAGCAACGGAGAGATTCACAGCCTCCATATCATAACGACCAACGTTAAATTCTTGTTCTTCTGCCGGGATTAGGTTCACTAAAAAATCTTTAAATTGATCTTGAAGATATGACTCTGTGCCTAAAGCGACATAGACTGGCGCAATTTTACCATTGGTCATATTTTTAATTGCCTGTTGAACTTTCATCTTAAACCTTCTTTTTCATCAATAAATATTCATCTGCCCATAGGTTGTTAATTTTGGTGGTCCCTGTTTACTTAGTATCACCTTAATCATACCATCACGAGCAGTTAATAAAAATGGTACGCGGTATTTTCGTAAAGTCACTAAAGTTTCTTCATTCGGGTGCCCATAGCGATTATTCCTTCCAGCCGAAATAATCGCTAATTTAGGTTGGACCTGTTGAATAAACTTAGGATCACTAGCAGTCTTACTTCCATGATGACCAGTCTTCATAATATCGGCTCTTAAATTAGGATATTTTTCTAAAACTTTTAGTTCGTTTGCCCGATCTAAATCTCCAGTAAACAAAAAGTTGGTTTTTCCAGACCGATAAAGCAGCACTAATGAATCCTCATTTTTCCCTTGGCCACGTTCAAATGGATGCAAAATTTGTAATGCCAGCGATGGCACTGTTTCATGGACTTGATTTGTTACTGCCACAACCGCTGACGGTTTAACCCGTGAAAGCTGTAATCGTCGCTGAAAACTAGCTAATTGCTCCATGCCTACCGGTACAATAATTTGCTTAACATTAATGCTTTGGCTAATACTCGGAAAATTACCCACATGGTCAGTATCTTGATGAGTCAAGTACAGTCGGTCGATTCGAGAAATTCCTTGACTGTGTAAGTAATTTACCACAACTGTTTCTCCATTAGTTCGACTGTTTCTAACCTGCCACTTCTCTGTATTAAAAGACAATTTACCACCAGTATCGATTAAATAAACTTGACGATCAAATCGCGTTTTGATCAAAGAACAATCTCCCTGACCGATATCAAAATAAGTTACCTCATCGTTTAATGGTAAGTGAATCCAACCATACGCACACACCCCAGAAAGAAGTAAGCAACTTAATAATAACAGCTTTTTGGGTTTAACTTGGCATGCTAGTAATAATCCCAACCAGAATAAGATAAAGATGGCTGGCGGTTTTCCAAATATAATCGTTCCTGGCAAATCTGAACTCCAGCTAAAAAACGCTGCTAAAATTTTCAATACTCCATTACAAACTAATTGGAACGGAACGAAAATCATTCCCACGATCACTACTGGAAAAATCAGCCAATCAAAAATTGGACCAATCAAAATCGAGAGCGGGATCGTCCAAATATTCCAGACAAAAGTCTGCCGCAAAACTAGCGGAATGGTAAATGCTCCCATCTGTAAACCAGTCAACCACTGCTTTTTTTGACGACTTAAAATTAAAATCAAAGTCAACAAATAGCTTAACTGTGCCCCTAAACTAAAAACTGCAACGGGACTATAAAAAAGATTCATTAACAACACTAATGACCAAGTCTCTATCCCTGTCAGATGCCACTGACCGAAGCGCTGACTTGCAAGATGCAGCCATGTCATTAAAATTGACCGAACCAATCCTAAGGAACTGCCGCCAATAATACCATAGATTGGTAAGATTCCTAATAACAAAAGATCAGTTGTTTCTTTGGTCGTACCGACTTGGCGCAATAAAAAACGAATCATAGCTACTAAATAAAAGACATGCATCCCAGACAAGGTAAATAAGTACAATAAGCCTAAACGATTAATTTGGTCCATTTGTTCTTGAAACTGTTCACTCTGGTAGCCAATCAACAGGACCTGAATAAACCAGCCCAATGGTTGCGGCATTCTCTCAAAATGATCGATCATCTTTTTACGGATCACATGAAAAATAGCCAAAAATTGCCGCAACAATCCCAATTTAGGTGGAGACGCTGCACTTCTAAGCTGTGTCACCTGGATCTCATTAGAGATGTTTTTTCCAAGCATATACCGCTGAAAATTAAATTCATTTTGATTAGTTGGCGCATTAATTGGACCAACTTTACCAGCGACTTGAACCGTCAAGGGATGTTGAATCCCTTGTAATGCTGCTTTTTCTTGTTCAGAGCGGATCCGATAATAACCCAGGATCTTTTGTTTGTTACTAACACGTTGACCAGTAAACTTCAATAAATCTCCATTGATCGTATACTCATCGGGTTCAATAAACAGTAACTCACGATTTACTGTCACTTGCTCACTGAGAGTTTGTTGCGTAATTTTTTGCTGCCATACTATTAGGTAACCACACCAGCTCAAACAAAAAACTAAATTGACTAATAGTAAAGTTAACTGCTTAGCTCGCCAAATTCTAAGTTGCAGCACCAGCCAGAGCATAAACCATAAAATTGAGTGCGCAAAAATGGCAAACGTTATTAGTAAAGCATCCAAACTAAGAAAAAAGCAATAATATTGGCGCGTAGCTTACGACTCCTGCTCGTTGAAATGGTCATCCGTATAAATAGCATTCAGATACTTCTTATCAATTTCAACCCGTTGGACTGCAACATCTTTTCGTTCTAACAAAGACACTGCGTACGGATCGTTATGATAATTGCGTAAATAATAGATTTTACGGATCCCAGCCTGCAACAGCATTTTTGTACATTGTAAGCAAGGAAAATCTGTGACATAAATTTCAGCATCCGCACTCGCTACCCCAAATTTAGCGCACTGTAAGACTGCATTCATTTCTGCATGGATCGTTCTTACACAATGATTGTCAACTAAATAACACCCTTCATCTATGCAGTGTGTATCACCAGAGACTGAGCCGTTATAGCCGCCCGCAATGATCCGCTTGTCACGTACTAAAATTGCACCAACTGCTAAACGTTCACAGGTGCTTCGAGTTGATAATAACACTGCCTGCGTCATAAAATATTGATCCCATGGAATTCGTTCCTTCATAATCCTAAGCCCCTTGTTGTTTAATCAATTTTAATGTTGTTTTTGATACAATTTGATTTAAATTATTATAGCATATTCTCCTAGCATTGTTATTTAAAGTAACTTTTTACTAAACTAATTCACGGTAATTTGATCTGCCAAAGCTGCAAAAATTTTATCTCCGATTCCAGAAACATTTTTTAAATCTTCTGGGCTTTTAAAGTTCCCATGTTCCTGGCGATAAGCAATAATTTGATCTGCCTTTTTATCGCCAATCCCGTTTAACTGGGTTAGTTGTTCTTTAGTTGCCGAATTTAAGTTAACTTTTGATTCCGCCGTTGGATCCGTTTCAGTCTCAGTTTGGCTTGCTTGTGTTTCACCTTCACCTGGCTGTTCATTACTAACCAAAACTGGGCTATTAACTTGCACCTCTTCTCCCTTTGCAGGAATATAAATCAACATCTGATCAACTAAGCGATGAGCCAAATTAACTTGGTTTAAATCTGCTTGTGCTGTAGCACCGCCGACTTTTTTTAAGACTGCGTCAACACGTTGATCTGCTTGCATAGTGACGACTCCAGGGTGAACAACCGCTCCTTTCACATCCACAGTAATTGATTGATTTTTAGTCATACTTTGCCCAGTCGAATTGGACTGTTGCACCTCACCTTCACTAGAACTAGAAACCGTACTAGACTCACTTGTCACTAGTTCTTCTGGCTGAGTTGGTGTACTCTGACCAAACAAAGTATTGGCAGCCTTGATTTTCGGGCCAACTAAAATCAGCACTAGCAAAAGCGCACCACTGATCACGATGATTTTATTTTTGTGCTCTTCCCAAAACAATGTCAATTTTTCCATAGCTGTTTTATCCTTTCATTTAATATATACGCAAAAAAAGGAAATTTATTTTTTAAATTTCCTTTTTTTAGCAAGATTTAATTTTTCAGATAATTCACAGCCTGTGAAACATTGCTGACTGGCACAACTTTTAGCTTAGTCTTCAATTGGTGCGCAGTTTTCAGTGCTGCTTGATAATTATTATCTTTTTTTAACTGTGGATCATTCGGGACAAAAAAGATCGAAGCTTTAGCACGACTTGCGGCCACTACTTTTTGCTCAACGCCACCGATTTGTCCGACATGACCATCGGCTTCAATAGTCCCAGTTCCGGCAATTTTGCGTCCTTTCAGCAGATCTTGCTGAGTTAATTGGCTATACATTTGTAAGGTCAGCATCAAACCAGCAGAAGGACCACCAATCCCTTGCATATTTGCCGTAATCGGCACCGAACTAATAGTTTTAACCCGATCAGTCAAAGTGATTCCTAAACCATAGCGCTTAGTTTGCGGTAACTTGATCAAACGACCATGAGCTTGTCCTTGTTTTCGACCACGCTGATACTCGATCGTGACGTCTTTGCGTGGCGGCATTTGTTGCAGCGCCCGCATATAAGCCGCAGAACTAGAATAGCTTTTTCCTGCAACTTTGTTCACCACATCGCCTACTTTTAAATTGCCAGCAAAATTGGACTTTTTCAAAACCGACATCACATACATTCCCAGATATTGTCGCTTAACTTTTTGGTGCGCTAAGCTTAGTGACTGGTATTTAGCTTCTGCCACTGAGGATGACATATAATAGTTTTGAATTTTGGCCATTTCGCGGTCACTATAGTCGCCGACCTCTTCTTTGGCTGATGTTCGTGTCGCATATTTGTTAGTAAAACTTAGAGCCCAGCTAAGCGGTGTTGCTTTAGCCTGCTTAATATACACTAGCATAAATTGCCCCGGCTGTTTGTCTTTTTGACCATTTACTTTCACATAAGATGAAACATCTTGCGCAGCTCCCGGAGAATCAAGATAGACTGGGAGCGGTAAAAAGAGTAAGACTAACAAAGTCAACACCAACACTGCATAACCTAAAACGTGCTTTAACTTCTGATTCATCGTTCTAACTTCTGATTTAACGCAGCCGCAACATTAGCGGGGACAAATTTAGTAATATCCCCATGAAATTGGCCAACTTCCTTGATCATACTTGAGGAAAGAAATGAATATTCAGGCCGTGCTAGTAGTAAGATCGTTTCGATCTGACCGTCTAACTGACTGTTCATAGCAGCGATTTCACGCTCATATTCAAAGTCCTTAACATCTCGAACTCCTCGGACTAAAACAGTCGCTCCTAATTTATTCATGACATTAACAGTCAAGTCCGACTCAACCGCAATTACTTCTACGTTAGCCATCTCTTTCACATTAGTCTTGATCAACTCTAACTTCTCATCCGTTGAAAAAAGCGGCTTTTTGGACGTATTTGTCATGACAGCAACAATAATTTGGTCGTACATCTTAGACGCTCGTGAAATTAAATCTAAATGTCCGTTAGTTAACGGATCAAAACTTCCTGGAAATAAAGCTATCATGTTAATTTTCACCACCAACAAATTTATAATAAGTTAATTCAGTTATTCCATAATCAACCTGTTTCAGTAATTCAAATCCTGTTAGTTGGACCGGCAAATGAGCTTCCTGGTTGGTTTCACAAATTAAAACCGCCTCAGGGTTCAGCAAATTAAGTTCAACTAAGGTTTGAATCATTTTAATAATTTTTTGTTCCCGATATGGAGGATCAAAAAACACATAATCAAATTTTTCATGTCGCTCAGCTAAAACTGGCAACATCTTAAAAGAATCACCCTTCACTACAGAAAAGCGTTCTTCTTCTTTAGTAACCGCAATATTATCATGAATCGTTTTGATTGCCTGATACGCGCGATCGACTAGGACTGCTCGGTCAGCTCCACGAGAAACTGCTTCGATCGATAAGGCACCACTCCCAGCAAATGCATCTAACACGTTCCCCCCATCGAAATAAGGTCCAATAATATTAAACATTGATTCCTTGACCTTATCAGTGGTTGGTCGTGTCTTCATCCCAGGTACAGCCTTTAATCTCCGTCCCTTATAATTTCCTGCAACTATTCTCATCTTTTTCTCCACATAATTCTAATTATTTTTGTCTTGATCTTCATCAGTTAGTTTATAAATAGAACCATTTTGAAAATCGCGTTTGATTTCTGGTTGGGGCGACTTCATGACTGTCTTCACAAATTTTAGTTTAGCAACTTTCTGAATTGTTTCTTCTAATTGATCTTGATCAACGTATAAAATAACATACTTCATCTTACGGGAAACGTATTGAATCGTGCCATATTTACGAAGGATCTTGCTTTGTTTCAAATGATACAAATAGACAATGATTCCTTGGCGCTGCTTAATTTCAAATGGCAACTGCGTTCCTCCTTTCACTTGTAACTCACTTTGCCTTACATTTCAGGCATTTCACGGTCACCTTGTTGTTTGTCCGGACTAATTTCTAAGAGTAAGTCCCCAGTTTCCAACAGATCACCCTTCTTAATATAGGTGTGTTTGATCGTGCCATCAAATGGAGCTTTAATCGTGGTCTCCATCTTCATCGCCTCAGTTACAACTAATTCGTCACCCTGATGTACCTTTTGCCCATTTTGAACTAGTAATTCCAAAACGGAACCGCTTAGTGTTGCTCCAACATGTTCACGATTTGTTGGTTCTGCCTTTGGTACAGCAATTCCAGTAATTGCCTGGCTCTGATCTTTAATTACGATCCGAGAAGTTTCGCCGTTAACTGAGAAAAATAAAGTTCGGTTACCGACATCATCTGGACGTGAAATTGAGTCCAACTTCACGATGATACTCTTACCATGACCAAACGAAATTTCTGTTGTTTCTGTTGGACGCATACCCTGATAGAAAGTTGCCGTATCCAAATACTCTACCGCACCAAACTGTTTATTAGCCTGGTCATAGTCTTTAAAGACATCAGGATATAAGACATAACTCAAAACTTCTAACTTAGTTGGTTCTCTTCCAATCACTGTGGCCAACTGCTTTTTAGTTAATTCAAAATCAACTGGTTGAGCTAAACTGCCCGGACGAACAGTCAGCGGAGTCCGACCTTTTAAGACCACTTTTTGTAATTCTGGTGGGAAACCGCCAACTGGTTGACCAATGTCTCCAGCAAAAAAATCGACCACTGATTGAGGAAAATCAAGTTCTTCACCGCGTGTCAAAATATTAGCTGCGTTTAAGTTATTTTGCAACATAAACAACGCTAAGTCCCCGACCACCTTAGAACTTGGTGTAACTTTGATGATATTCCCCAGCAAACTGTTGACTGTCCGGTACATATCTTTAACTTCTTCAAAATTAGAGATACCTAAAGCTTGAGCTTGTTGCTGTAGGTTAGAATATTGGCCGCCTGGCATTCCCGTTTCATAAATATCAGTTTGGGCCGCATCTGTTGTCTTCATAAAGTCTTGGTAATATGGTTTAACACCAGACCAATAACGGTTAACTGCTTCAGCTGCGGTCAAGTCCAACTCAGGTTGACGTTCGTTTCCTGCCAAGCCATAGTATAAACTTGTCATGGATGGTTGACTGGTTGTTCCTGACAAAGCACTGCTTGCAACATCAACAATATCCACACCAGCTCTAGTGGCTTGGAGATAGGTAGCAATTCCATTGCCGGTTGTATCATGAGTATGCAAATGAATCGGAACATCAATTGCATCTTTCAGGGAGCTGATCAACTCATAGGCAGCATTGGGTTTCAATAGTCCCGCCATATCCTTCACAGCAATTATTTGTGCCCCAGCAGAAACTAGATCTTTAGCCAGAGAAACAAAATAGTTCAAGTCATATTTATGTTCACTTGGACTTAATAAGTCGCCAGTATAACACATCGTTCCTTCAGCAATCTTACCTGCATCCCGTGCATACTGAATACTCTTTTCCATTTGATCGACCCAGTTTAGACTATCAAAAATACGGAAGACATCTACACCTTGATGAGCACTTTCTGTAATAAATTCACGTAAAACATTATCCGGATAATTCTGATAGCCCACTGCATTTGAACCCCGAAATAACATTTGTAACAATGTATTCGGCATTTTTTGCTGCATTAACTGCAGACGTTTCCATGGATCTTCACGCAAGAAACGGTAAGCAACATCAAAAGTCGCTCCGCCCCAGACTTCAGCAGAAAAAATATCTGGAAAGGCACGGTCATAAACATCAATGACCGGCCGCATATCTTTTGTCCGCATCCGAGTTGCAAATAGACTTTGATGTGCATCACGCATCGTTGTATCAGTTAGTAATAATTTCGGTTGATCTTTTACCCACTTAATTACGGCATCCGCACCCTGCGTTTTCAAAATAGTCTTAGCATTTTCATGGGGTTTCCCAGTAATTTGCTGTTGGTCCAGCCGCGCCTCTGGATAATAAACCTTTTTATGGTGGGCTACACCCGGATAACCGTTAACTGTGACATTTCCCACATATTTCAATAACATGTTGCTGGTGTTTGGCTCTTTTTCAGGAATAAACAATTCTTTGGTGTCATCAATAAAGGTCGTATGTGCTTGACCAGTATAGAAAGTCGGATGGTTTAAGACTTTAGTCATAAAGCCAATGTTAGTTTTCACCCCACGAATTTGAAATTCACTGAGAACTCTTCTCATTTTTTTAACGGCATCTTCAAATGTTCGTGCTTGTACACAAGCTTTAACTAATAATGAATCGAAAAATGGAGTAACTGTTGCCCCAGCATAGGCATTTCCCCCATCCAAACGAACACCAAATCCGCCTGGAGAACGATAAGTTTCAATTTTACCAGTATCAGGTAGAAAATCGTTTTCTGGATCTTCTGTTGTGATGCGGCATTGAATTGCAGAACCATGCATCGTGAGTTGGTCTTGACGTGGCAAACCAATTTCTGTGTAAAGATTTTGCCCATCAGCAATTTTAATTTGAGTCTGTACAATATCAATATCTGTAATCATTTCAGTTACAGTATGTTCAACTTGAACTCGTGGATTAACTTCAATGAAATAAAAGTCTGAATCTGTCACTAAAAATTCAACGGTCCCGGCATTTTGATAGTTCACACTCTGCATAAGTTTTACAGCGGCATTACAAATTTCAGCCCGTCTCTTTGCACTTAAAGTAATACTTGGGGCAAATTCAATGACTTTCTGGTGACGTCGTTGAACTGAACAATCACGTTCAAATAAATGCATCAAGTTACCATGTTGATCAGCTAAGATTTGAACTTCAATATGCTTCGGATGATCTAAGTATTTTTCGACATACATTTCATCACTGCCAAAGGCTTGCTTAGCTTCACTTTTAGCCCGCTGATAGTTTGCTGAAAGTTCATCTTCACTATGAACGATCCGCATTCCTCGGCCGCCACCGCCTAAAGCTGCTTTTAACATAATAGGATAGCCAAATTCACGCCCCAATTGAGCAACCTCTTCAAGGGATGTAACAGGTTCAGTTGTACCAGGAATCGTATGTAACCCCGCCTGTAAGGCAACTTGTTTGGCAGCAACTTTATCACCAAAAAGATGTAACTGTTGGACTGTTGGCCCAATAAAGGTAATCCCTGCTTGCTCACAGCGACGAGCAAACTCTTCATTTTCAGCTAAAAAGCCATAACCTGGGTGAACTGCATCTGCACCAGTCATCAAAGCCACACGAATAATTTCATCAATATCTAAATACGCTGCAATTGGCTTTTCACCTGCACCGATCAAATAAGCTTCATCAGCTTTAAAACGATGAACGCCATACTCATCTTCTTTCGCATAAACAGCCACAGTTTTTAATTTTAGTTCATGACAAGCGCGAATAATTCGGATAGCTATTTCTCCCCGATTAGCTATTAAAATCTTTTTCATGATCTCCCACCATTTCTAAATTAGAGCTTATTAGCTTAATTCTATTTATTTTAATTAACTTTTTTTGCAATATCTATTTCAGTTCCACGATTTTGATTGGCAGCAATATTCATCACCATTCCAATTGAAATGGAAAGGACCAACATACTTGAACCTCCGTAAGAAATAAAAGGCAAGGTGACCCCAGTAATTGGCAGCATTCCCAAAACTCCACCAACATTAAAACAGGTTTGTACTAGCATGAATGACCCGATTCCATAACAAAATAAAGTGTTATAGGTGTTTTGTGACCGAATCCCGATTAAAAAGATCCGGGCGATCATAAAGCCCAGTAACAATAAAATCACAGCACTGCCAATAAAACCGAGTTCTTCATTGATCACCGACAAAATAAAATCGGTATATGGTGCTGGCAAATAGCCGCGTTTTTGCACGCTATTCCCCAAACCCAAGCCAAATAAACCGCCATTGCTGATTGCATAATATGAATTTACCAACTGCTTTCCAGAGGAATCTGCCACTGAAAATGGATCAAAAAAGGCCTGGAAACGTTCATACATATATGAAAGCCGGGTTCCTTTTAATGGATTCCCAAGACGCAAGAGCTGAATTAACAATAACAGTGAAAGAGCCGCTCCACTCCACGCAGCGGCTCTTTTCTTATAAGATAACCGTCCTGTATTAGTTGAAGTGGTTGCAATCACTAAAATAACCGTCAAGTTGATCATAAAGCCCCCAAAATCCGGGGCTAATAAAATCAAAATCAGCATACATGCTACCAATAGATATGGTTTTAACTTGGCAGATGTCGGATATATCTTTCCCTGTTCCAGGTTTTGTTCACGGACTGCCATTGTCCGTGCCATTAACATCGTTAAATATAATTTACACAACTCAGCTGGCTGCAAACTGATTGGTCCAAAAGAGATCCACCCTCTTGCACCGTTAATTTCCCGCGAAAACAGCAGGGCAAAAATCAATAAACCAATGAGCACGAAAAAGCCGCCCACTAAAAAAATGGGACTGGCCCACCAATGGGGATTCACATGACTAAAGATCAATAAGCCAATGACCCCCACGATCACAAAAATTAGCTGACGCCATAAATAGGCATCTGTTTTTGCCCCAACATAAGACAAATTAATCGAACTAGCTGAGTACACCATAATAATTCCCGCAATACACAACAAAATGTAGGGGATGAATAAATAGTAATCAAAATACTTGAGTTTTTCTTTTATTTTTTTCATGTCAACTTCTTATCGAGCAGAACGTTCACTTGCTTCTTGCTTGATATCTGCCAAATCATTTTCTAATGCAGTTACCATTTTCTGTCCCTCTTTTTCGGTCAAAAATCCACACGCAACAGCAAAGCGAACCTGGCAAGAAAAACCATAGACCCGTGTATCTGCGACATCGTCAAAAGCTGGACAATCAGTTAAACATAGGGCAAATTTTTGATTACCGATCAATTTGCGAATACTAGCAGCATTTTCTTCTAAAACATCTAAGGCATCTTTTTGACTCACCATCTGCTTAATTTTTCTCCCCTTTCGCCATTTGGGCAATTATATCATACTTCATCAATGCTTAAAAATTCGTTAGCGTTTGTGGCTCTTTCTTATTTAGCCAATTTTTTGCTACCCTTCTATTATATTGCAACTTTTAATAATAAAACAGTGAGAAATTTTTTTTAATCAACATTTAAAATCTATCGATTACGCAATACCTTTCTTTTTTAACAAAAAAAGACTGGGAATTAACCCAGCCTTTTTTGTTAAAAATTAGTTTGTTGATTTCTTTGATTTCTTAGCTTCTTTTTCACGCGCATTAGTGTTCAAGATCCGCTTACGTAAACGAATTGATTCTGGTGTGATTTCAAGCAATTCATCTTCATTCAAGAATTCAAGTGATTCTTCCAATGTCAAATGAGTTGGTTTTTTGATTGAAGCAGTTTGGTCTTTACTTGACTGACGAACGTTAGTTAAGTTCTTACCCTTCGTAACGTTAACAGAAATGTCACGTTCACGAGAAGATTCACCAATAATCATGCCTTCATAGATTTCTGTCCCTGGGTCAACAAAAATTGTCCCACGGCCTTCAACACCCATGATAGCATAGGTTGTAGCTTTACCCTGGTTAATTGAAACCAAAGCACCGTTACGACGACCTGGTTCCCAGTTACGGATCACAGGTTTGTATTCAGCAAAGGTATGGTTCATGATCCCATAACCACGTGTCATTGAAAGGAATTGTGAATCAAAACCGATCAAACCACGAGTAGGAGATGAGAAAGTCAAACGAGTTTGACCGTTATTCCCAGTTTCCATGTTAGTCATTTCACCTTTACGTTGTGCTAAGGCATCAATGATTGAACCAGAGTATTCGTCTGGTGTATCAATTGTGACGTTTTCGAAAGGTTCAGATAATTTGCCTTCAACTTCGCGCAAGATAACTTTAGGACGTGAAACAGCCAATTCAAAACCTTCACGACGCAATGTTTCGATTAAAATTGACAAATGAAGTTCTCCACGACCAGAAACGACCCATGTATCAGGAGATTCTGTATCTTCAACACGTAAAGAAACATCAGTATGCAATTGAACCTTCAAACGATCTTCCAACTTACGAGCAGTAACGTTATCGCCTTCACGACCAACAAATGGTGAGTTGTTAGTAATAAAGTTCATCTGCAATGTAGGTGGATCGATCCGTAAAATTGGTAATGCTTCTAAGTGGTCAGAAGGGCAAATTGTTTCCCCAACAAAGATGTCTTCCATCCCAGAAATAGCAACCAAGTCACCAGCTTTGGCTTCATTGATTTCCAAACGTTGCAAACCAAAATAACCAAACAGTTTAGTAACACGGAAGTTTTGTTGGCTGCCGTCAAGTTTCATAACTGTAACGTGGTCCCCAACTTTGATCGTACCACGGAAGACACGACCAACACCAACACGACCAACGAATTCGTTATAATCAAGCATTGCAACTTGGAATTGTAATGGTTCGTCAGAGTTATCAATTGGTGCAGGAATTGTATCAATAATTGTATCCAAAATTGGATCCATTGTGTGTTCTTGCTTATCAACGTCAGAATCTAATGAAGAAGTTCCGTTCATAGCTGAAGCAAAAATAACTGGGAAGTCAAGTTGTTCTTCGTCTGCACCTAATTCAATAAAGAGGTCCAAAACTTCGTCAACAACTTCGTCAGGACGCGCACCTGGACGGTCAACTTTGTTAATAACCACGATTGGTGTTAAATGTTGTTCGAAGGCTTTTTTCAAAACAAAACGTGTCTGAGGCATTGTTCCTTCAAAAGCATCAACAACCAAAACAACCCCATCAACCATCTTCATGATACGTTCAACTTCACCACCGAAATCGGCATGTCCTGGTGTATCCAAGATGTTGATTTGCTTGTCTTTATAACGGACAGCAGTGTTCTTAGAAAGGATCGTAATTCCGCGTTCCTTTTCAATATCGTTGGAATCCAGGGCACGATCGCCAATTTGTGTATGTTCATCCAAAGTATCAGACTGTTTTAGTAGTTCATTGACCAATGTGGTCTTACCATGATCGACATGGGCGATAATGGCAACATTACGAATATCATCGCGTGTTTTCAAAATTTTTTCTTCCTTTCATTACAATCAATCCTGAAACTATCAAGCCATTTGTTTTTCATAATTTTGTGAAAACTTAGACATTATTTTCATAACCTGGCATAAAAAAAGCTGTGACAATGAAGCCACAGTTATTCGGCTATCATTTGGCAGCCATTAAAGCAGTTATTTCGCTAAAAGCTCGTTTCGTGGCTACCAGTACATCTTCTGATGATACCACGTCTAGTATATTGCCGTCAATCGTTTTCACAACCAAATTTAAACTTTCTGCTAAAATACTTCCTGCAGCATAGTCCCACGGACGTAAATGAGACAGGTATCCAACGCATTGTCCCCGCAAAACATGAATGAACTCAATTCCTGCACTGCCATAGATCCGTGCACCCGCACTTTGCTTGACCACTGTTTGCAAATTGCGATAATTTGACATGATCATTGGGCCATTAACACCCAGCAGTCCCTCTTTTAGGCTGATGTTTTCTGGTTCACTCAGTTTTTCTTCATCACAATAAACTCCCAAACCAGGGCCGCCCCAATAAAGCTGGTCAGCAACAACATCATAAATGTAGCCCAACACAGGCTGCTGTTTGTGATAGATTGCTAGCATACTGACAAATGACCGACCCTGCTTAACAAAATTCATCGTACCATCGATTGGATCAATCACCCAAAATAACTCTTCAGCTGAATTGATGTCTTCTTTTGCCCCCTCTTCACCTAAAATCTTAGAATTTGGGAAATGCTGCCTGATTTGTTGCCGGTAAAATTGTTCAGTTTCTTTATCGATATTAGTCACTAAATCTAACCGTGATGTCTTATTTTCAATCTCCAATCCTTGTTTTCTACCCGCTAAAATTTGCGGACGGACCTGCCGAAACCATTGACTGACAACTTGATGGATCGCTAATTGCTCATTCATTTGCTCACCCCTTTTTAGGTTTAAATCCAATAAATTTTGTTTCATGTTGATTGGCATACTGTACCGCCTGGTAAATACTATAACCAGAAACGGCTTGAAATCTTTGATCTAATTGTTTTTGAATCATCTTGGCAGGCTCTAACTCACGAAAGAGTTGATACTTAGATAAAAAATCTGCTCGCTCAATGCCAGAATCATAAAACTGCTCAACTGCCTGATAAAAATCAGTTGCTAGAATGACTGCAGAAATGTCCCATTCAGGCATTAATGGATATTCATAAACATCTTGACTCATAATTAATTACCACCCGTCAAATTTTCAATTTGCGTTAGCACTGCAACCTTAATTCGTGCCAGATCCTGTTTTTCTTGTTCCGATAAAGTAAAACTTGGTAACTTGGAAACACCTTGATTAGACAACAACACCGGTTCACTGACTGCAATTTTTTGCTTACCTAGCAGGACTTGATGGGTTAATGGCAAAATTTGCGCGAATGGTGAAAATAAAGCAGTAAAAATCTTATCAATACTAGCTAAAATCGCAGGTAACAGACTTTTAGGTGTGCTTTCTTTCAAAATCTTCTCAATTTCCAATAGTTTATCCTGAGAAAATATACTATTTTCTTGTGCCACTAATGATAGTAATGGTGTGCCCGCAACTAGACCCCGACTCCAAGCTGGAATTGGGTCCAATAAGGTTCCTAAAACACTCACATGAATTTGTCTCACATCAATTTTCAAAGTGTTTGCCAGAAGTTGTTCAGCCACTAATGCCAAAGGCAAAGTTCCAATACCAAAAATTGCATTTTCAGGTAAGCCAGAAAAATGCAGTGCTGCAAATACCTGTGGTTCACTGAAACGGGTCAAAAAACAAATTTTACCGGCAAAATTATTCGCCATCGCTTGATTCACGATTATTTGTGTCCAATGAATTTCTGCATGCAGTCGCTCATCAGATGAAAGTTCCGCCTTCTCCCCAGCTTGATTCCCTACCAGTATCAAATCAATCGACGCCCAATCTGGTGTATTAGTTGCCGTTAAATTTAAATTCTCAGCGAGAGTCGCTGCCGCCAATAACTCGTGAACTAACCGAGGAAACTCGGTCTCTTTTTGATACCAAATCAGATTCAGTTCCTGATCTTGAATAATATTATGTTGTAAAATAGCTTCCACTAGCCAATCATTGCCAGAAATCAAAACATTTTTCGTCATATACCCGCCTCCCGCAAAGTCATTCTCTATGTAGTATTATTTTATTATTCTAACACAGAAAACAATATCTGAAAATTTTCCCTGCCCGAATAATTTGGAAGCTTTTTATCGGTTAAAATGTATCTAAACATCTTCTTTTCCAGATCTATGCTAATGTTTTTAACAATCATTCCAGTAAATATGCTAAAATAAGAGGAAAATAACTTTTGGAGGCAATATAACGTGATACTAATGGACGATATTACTCGCGATGGCAACCCAGTTTTACGTTCGCGAGCACAAGAGCTAACATTTCCACTTTCTGATGCAGAAAAAGAAATGGGCCATAAAATGATGGAATACCTAGAAGTCAGTCAAGACGAAAAATTAGCAGAGAAATATCATTTACGTGCTGGTGTCGGCTTGGCAGCCCCACAAGTGGGCTCTTCAACACGAATGGCTGCAGTTTTGGTACCCGATGATGACGAAACACAGCCCCCAGTCTTTAAAGAGATCTTAGTTAACCCCACTATTTTAACAGAATCAGTTCAAGGTGCTGCTTTAAGTATGGGAGAAGGCTGCTTATCAGTCGATAAAGATGTCCCTGGCTATGTTTGGCGTCATAATCGTATCAAGTTACGTTGGTACGACTTAGACGGAAATAAACATATTTCGCGCTTAAAAGACTATCCTGCAATTGTGGTTCAACATGAATTTGATCATTTAAATGGTGTTCTCTTTTATGACCATATCAACTTAGACGACCGGTTTAAGACCACTGATGGCGGCGTTTTAATCGGATAATGTTCTTAACTAAACTAGAAGTGTCTCATTAATTTGGGACTTTGTCAAATAGTGTTGATGGTCCTTGGAACTCTATCTTAAAGGTGGAGTTCTTTTTTATACTTTGATAGCTAGTTTAAAGTGCTGGGGTGTGTGGCTGGGGCCAGCC